>JAIYDG010000403.1 GCA_027487625.1 Bacteroidota bacterium
GTGGAAGTCAACTAGACAACTTTAAGTACAAATATGAGCACAGCAAAAGCCGCCTCATCAGGGGTTAATTTCACTGTAAAACTTCAAGGCGAGTATCCATTCGACTTGTCGGCTTTGTTGCCGTTATACGACTTAGTTTGACGTTTTGAGCTGTTAATCGACTCGAATTATACAAATGTGACTTAAAAATCTCAATTTGATGAGTGATAAACTGAATTTTTTTATAATGCGCTCGGCGTCCAGATTTACATTAATTTGTCGGTCGACAAATTGATACAAGTACCACCGGCTTAAGGAAATTACCATATTGTCGTTTGGCAACCCATAACAAATATTAATTCGATCGTCAACTTGACAACAATAACCCCGGCTGTAGCAAACAACGTGATTGTCAAATCCGGCTGTAGTTCAATCACAGTTTGTTGATCAGCAACCAAGAAAAATAATTGCTTTTCGTTCGCCAAATTCATGCAAGTACCCCCGGCTATTGCAAACTACCAGATTGTCGTTTGGCAACCCAAAACAAATATTAATTTGATCGTCAACTTGACAACAATAACCCCGGCTGTTGCAAACAACGTGATTGTCGAATTCGGCTGTAGTTCAATCACAGTTTGTTGATCAGCAACCAAGAAAAATAATTGCTTTTCGTTTGCCAAATTCATGCAAGTACCCCCGGCTATTGCAAACTACCAGATTGTCGTTTGGCAATTCAGATAGCTAATAATTCGAATAAATGTGTACATAATTATTAATGATTTCATTGAAATCTATGGGTTTGAACACAGGAGCAAAGATTTATAAAGAGTTGTTTTGTTTCCTTTTCCTTTTCACTTTCTTACAATCCGGACAGAAAACTTAAATTATTGAGAAAGATATAAAATGTCCGGAAACAATCGTATGATTAGGAGAACCCGTGAGGAAATCCGTGAGGATATCGAACGGGAGCGAGATCGACTTTTTGAGAGCATCAGGTACATTGAAGTTATTCGTTTTAACTATATTGAATACACATAACCTCCCTACATTAATTAATGATTCATTAACATTGTCTTCTACTTCAGGTTCTGGTTGGTCCGTGTCAGTGACCCGGACCGTGACTACAGCGACGAAGTGCGGACCACCTTTATGAACCGATTGGAGCGCCTCTTTGTCAGGCTCATGAAGTTGCCCATCTCGGACAACGCCGACGTCAAAGCAATTCAGGAGGAGGTCTGCGCGCAGTACGATGCGAAGCTCGTTGCCGATGCGGAGGAAATTCGTTCTTCTCTGAAGTTTGTTTCCGGATTTCTTCGCAGGCATCGCATTCGCGTCAGGCGTCAAGCGGCTGCTGCCACACGCTAAGTTTGCAACATCATTTTCTTCCTTTTTACATCGATTCTTTCATCATCTATAATATGGCCGGAATTGAAGACATTGAGTTTCGTCGAGATGAAATCCTTGGCCGTTTGAACTATTCTTATTTACAATTATGTGACCAGAGACGTACTAAAACTGTATACGATCTGTTACTACTTAGGTGGTTGTTACAAAGTAACATTGGAAAACTCGAGAAACTCTCGCTTCCGGACAATGACGAAGTAATAAACGAGCAGATTGAAGTCTGTGAAAAGTGTGAACGTGTCTCTGTGTCTTCAAACAGGGCTGATTTGGCCGAACGTTTTCATAGTATGGCCACTTCTCTGCGCATCAAGAGGTTGCAGAAGTTGGACAACATTACTCAATGATTTAAATGTTCTTAAACAGTCTGTCTCATGTCTGTTTTTAATTCGTTACCTAAAACTACATCTTTAATTTGCTACTCATTCCTTGAGGGTAAGCATTATTCAATGAAAGTTTTAAAATTTCATGTCATCAATTATTGAAGAGCCCTAACCTTAAGTTTGCATTAATATATTATAGATACCTGTGTCTGATTATGCACGTTTAGAAATCTTTGTATGTCGCCTATTTGTTTTTGTTTTTGTTTTCTTTACTTTAATTGCATCATTCTCTAAGTGTAGTTAGCTCTTAACGATGGCAAGAAAATGTCTGAAGTGCCCAGATATGTAAATAATTTTGTCAATCAATTAACAAGTTGTCTTCGAAATTTAAACAGGACCAACAGGACGTCAGAGAGATTCTCGTTACTCCTTCAACTTCAATTTCAATTTGAAAGACTCGTGACTGACCCAGAAGGCGCTCGTCCGCACGATCCCCCTGTTGTGAGCTTTGTTGACACCTGTCGTTTTTTTCTGGACAACCTATTTGAATTGGAAATAAGAAGATTCAACATCTACGTTCAGCATCTTCATCTTCTTCTTCGTCGCCCTAACTATACTCAACCACCGGAAGATTAATTTACTTTTTCCCGTACTTTTTGGGTAAGCATTTTTCTTTGAAAAAACAGGTACAAATCATTTCATAAATTGAACGTCATTACATGTAATTTATTTTAGGTCCCCAATTTTTATTGGCATTATTAGGTTTTGCTACGTTGCGACAATTGCGTTTTGAAAGAAATTACGTTGGTTGGGTGAAACAAAAATGATGCAACGCAGCTCTAGATATCTGTGTCACGTTTAGAAGTCTTTGGATTGCTTTTTGTTTATATTTCCTATAGTGTGTTTTGAGGTCATTATTTACTTATTTCTCACGCGGTAAGTCCTCAATTCCTAAGGAACTCTTGTTTTATTCTCTCCTTTGTCGAGGCGTGACATGTCTGAATTGCCAAAATATATCAAAAATTTTACAGAAAAGTTCACGCTTTGCATCAAAAAGTTGAACGGCACAGACGTTGCCACCGAGCGATACACGTACCTCCTTGAACTGCAATCGGCTTTCGAAGTTCTCCGGACTGCTCCTGAAGGAGCTAGTCCGCTCGATCCTGCCGTTGTAAGCTATGTTAGCAGCTCTCAAGAATTGCTTCATTTTCTTTTACAGTTGGAAATTACGAAGCACTGCTTCCTCGTTCAGCATCTGAGTGAACTTCTTCGCCGGAATATTCAAATCACGTCGCCGCAGGCACCTTCTCAACTTCATCCTCAACTTTAAATAATTCGTGTCCTCAGGTACTTCTAATAAAGTATAAGCCATTGTTGTCATTAAATGTGAAGCACTTATCAGACTTTATTTCCTACGGCTCAAGTTGATTCCATCTGGTAATATGAATTTTTTCTACATTACAGCCAAGTTATTGCGATGTCTTCGTTGTACAAATACCCTATTTGCCGAGTATATGGCCGTCATTTCCTGAAGCACTATTCGTGCTGCGAGATCTGTCAGAATTCCTCTGTCCATCCAGTTGGTCTCGTTCATCATTATTTCTACAGGTATAATTTTGTCAAGTATTTGTTATTGACGCTCATTAAATTACTTTCATTTGCAATAACCGATTTACGTACTTGGTCTGATTTGATGCTGAAGTACCTTTCTGAAAACAAACATGAGGGTAACGTTATGTGTTTGAACAACTGATCCGCCAATAATTTGCCTAACCAATTATGTCATTTGCTTCCCAGTTACGTGTTTCTTAACTTTGATTACAGATTGGGCATTTGCGACTGTCTTAGGGCACTTGTTGACTGTAGTGCGTCACGACGCCAACAGGGTCTCCCGCCACTACCAATGATTCCTTGCGAAGACGCAGACAAAGCACTCTTGGACATCAAACTTCCTGAAAAGTCTCCTATGTACGCCAACCCCCTGTGCCCTAGGGGCAAATCTTATCTGAAACATTTCGCGTTGTGCGAAACCTGCCACAACAACAACGTCCATCCAGTTCTTGTCGTTCGTCATGCTCCCAAGTAAAATTTTGTAGAGTTACTATCATTATTACTTATTTTAGACTGGTAGTAGCATTTTAAAGTACTAATCCGGATTTGAGTCTTGAGTATGTTTATTTATTGTACCTTTTACTTTATGTTTTTAAACACCTTCTCCGGACACCTTCATTATGCAAAATTTTCCTAACCAATAATTTGCTTGTCAGTTACATCTTTCTTAACTTTTATTACAGAAGGGGTATGTGCGCCTGTATGAAGGCAACTATTGAATGTAGTATGTCACGACGCAAACAGGGTCCTCCGCCACTACCACTACCTCCTTCGGAAGACGCAGACAACGCAGCTGACAAAGAAGACGGTTGGAATTGAAATATTCGTTACTGGTCATGCAGAGCCTGCCATGGTTCATCTCATCTCAACATTAAATATTCGTTACTGGTCATGCAGAGCCTGCCATGGTTCATCTCATCTCAACATTAAATATTCGTAACTGGTCATGCCGAGCCTACCATGGTTCATATCATCTCATATCATATTTGGTCTTTTCCGACTGATACAGAGCTTAACATGCTTCATATCATATCATGACTTATTCGTCCCTACAGGTCATGTCTTCCTTAATATTTGTGATAATTTACTTTGCCTATTCAACTTCAAATTTGTTAAACCTTCTTATGTACTTGTACATTATGATACGTAGACAAATTGTAATATTAATTTCGTCCTTGTTACTCAACATTTGACACCAAATTATGTTCACATTTTTACGCTCGGTAAGTTTGTGATAAATAAACATTGTGGTTTCAACTACACATGACTTCAAACTTATTTTTGGTCTTTAGATATATGAACATTGAGGACATTTATAACTGAAAGGTGGTGGTTTTGTCAGGTCATTATTTTCCCGCCCATGAAATATTTTAAAATTTTTAACGTCTTTTGCTTGCGTGCATAGTTTGTTCATGACGGTTATCTCTACAGTTATCTCAAGCACGTCCGTGCGACATCGTGGGTCACAACTGCATTAGTAAGGTGTGGTGGGTCTAGTTGCAAAATCCATGCAGTAGGCATGTTGCAAATTACATGCAGTAAGCATCTGTGCTTAATAATTTTTGAGCAAACGTGACCTCTTTTACATCGCATTCATGCGAATACAATTTTTATTCAACATTGTACAAATTTACTACACAGTTACTGGGACTACTACTATTAATTACTATGGAGCACATGGAGCTGGAGAAATTGAATCTGGAGACGACAGAGTGTGACAAACAAATAAAGAAATGGGAATTGGAATTAAAGGATGTCTTGACTCAAGTTGAGACGCCGGAGAACTCTGACGTTGAGGGAGACGAAGTGGACGACTTGGAATTTGAAGGGCCAAGACAGGCTCTCTTCAATGTTGAGGCCGTTCCCCGGCGTGAGACTGAGTATTCGTCATTGTACTTGTGCCCGGGGTACCGTTTGAGGGCAGAAAGGAAGGTGAAACGGATGAAGGAAGAATTGAAGAGGAATTTTTTGTCTGAAATCATAAGAGATCCAGAATATGTCACTGTGCTTCGTCAAATTGAAGAGCTTTACCCGGACGATGGTGGCAGGCACTATATTAACTGTCTTGTTGCTTGCCACGACATTTTGAACCCAGAGTAGCCTAGTGCAATTTTTTTCCTGGTTATTACTAATTATTTTTTACGCTCATACAGAGACTATTAAATAAAAGTTTGCATAAAAAAAGTTTCAATGGTGTACTTTTATTTTACCTCTTTGACAATGAAATTTACCTCTGATTACGTTTTCTTACATATTTTTAATGCTCCCGAGGTCCATAAATCCTGTTCAGCTTCTCCAGGGCAATAGACATGTTTGTGTTCTCCCTCTGAACCCTTTCAATATCAGCTGTTCGGATGTCCCTAATTTCCTGGGTTACATTTAATCAACTTGTGTCCCTGTCCAAATACCAAAAGCGAAATACGAAAGTAAATTTATTTATTTCGCATTCGAGGTACTAGGACATGGGTTGATTATAAGTACACACCTCGAGTGTCGACCTTATTTCAATGAGAATTTGTAATCTCCGCTGTTCTGTAGGTGATGACTGGAGCTCTGCCCTTAGTGCCCTTTAAAAATGATCACATTGTACGATTTTTGGTTAGTGTCCCAATATTACTTTAAAAAAATTTAGTGACAATTGAAATTATCTTACACAAGACGCTGATTCAAAGCAGGGAGACGTTCCATCTTCTTGTATTCTGTGTCTATCACTGATAAATAATAAATTCACCCGTCCAAATTTATACCACGAATTTGCGCATGTATTAATACCAGTTTTAACAGAGGAGGAATTTGTATGCTAAAATGTTATAGGAAGTAATACGAAGTAGGAAGTATATGTTTCAGGTATATTTGCAAATTTGCAAATATCACGTTTTGCAATACAAGTTTCATGCAAGGCAAGTAGAGTCGTGCATGGTGCCCCTGCAACGTAGATACCTCCTGACTTTCCACTTCAACTTTCAAACAAATGTTTCCCTTTAACCTACTACAACTTCCCAAATAATGCAAACCTTACAAAATCTACGTAACATTGTAGCAATGATTTGTTACTCTGAGAAAAAAATTAATAAACATTATTTGAACGCTACACATTTTATTGATTCGTTACAGTTTTGAATTGTTAATGATAACAATTTTCATGACTAAGTATAATTGATGTGACAAAATTTGACAAGTTGATTTTCAAAATTTTCATATAATAATTTTCCATAATTTAAGTTACTTAAGCTATCGCGAAAATAAGTCAGATTCAGCATCTTTGCATATAAAAACCGGGTCATTTGATTTACTCGATACAAACATTGTAGTATGTAATTTATTACTTGATTAAAAGACCTTTGCTATCAGCTGCAATTTTTCATTATTTCTCATCTGTTGAAACTTAGAGATAGCCTGCCTTTGCTTTAGTCTGCTTGAAGACTGCCTTTTCTTGGTGTGCCTTCTTCTGGTCCAGACGGGTCTTGGCAAGGCGTAACTGTCTGAGGATCTTCTGGCGGTCCTCTCGGTAGTCCTGTTCGAAGATCTTGATCTTACGGATGAACTTCAAGCGTTTTCGAATGTGGTCATCGTTGTCCTTCTCGAGTTTCCAGAACTTGTCTTCGCTGAGTTTGAATCTGCAAGAATATGATTCACTTAAAAATGGACCTTTTTGAGGAGGTAGGAAAGTAATTAATAACAGTTGCAGTCATAACTGGCTTCAATTCATACATAACTCACTTGAAGAATTCCTTTCCATTCCTGTGTGCTTCTTCGAGCTTGAACAGCCTCATTCTTATCCTCCCCACGACGGCGTCAGCGTGAGTGACTACCTCGTGCCACCTTTCAACCGTGTCATCGATCCTTCGAAGCTCTGAAATTAAGGTACACGAATTTAATAGGTATTTGTAATAAATTTCATTTCAATTTTCGTTAACAATAAACTGCCTAACTTGTTATTACAAATATCACACTCACCCTCGGCTGAGTAGTTGTATGGAATGAAAGCCATCTTGAAATTGAATCACCGTTAATCGAGAAATCGAGTCCGATACCTGAAAGGTATATTTTTAACACCGGTTATTATTTCACATCATTAAACAAATGACATTGCAGTCATTAGTATTGAACTTTGGTCAGTTTAGGATATGATTATGCCATGGTAGGCAATTTAGAACTTCAGTGCCAGCAGCTAGCTTCATAATTATTCCCATCTCTGGGAAATGGGATTCCATCGCAACAGCTCTATTTGTTGTCCAATAATCATGTCGTCGACATGAGCTTCAACAAGAGCATCGATGTATCGGTCGAGATCAGAGTCCGGAGTCGGGTTTCTCTGCGACACATAACTTTCGACGGATGACTCCGGTGTCTGGTTTCCGGTTTGCATGGTCTCTTCACCTTCGGAGCCTGCAATATGTTTATACATGTATTAAATAAAGTTATCGAAATAGAAAAGACAGTATACCAATAAATATAAAGTGTAATAATTTACCTTCAGTTTCAGACAGGTTGTAGTCAACTTCTGCGCTACTCGTTTCAGAGGTACTGCCATGTGGTTCCGTGGTCATCTGTGTGATCGCCCAACAGACTTTTCTGAACGTCTCTTCCTTTACGGGGGCCATGTGCAGCAAGTCAGAGGACGTCACCACGAAGTCGCACTTCCTAATTTCGCTCCTGGGATACAGGACCTGCCCTCCAAACAGGTACAGGTAGGATGCGACGTTCCCGTTCAGCTTGTCTCCGTCAGTCTCCAACTTTTGCCTAAGAAATGCACAAGCTGTGAAGTGCGTTCCACTGGTGTTTGGACGTCTTGCTACCAAAAAATGGTACTGGCCGACATTGTTGGCTTTAAAAGCCTGAAACAAAACAAATTTCACAAGTACAGTTAATTCATTGCTACCTAAGACATAAATGACAAAACAATTCTTACTGTGCTCCAGCCTATCAAACAGCATTTATCATAAATCGCTTTTACCTCCCGTCTTTCTCTCCTGTCGAAAATGTGAAAATTCTTGAGTTGATTCATTTCGTCAGAGCAAATATATCGGGCCCGCTTGACAGCCCCTTTTCTCAAATCCGGTTCCTTGTCTCCTTTTGGATCGCACCAGAAACTGATGTCGTACATGGGGTTCTCTGTCCCCGTGTCCTCGTCTTCGGAGGTGTCCTCACCTGTACAGGTTAAAATAAAAGATTTTATAATGTGCCATATCCGTACTCATTTCAGTTTAAATTTAAATCGTACTCTTATTAAGTTAAATTTACTTGTATCGTGTCCTTTGTCCGGACAAAGACGAACTGCACCAATTGCTGGTCCGTTGACGATGTCCTCGATGCCGTAGTAAGACCTGCAACAATCATACGGAGGTTTGTCTTCACAGTGCAGCAAATGTAAACATAGAATTTTAATTTAATAGTAAAAAATATAAAGTATATTTACCTGATCTTTTCGAAATCTTTCCTAGGAAATCGTTGGATTTTCCATATTTGGTGGAAGTCGACAAGTCCCCGCCAAACTTTTGGATTGAACTGGGCCACACCGTACGTTACACCTTGGGCCATCATATAATGCGATGTAATCATATGATTCCAGAACTGTCTGAAATCTTGGCAATGCCAGTCCACTTTCAGGAGGCCGTACACCTTTCGAAGTTCTCCATCGGCCTTTGGAATGAGCCACGACATTTGGTACACCTTTCCGACTCGGAGTCCTTCACATATCTAAGGATGTGAGTAAAATACTTTTATAAATAAATACTTTTAAGGTTTTAAAACTCGTTCATTTCTTTGATGAAGTAGCAACTTTTGATGCAAACTAGACAATTGGTATTGCTCTCAGTTCAAAATAGTAAATTTTTCCTACTTTAGAGTTATAAAAAAACGTTAGCTACACTTGTTGTCAACTATTAATAAGTTGCCTAAATTAATACTTTGTAAAACAAATTAACACTTTTCAAGCAAAGTTCTACATTTCATAAAGTGGCCGATAAAGTAGCTAAAACTAAATGTTGCGAACGCAAAATTTTGGTCAAAAATTGACCTGAAAAGTAGCCAAATTCACTACTAGTAGCCAAATCTGGTACCAATGAGACACGATTAGGATATTTGAAATAAAAGGATTACCTCGGTTTTTTCCTCTTCAGTTGTTGCAATCCCACGGAGAAATGCTTCCTTCATTTGGACGACGTTCTTGTTCACGATGATCGGGTGCAACTTGTCACCCAATTCTTCCATTTTGCTGCTGGCACTGATAACTTAAGTCTTGCCAATATTACTTCGATATTTCTACTATTATAAGTAAATAATGTACGGAAAAACACAGGATTAAAAACACACTTGTAAAAATGGACACTTACACTTTGAGCAGTTTAGCCTTGTTGCTAGGAGTAACCTTTTCGTGATGTAGTCAGCAGGTGAAGAGGTGAAGAGAAGAAGTCTTGGAATGATCTCTTCCTTGCAGGAATATTCCCGAAGAAATTTCATTTCCATTTCTGGTCCTGATCATGTGGGAAGGTTTACACGTAAAAAACACAATGGGCTTTTATAAACTCCTCAAAAAAAATTGGGGGACGAAAACATCGTCAAAATCCTTTGTTATTTATTTGTTTGTAACATTCGTTTATCATTTCCACAAACTTGACGAAATTTAATTATTTATCTTCATTGACATTATTGCGAATTTTTTTAAATGTTTTTTAAATAACTTAATATTATTTCCAAACTATTACAATTTTTTAATGAGCATAACCTTTTTAATGATTTCCTAATTTCACCAATGGCTTGGAACACGTCTATTTATTTATGAAATTGAATGGTCGTCTTTTGTCCACTAAGTTGCCGCGCGTCAAAAAAAGGAAAAAAAAATTTTTTCTCCTTAAACGCTACTTGCTAACCTACGCTAACCTAAGTGCCTAAGTGAAACAAGTACACGAAGTACTTTGGTAACAACTTGACGAAATTCATGCGCCACTTTTTTCCATTTCCGCTTGTATTTTCTCATGCGAAGGTCGTTGTTAATTTACTAAGTTGTAATAATTAGTAATTTTTACTCTTACTAACAACTTTCCGTGAATTATTGTACAAGGTAATTACTGTAATTTAAACTTGTTTGGATTGCGTCAGTGTTGTGCTGTTTTGAATCTGTAAGTGCGTTTTTAGAATTGCTTTTTAATAGCATTCGAATTACAATGGGTAGATCGCGATCAACTCCGCACAAATTGAAATCGAGGATCAAGGTGGTGAAGATGAGGTAATCAACTTTGATGTTATTAATTGTAATTTCCTATTATTCAATTAAAAAATTGCAGTTTAGCGTGTCGACTTCATACAACAACAATAATAGCTAATCTTAATTTTTGGATTCATTTCACTTTGTCGTTATTTCCGGAACATATTCCCATTCTTGCCATATCCTGAAATTTGAAACTTTCTTTTTGCAGGGAACCAGTAGACCTCGACTTAAGGCATCACAGGTTCAAGGACATGACCACACTCATTGGATCTACCGATTTTAAACACTTGCCGTTCAAACAACACGATTTCGTTACGTAAGTACAGAATTTTTACGCAACTTTTATCTTTCAACTTTATTAATGATTACTACTTATAAATTGGTAGTTTATAATTCATTCAGCATTCATCCTTTAATGACATTAGCTTCTAAACCTAGTAATGATTACAGATTTAGTTTCCACTTTTTATTATGTGAACCTACTGTGGCCATTACTACTGCATTAGTATTTGAACCCACTATTTAATGCTGAATGCTGAATAATGTTGTACTTCATGTCTGTCTCTTTCAGGCATCGCTATTTCGATTCGGCACAAGGTCTTGACGACCTCCTCAAAAGGCTCGTTGAACCATTTTCCCTCACCGGAAAGCACATCTTCGTTGGTGGTCTCACGAAACTCATCACAAACTCCCGCGAGAACTGGAGGAAAATTGTCGACAACTACGTCGATGACGTCGCCAAATTTGCTGCGATCCTTCGCACTCCAACGGTCGTTATTCAGGTCCCGTGGAGGAATGAATCTTCGGGCCTCTTCCGGCTTCAAAAGGACCAGGTACGTTAACGTAATTATTAATCCTACTACTTCCTAATGTTTTACATCTTGCGTCTGTTAGTAATTTAGTGTTTGATAGGTATTGATATTTATCTCCTTCCTGACTTGTTTTCGACATGTAACGCAATTACAAGATTACTTTACATTTTTGTTACTTTAAATCAGGGATGCACAAGTCAGATTTCATGGCGGGCCATATGAATGTTGCTCACACATTCGCGGCCCAGATTTGTTTAGTTTTTTTCTATTTTACCACACCACTTAAAAAATGAAGCAAAATGTACGTAAATAAGGGCTCTGAGGGCCACATTGAAGGCTTTTGCGGGCCGTATGTTGTGCATGCCTGCTTTAAATGGTATTCGAGTACATTTTTGAGTAAGAACTTTTGTAAATATTTACTTATCCTTTAAGTTATAGTATTTGTAAGTAATCAGTACTCGAGGATTTTTGAATACTGGATTGACTTATTTACTTTCTTGGCTGTTACAAAAGTTGCAATTCAAATTTTTGGCTTCTTTTCTTCTTTTCTTATATTATAGTAAAATTATGTTATGGTCTCAAGGCAATCTAGTATAGCTTAATCTTTGAAATGCTGTCAATTACCATCACATCTAGACTTATTTAAGCGTAATTTTTTTTACTTCATTTTTGATGCTGTAACATTATATTACTGTTTCATGTAGTTTGAAATTTGTTTCCCTCCAATTTATTTAGTCCTTAATAAGCATGTAGACATTAAAAATTACAAAGTAATGCGAAAGTACAATTACATTTCATCAACAATGAAAGTATTAACTGATGATTAACATTTTGTCCTTGTAACTACTCCGAAACTCCACTTCAATTTTGGTGATGGATTTGTGATTGTGATTACGGTATTTGTAATTGTACTTCGTTACTTTTTTCCCTGTCATTGCCAATGCCTGTTGAAATATACTTTTATTTTAAGTCGTATAATTATTCCAGATTAGAGCTTATGTCACGACCTCCGTGGAAAAACGAATGCGAACTACGAAAAATCTCTTCCTGAGTTCGGGCTTTGACATCCCCGACGACTGGCTGGAAGACGACGGTTCAACACTGACGAAGGAAGGCAAGGAAGCCTTAGCAAAATTCATTCTGAAAGAAGTTCGAGTTAAAAGGTAACAATATGCATTCGAATAATGTCTTTGCCAGATCCGGTTGCAACTAAATAAGAATAACGACTTACTACTTACAAATTTTCAATACATTCGATATTTTATTTTTTCTAAACAAAGTCTGGGCATGTACATAATATCTTGTTTCATTCATTTCAGAGAAGATCATCAGGCTCTCAAGAAAAGGCAGCTCGAAACATCCTGGTATCAGAAACCAGCAAATGAAGCGTACTGGCACGCGTACAACGTCGCCATGTAAGTTGTCCTTCATAATTTCTTATGAATACTTTATATTTACATTGTTTTTATTCACAGTAATTTTGGCGATTACAATGTAATTTAATAGGAAAGGTGAAAAATCAAGTCACCCAGATGATGAGCTACGCGTGTCGACTCAGTTCGTTCCAAGAGACGAGGCCGTGAAAGAACGAGATCGCGACTATGTCTACACTTCTCGTACCATTGCGTACGACACCGTGCCGAAACAGGTGTTCTTGCGCGGATGGACTTGTTCTCGCAGTGTCCTCCGGAATCGATGGCAGCACCCAGAAGGACAATATCGAACTGACAGCACCAACGATGAAATTACCCTCCGGCACACAGTGCGCGAAATTTTGCCTGGAGAAACCGTACCAGCAGATGATCCTTTTCTCGAAGAATTCGTCCACTACACGATCATGGCTGGGTTTCTTGCCTTCGATACAGAGAGGAAAAAGCAACCAGTTATGCTGCAGGTACCTTGTTTTAGAAAATTGTCTTCAAAATGCAACTGTCGTAACATTTATCATTAAAAAAGTAAATTATTTCGTAGCTGTCTATATTAGTGACTTTGTACGTGACCATGCACTTTTTAATAAGTGTAATAATATCGTAGTGATAACATTTCAGGTCGGAGCACCCAACGGATACGCCTTCGTCTTCCACGTTCCTAGTTCGGTTCCTCAGAAAATAAAGGATCTGCTCGCTGATCCAAACATCTTCTGCATCCAGTCCTCTGCTTTCAGTGACAAGTTGATGCTGAACGAAGTAAGCACTGTTTTACCGTCTCTGAATCTTTAGGATAGTTCCATGTAATAAATACATGTCATAACTATTGTATTGTTGATTTCTCACTTTTCAGGACTTTCCTGTGAACGGCGAAGTAGATTCACAGTTGCTGAACAGGATTTTCTTGGGAGCCACAAAGAAAACCGGAATTAACTTCATCGCAGAGTTGGTTGGCGAAAAGCAAGTAAAATATCACGATGTGACGAGGTCACGCCATAACCTGGACTTCGACTGTGGCACTTTTGGGAAGCGACTATCCCAGGAAGCACTTGTCCATGCTGTTCAGGTTACTTTCTATTTCAAAGTCAGGGTTGGAATTTCCTAATCTTGTTACGACTTATGTTCATAAGGCCCACTGTTATTTGCGTGCAACTGAACAAATTCATTAGAAAGTAGTATAACTTTCCCTAACAATGATTTTCAACTTAGGACGTGAGACTGCCTCTGGCTGGACTAGGCATCATCGTCGAGAGATACTGCCAGGCATATGCGATTCCCGAGCACAAAAATGTCCTTCCTATCGTCCAACTAATTCTTCTCAGGTAGTTAAACTAACTTTTTTTATGCTGTCTTCTTCATATCCGTTCTTTCACATGACAATTACTAGGGACATTAAGTAGTTATCAACCTCCGTTTACACATGTGTTCCATTATTTATTTACGTATCCGTCCTTTTCAGTCTCGCAGAAATCCCAACTAAAGATCATCTTACCGGGACGTTTTCTTATGAAACATTGCGTCTGTGCTACCTAAACGTGGATGACATGTCGGACACAGAAGAAGCCCGGAAATTTTGGAACGACAGGCTGTATGTCGCACACAGCGCTACCAGGATGACCCAACTTTTGTCAGGTCACGGATTCTTCGTCCACATCAACGAGTACTATCTGCCAGGTACATTCTAAACATACTTTTTTAACTGGACATAATATTTATAGCCATTAGACCTCTAGGAGATTTCTTTTCTTCGCCCTTAATTTTTTTGAATGTTATGTTGGGCAAACTGTGAACTGAAAATTGCTTTTCTTATCTTAGACAACCTATGGCCCACAGACAGATGGTACTTTGTCGGACCAGAACGTGGCCAACATGCAGCTAAATTGTGGCCAGATCCGCACGGCTTGCCAAACTCTTCCAGGTGCCACTGCGATAACATGTTCTTGGCAAAAAGGTGTACCATCTGTGGCCTCTACGGTCATCGCGAACAGACGTGCTACGACAACACGACAGATCTCGTCTGCGACTACCCGTTGTGTGGTGCTGTTGGAAAGCATTTGCCGCCGACATGCCCGGTCCTGTTCCACCAGTGCGAGTCATGCGGCATGAGAGGACATAAACCGGAGGACCACGGAAGGTATGTGATGGCAATTTTATTACACAGCTTATTATGCGAGTTCATGTACTGCAGTTACATAAAATGCTGCTCAATTTGCTAAGTAATATTATTTCCCTAAATCATCATTTCAATGTTACAGATATTGTCTCCCAGACCTGATGTACATCTTCCTTGTTTGGAGTCCGGTTGGCCTCTTCACCTGCATTCCATTCCTCGAGTCCATCGAGAAGTACCGTCCCTACATGGAAGAAAGGCACTGGCTATACCAACTATTTCGCCTGCCAAGAAGCCATTGTCAGAAGCTCTTCGAACTCTTCTACATGCCGTATAACCGGCCAACACCAAGAATTGGTCCACCTCTGCACGGAAAAAGAATCCGTTCTGAAAAAAAGCATCCGTTCTGAAGAAAAGCATCCGTAATTGAATTTTGAAACTGCCTGTTATGGCAGTCTTGAATTTACAAAAATCTAATGCGAAGATAACTGTAGAATCAGCCTCTCATGGCTGTCTTGATTTTGTTCCAGTGCTGTAAGAATTCTAATATTTCTCCAATTTTTTGTGTACTAACGTGATAACAGATATGTATCATAATCTGTTAATTTCCAAAGAATTTGTATACATGTACAAATGTGACAACGTTACAATCTTTTTATGTCATATAATAAACGTACCTGTAAATTGCCTCTTATGGCTACTATATTTCGGAAATATAATCTAGTATTTGAAAAAACATTCCTCTTTTCTTCATGTCACAGAATGGATGTCGAAAGGAGACCGAGGATCAAATGTCCAACGTGTCAAGGGACGTACTCAAATATCGTTCACTACTTCAAACATTCGATCACTGGTACGAAACTTGTCCAAAAAATTTAATTAGCACTGTAGATTAATTTTTATTCTACTTTTAGTTTTACGTACACGAGTTCTTGCAGTCATTAGCAGAAACATTTGGAGAGACATTTTGACTCACAATATTACGATAAATAGATATTTTTGCGCCATGGAGCTCTTAAGGAACCACAAATATTACGTTAAGTGCTTACCTTGGTTTGCCTTAAAACATCAATGGCTCAAAATTATATTTTTTTTGCAATATCTTTTATTTTTATCGCAATATATTGTGTGCAACAAATATTGTGTGTGAATAAGGCAATGCGTTGACTTTTTGCATCTTTCTATCCAGATCACCCAAACGTCCGCAAAAATGCCCTATGTCCGGAATGTGAGAGGCAAGAGGGAGACGAACCAAGATATTGTCTATCAAGTTTGAGATCCCATCTGAAAAAGCAACACCCAAGACCTGCAGGAGAAAAGATTTTTCAATGTAAAGATTGTACTGCGATCCTCACATCTAAAAGTTACTTCGGGCACCTGAAGATGCACGCAAGGAGTGGAAAGATCGCCTGCCCATATCTCAACTGCAATATTGTCATCATGACGTCACAGGGCCGTTGTACGGACAATTTACTAAAACACAAACGAAACTATCATGAAGACCAAGAAGTATTTCAGGTTGTAGAACCAAACCAACTGCGAGTGCAAGCCTTCGTTGAAGACCAAACTGATGATCACTTTGACGTTGACTTCGAAGGAGACGAAGAAATGACTCACGATGATTCTGCGACGGAGATGGACGAAAGAGAAATGTTTGACTGCAAATTCTGGTCACTCTGGCTCGAAGCAGAGTTCTGTCACATTCTTGCTGAAACCGAAATAACGTTCTTTGTCACAAAATTACGTCGTCTGGCTAAATTGTCGAGCAACCACTTGAAGAAAATTCTGCAGTCCGTTATGCCAGGAAATGATGGTGTTATAGAAAAAATATTTGACAGCGAGGACTGGCTGACATTGTCTTTCTCCGACGCAACTATTTCATCTGCAAAAAGGAGGGAGTCTGAGGCAAAGAGAAGAACCACAATCCTACAAGCACGTCAAAATAATACACTACCTGTATTCCGGACATCGATAAAAACCGTGGTACACAACATTGGCATCGAACCAACCATTCTTGCAGCGTTGGAATCAAGTGCTTGGGAACCAAACGTTAACAACGGATTTCCTGCAGAAATGGATCACGTTAAAAACTTGCGGATGTATGATGATACCTTGATTGCAAGTTACAAAGACAGCATCCGATATCAAGAGGTCGAGGCATCTATTCCGCCGGAAGATAGACCAGGGATTCACTTGCAACTGTATTCGGACGAGTTTGACAGAGACCTCATGGGTAGCACATCGAAGCGTCACAAAGTGCACGTAACATACCTAAGGATTCTGAACATTGTTGACGGCCTCCGAAGAAGTCCAGATGACTATCACCTAATACAAATCCTTCCTAGCCAAACTTTGCAGGCCAACGGATACGTGACTACGATGGCGCCTTTGGTTCAAGAAATTGCCACTGTTGTGGAGAATGGCATATCTTACCGAGGAAGAAAGTTCGGTGTCAGACTTTCAATACTTCAAGCGGATGGACTCGAGCGGGCAGCAATGTTTGGCATGGCCTCAAATTTCTCAAAGATCACACATTGTGATCCACTTTCGTACTTGACTACAAAGATGAGGATTGAGTGCCAGACTGTGGAAGAAATCCTGTCAGAGGTCGGCAACGTCAGAGACAGACAAAGCTACGCTGAAGACTTGGCCCATTTATCCGACAGTCAGTACGAGGGCAGCAGGGGCCTCAAGTTTGAGAGTCCTTTCAACAGAATACCACACTATCATGTCACCGATAAGGGAGCTGTGGCATTCTGTTTAGCCCATGACCTTTATTCTGGTGCTTTCCGTTCAGATATGGCTCGGGTTTTGGTGAAACTTTGCGAACTGAAACATTTTACGTGGAAGAAGCTTCAAGATCAATTTCGTATGTACCGATCGAAGCTCACTGGACAAGACCGACAAGCCTGGTATGACATTATTCCAATCAAGCCATCCTTCAAGCAGTTACCAGGAAACCATTCATCTAATCATCTCATCATCCGTTTTCTAAGCTCATTCTTTTTCAAAAAAAGATTTGATGACGCAATGTTTCAAAGTACTGCCTGGTCACTCTATCTCTCCATGAAGCAAATCAGCGAAGTTGTGAGCTGCAAGATCCTCAACGAAGCTGTATCACAAAAACTAACACATCTTGTGCAGGAATATTTAGAGGTAAATATATTAAGTAAACGTGTCTCATTTCACTTATGCTTAAACGGCAATGTAGCAGTGCTATAATTTTTTTAATTTTTTACTTACAGCTGAAAATAAAATTTAGAGATGAGAACAAGCAAGATCCGTCGTTTCTTGGATCAAGTATAACTCCAAAAACTTTGTGGTTGCTGCACTACCCCGGATTAAATGCAGCATACGGTCCAGTGATGCTGATGGAGACCAACATTGCTGAAGTTAAGAACGGTCAGATGCGGAAGCTGAGCACGAAAGCCAACCAAGCCAAAAATGTTTGTCTTACTATTGCAAAGAGGTAACATTTATTGACTGCACTATCAGCAATAACTTACATCTCAATTTAATTATTAGTGCCGTTCATATATGTGCTTGTTATTAACAATATGTTTATACACCTTTCTCAGGGAATTGAGGCGTTCGGGCGTTAAAAATTGGCTTCGCAGACTTGGTGAAGTCGAAGAATATCGCGCAGAGAAAGTGATACCAACCCCATCCGAATATCAACTTAGCATCCTTTCCTCATTTGGATTGATCCACCAAGATGTCGACATACTCAAACATGTCACTCTTTGTGGTAGTTCATTCCGAGCAGAAGAGGCACAGGTTCTCCTGCACGTTGATGCTGCCCGACGTCAACATTTTGGTATCTTGAAGCTGATTGTGAGGAACAAGAACACCGACAAATACCTGTTGTTTGTTGAGGACCGGAGATTTCAACTCATTTCACATCTTGGCCTCTACCAGTTGCTTGACGACGGAGTAGGAACCATTACTGTGCTCAACTTTGCAGACCTAACTACTGCCGAGCCTCTCAACTTGTACGCCGCAAAGGACAATGATGGCGGAGACGTTTTCTTCGTGTCTTTAAAAGAAGCACTGTTGTACGAGTGTTAACGTATGATCGTTAACTTGAATGAACTGAAACATTATATTTATTCTAAACATAAAATTTGTTCTAAACTTTAAATGCTGCTCGTGAAATTGCATGTTGAAAACATTAATTGCTGCACGTTAAATAGTCCTAAACATTACTTGACCCTTTACAGATGGCGAAAGTCCGGGGCGGAGGAACTACAAGTTCAGCTTCAAACACGCGAAATCCGAGGAAGCGTCCATAC
Organism: Bacteroidota bacterium; assembly: GCA_027487625.1. Classification (GTDB taxonomy): domain Bacteria; phylum Bacteroidota; class Bacteroidia; order UKL13-3; family UKL13-3; genus CAISCU01. The sequence goes on from JAIYDG010000403.1 coordinate 19,166, forward strand.
GAGAAGGAAATCAGCGTTTCCAAAGATCGATCCCAAGATCAATTCGGTTCGATTTCTCCGGTGTCATCGAGGAAAGCAGCATCGCAGGATTTTTTTAGCCAATCGCAGGTAAGCCTGATATAAATTTTCTTATTTGCTGCCACGATTAGGTTCATAACATTACGGCAAGGTTGACCGTCATTTCCCAGTCATTTCTTTGCCACATTGTCTGTGCCACACTTCATCCATAAATGGTTAAGGTGTAATAGTCATACGTAAATAAGTCTTGCTAAATTTGAATTTGAAAATGATCCATTTGGATACTTTGTATTAAATATTTTTGCTTGAACTAATGGTTTTGAATTTTGTTTTATATCTCTAAGACCTTCTTCACACAAGAGAAATAAATGTTCTTATTCTTCTCGTGTGTATATGAGGCATTACACTGTTGTCACGTTAACAGACCTAATAACTAGTACTTCCCAAATATGATTAGCAATTTTTCTACACTGAGAATTAAATGAAACACATATTTTTTACTAGTATTATGTTATTATTTAACCAAACATATTAAAATTTCCAAGTTAACAATAACGGGTGAAGATATGCTGTAAAAATGCAAAAAGAATCAATTTCTAAACTAGAATCATGTGCCCTCCTGCATTACCATCGTTACCGCTATTACCACCTCCTTGAAATTTGTCAATCTTTTGAAATTGAGTTTCGTCATCATCAGTATCCGTTTCAGACTCAGACTCGTATTCTGTTGTTAAATGAGACTCTAGTGCAACCAGTTGGTTTAAAAATGCCCGTCCACCATCGTCAACATAAGTTCTCTGAATCCGTAGCAGATGAGTCCAAAA
>JAIYDG010000560.1 GCA_027487625.1 Bacteroidota bacterium
AAGTAAAGTTGGTTTTAGCCGAGGTAATTAAAGTTGGTTTTAGCCGATGTAATTAAAGTTGGTTTTATCGAAGGCTTTCTTAGTCGTAGTTTTGAAATTGAAGGCTTTGAAAATCGAAGGCTTGACAATTGTAGGTTTGATCTGAGGATTTGCGAGGATCAGAGTCCGTAGCCGTTAGGTCGGCATGTAACGGTATAACCCGTGGCTGCGAGGAAGAGGTTAGACCTGGTAGCTAACTATCTTAGTTTCCTTAAAACGTGCTAAGGACTATCAGAAGTTGAAGCTTTTAAATATTGACTGAAGGACTAGCCCTTTGACTGAAGTGATGCCTTTAAATAATCAAGACAATATTTCTGAGAATGTAATTGGTTTATTAGATGGAATAATAATTTGATAACCTGAAAGGTCTGCAGTTTTACATCTCAAGAAATAATAATTTTGAAGTGTCTGAAGATTGAAGTTTCCAATCTGAACTATGTGTTCAGACTGGCTGCTGGATGCTTGTTGGGGCATCTACTTATAACCTTTGCCTGTTCAAGCAAGCCCACTGGAAGGGAGTAGCTGATTGTGCAGAGTCACACAGGTGTGAGTCAGTTTAGGTGGGGTGAGTCAGAAAGTGGCTTGGAGATATTCTTGGAAACTAGACTGGTTATCTTTAGCTAACATCTTTTCAGATGTGAGGTAAAATACCCGGGCTAAAGTTTCCCGAACATCCCCGGCAGTGAGAATCCGGATTTCTAAGTAGAAATTTGGGTTTGAACTAAAAAGATGGTTCAAGAATATCTGCTGATTTTAAGGGATGAAAGTAGGTAGCTTGAACATGCAACTGTTATGCATAATAATAAATGGCATGATTTATTTGATGCAAATAAATAACATGATTTATTGAATAATTTTGATGATAATGATGCGATGCGATGATTCGTTGTCGTCGTCGATCATGGAGATTGGAAACTTCGTGGGGTGGTTTGTTTGGAGATGTAAATTAAGATGGTTAAGTTGTGACATCGATTGAATTTTGGAATTTCTTAAGTAAAGAAATTGAATAAAGAGAATTGAGAAAAATGATTGAATTTAAGTGTCGGCTTGTTTTTGAAAAAAATGGGTAAAAATGGTAACTTTTATATGCGTCCTCTATCAAAAGAAAATAAAGAATTTTGAAATATTTATTGGCCCATTCCAGATTGGAAGTCATTCAGGATGGGGAGATCCTGGATAAGGCCGTCTAAACAATAAGCATATTTTTGAGATTTTTGAATAAATAATATACAATGTGATGTATTTGTTTACTTTAGGTCGGGTGTTGTTGTAGACTAATTTTATGTGATTGAAATTTGTGTGTACGTGTATGTGTGTGTGTATAGGTGTGGTGAGTCGCCATGCCCTATTTGCGGACAAAATGAAATTTTGATAGAGGGTAAGATTTGATAAAGGTTAAGTGTTTAATTAGGATTATCGAATAAAATTGTGAATTTATTGTGAAGGGATGGTTTGTGTGCCATCTCTTGAAATTTTGTGAAATTACTGTTTTGAGTAATGGTCACTAGGTGGTATGCTAATGGTTTGATTAATGGATATTGGTCAAGAAAAAGGAAAATTCGGATGAAAAAAAGAGTTCAACGCTTTGAACTGACTGCTGTTTCAAACTATTAGGCTGTAATAACTACAGTTATTGTTGGCCTTAAAATAAAAAGAAAACATAGAAAATTCCAATCGGGATGAATCCGTGTGGACTTCTATTGTAAAAGAATAAAGTATTTGAAATTGTAATTAAAAGGTAATCGATTATGTTTTATGGTTCAAAGTGAACAAGGAGGTTGCGTGATTGGAAAATTGCGATTGTCGAATTCGAAAATTACTGTAAAAAATAAGTGATTTGAGAATATTGCTAATTTTACAGTTATTGAAAATAAGTTTAATTTTATAATTAGGATTAAAATTTCGATTTTTGTGACATCTATTGAAATTTTTGTATTACTGATAGTTCAAAACTTGGTCAGTAGAGTTGAGTTTTGGCTGAGAGAAATGGAAAAATGATCATTAGGAAAGATAAGGATCAGTTCTTAAGTGAAAGAGTGAAATGATGAGGTTTGGTGACCATGTCGGAACAGGGGTGTCGAACAGATTGTTATACGGTCTGGTATGTTTGAAAAAAAATTTGGTCGGCATGTTCAGTAAGGAGCGGCATGTTTGAGCTAATTTGTTACTTAGCTATATTTCTTTTCGCAAAAGGTATATGGCTTTTTGTGTGAATGTAATATGTCAATGTTATGAATGATTATGTGGTCTCAAAGTAAGACTTTGTAAAAGATTATTGTTGTTTCTGATTAATCAGAGACTCGAATAACCTAAGACCTTCAAAAAATGAGAATAAAGTCTTCTTTCACTTCATTCTCGGGCTTTGACTGTGTCTGGCATGTGTTAGCATTGATGAGATGCTTTGCCTAGGCTGAAGATTACTTTTTGCGGTTGATATGTTATTCGAAAAAATACTATGAAAATTACTGATTTTGTTAAAAATTTACTTGGAAAAATGGTGCAATTTGCTTTTTGAAATGGAATTACCGAACACATAATCATTGTATAGTGTTTTTGTGTATGTCGTTGTATGTGAAATGTGTGTATTAATGTGTAAATCAGCATGTTTTTGTTACTGAAGTAATTTTGCTGTTAGAGCCCTCTACGATTGACTTTTGAAACTAAAGAAAGTGTCCGATTTACAAGATAAGGTAAATTAACTTTGAGTGAGA
>JAIYDG010000186.1 GCA_027487625.1 Bacteroidota bacterium
AAAATTGTGTCTTTATTTTCTGGATGAAGTATAAAGCCAACTGCATCTAAGGCAATTTTAATAGCTCTTGATCTGGCAATCTTTTGTTCTTTTAGAATGGCTTCTTCTTCAGTCGACATTTTTCTTGTTACAATAGCAGCTCTAGCAGAATCAAGAAGCACCAAATTTATAGCATCTTGTTCGTTTGTATAAATAATATTGAGATTGGCATTGGGATATAATTCTTCAAAAACTGCTTCTTCTGCTTCAATAATTGGTTTAAGACTTTCATCACAACTAATATTGATTTCACCACTTGTGGTAGTATCAGTAGAATTGTTGTTTGATTCACTATTACATGAAATCAAAGCAAACGATATTAAGAATATACAAAGTATGTTTTTCATCTTTTAAAAATCCTGATTAATCTGATAACTCCATAAGTGAACAATCCAATACAAATAACAAGTTTTCCTGTTTCTCCTAAATTTTGGAGAACTGGATAGAAGTAGAACAGAATTCCGATAGCCATATACATTATGGCCATAATTACAGAAAAATACCTAAGTAATTGGCTTACGGTTTTTTCTCTTTGCTCTCTGATATTATTTACTTCTTCGTTCATATACAAATATAAAGAAGCCTGAACCGGAATTGGAGATAAAATCGAAAGCTTCGATTCAGCAACAAAACTTGTTCAGGCTTATAATTAGTTTAATTGGAAACGGATAGGTAATGTGAATTTCACATAAACCGGTTTACCGTTTTGTTTACCTGGAGTCCATGCTGGCATTGATTTAACAACACGAATGGCCTCTTCATCTAAACCCCAACCAAGTTTTTTACCAACTTGTTCGATTTGAGAGATTTTTCCATCTGCACCAACAACGAAACTTAGAATAACTTTACCCTCAATACTGTTTTCACGAGCCAAAGGAGGATATTGTATATTTTTTCCAAGGTACTTATACATTTCTTCAGTACCACCTGCAAATTCTGGCATTTGCTCAGCAAAAGTCATAATTTCCGGTGCAGCGTCTCCATCTCCATTACCTTCAACAAGACTTTGGTCAACACCGTCATCACTACCTTCTTGGGTTTGTGTTGCGGCATCTTTGTCCTTCATATCATCTTGAGCCGGTGGTGGTTCATCATCTGGAACTTCCTGATCGGGTTTAATTTCCGGTGGAGTAAACTTCACCGTGCTCTTTAATGGAGGAGGTGGTTCAGTAGCCGGAGGAGGTGGTTCATTCTTATCAATTGGTGGTGGTTCTTCTAAGGTATTAACCTCAGTAACTTTCACCACGTTTTCTTTAGGGATTTTTGATTTGATATAGTTGATAATAACCGGAGCAGAAATACTTGTTGTAAAAAGTACGATTGATAAAACAATTCCTTTTAAAGTATTGGTATCACCATTTTTTCTTAATACATAAGCACCATAAGCTTGGTTACGGCCTTGAAATACCAGATCAACCCATTTATTATCGAAAATATTAACTTTTGCCATGATTTGATCTGTTTAATTAACGGCCGCTGTTTTAATCAATTCACGCTCCACATCTGTAATATCTACGATTGCGTATCTACCAATATTGCAAATTAACATCTCATCGAGGATATCAACCAAATTTCTGTATTTGGCTTTATCATCGGCTTTGATTACTACAATTAAAGCTTCTTTTTCATTTTTAATTGCAGCTATATTTGCGCGCATGGTTTCTTCCGTAATCCTGTTCATGCGGAACATTTCTTTATAAATAGGAATTGAGTCGAAATTATTTTTACCTGCCTTTTCGAACAATCCTCTATTTTTTTCTAACAAAGTGGCTCTGATACCTCCTTTACTGAAATCAGTAATAACCGGAGTTTCAGGTTCACCTGTTGTTTCATTGATAAAGTAGTAAACTATTTTATCATTTTCAGTTAGTAATACTGTAATAGCCTGTGAAGCTTTAACTTTTTGGATGTCTTCAACTTTAACTTCCTCCTTCTTCACCGGCATATTAATTTCCATGGTTTTTGGCTTATTCATGGAAGTAGTCAACATAAAGAATGTAATCAAAAGGAATCCTAAGTCTACCATGGGAGTAAAATCCACACGGGTTGACATTTTCTTACCTTTTGGTTTACCACCTTTTTTATGGCCACCGCCACCGCCACCTTCTATTTCTGCCATCGTCTTGTTGTTTATTCTATCGGTTCTGTCGACAGATTGGTGATGAAATTAAAACGGTTTACTTTTTTATCCTGTAAAGTGGAAATCACCTGTTTAACAATTGGGTAATTAGTTTCTTGGTCACCTTTGATGGCAACTCTTACCTTATTATTTGCTAAACGCGATTGCCAGATCCAGTCGGCGAGTTCATTATTTAATGAATCCGCAGGAATTCCCGATTGAGTGAATTTAGCTCTTTCATCAGCTTTTAAAGCCAGCAATTGTTTTAATTGTCCAAATGGAACACCAAAACTCGACATCAAAGAGAAACTTTTGATTTCATCTTTTGTAAAAGTTGTTTGGTATTTTTTACCCATTTCCTCAATCAATTTTTCTTTGTATTGCTGTCCTTCCATAGCGAAGAATACACGTCCATCACCTGCAATGGTAATGGTCATAATATCTACATCTGGAAGTAAAACTTCTGCTACTGATGAAGGTGCATTTACTGTCACCGGTTCATCCGGTTTGAACTGCGTAGCGAGCATAAAAAAGGTGAGAAGCAGGAACGCTACGTCTGTCATAGCAGTCATGTCCACCGATGTACTCTTACGCGGTACTTTAACCTTTGGCATAATTATTAATCTTTTTAGGGTTTTACAACCCGGTTAATTCTAATTCCGATTATTTGTGCTTTTCAGCGAAAGTTTGAACAATGCTAAATCCAGCCTCGTCGATAGTGTATGTAATTTTATCGATTTTGGTTGTAAATACATTGTACATGATAATAGCAACAGCAGAGTTACCAATACCTAAAGCTGTATTAATCAAAGCCTCAGAGATACCATTTGCTAATCCTACTGAATCCGGTGCACCACCAGTACCTAAAGCCGAGAATGCTTTAATCATACCAATTACCGTTCCTAATAACGCGATCAAAGTTGAAACTGAAGCCATAGTAGCAATAATTACCAAGTTCTTTTCTAACATAGGTAATTCTAAAGTTGTAGCTTCTTCTAATTCTTTTTGGATAGCTAATACTTTCTGGTCTTTATCCATACCAGAAGTTGCTTCCATTTCTTTGTATTTGGTCAAACTTGATTTTACAACATTTGCAACTGAACCTCTTTGGTTGTCACATTCTGCGATTGCTGCATCAACATTACCAGCAGATAAATGTCCTTGTACTTTTCTTACAAATTGTTCAGCACGACCTTTTCCTTGTGCTTTACCAATAGTTAAGAAACGCTCGATAGAGAAAGTGATACTCATTAAAACCAATGATAATAAAATTGGTACGATAAATCCACCTTTGTAAATTAATCCTAATACATGTCCAACACCTTCTTCAACCGGATGATTGTTTGAATCTCCGCCTTGGAAATTTGATGAATTACCTAATACAAATTTGTAAATTAGGATACCGGTGATAACCAGAATTGGAATAGCGAAAGAAGCGAATTGACTTTTCAATACGCTTTCTTTTTTTGGAGCTGCTACCTTGTTCATTTTTGTTTAAATTATATTGTTTAGTTGTTTACAAAAAAAGTCTTTTTTAAGGAAAATGCAAGCCAAATATAAGGAATTAATCATTCTATAACATTTAGCAAGCTTAACGGGTCATTAGTTAAATAAGTCTGTTAACATTCCCGGCAATATACCCAGAATCAAACTCAAGCCAACACATAACCACATAACTAATTGATAAGTCAATGGATTTTCGATTTGGGTTTCATTCGCAGGTTTGCCATACATAGCTAAAATTACCTTGAAATAGTAGTATATACCTATGATAGAGTTGATGATAGCTATTAAAACTGTATAGAAATATCCGTTTTGTAAAGCTTCTGTAAAAATGAAAAATTTGCCAAAAAATCCTGCAAATGGAGGTATTCCAGCAAGACCTAACATGGCAATCGACATACAAGCAGCTAAAACAGGATTCTTTTTGCCTAATCCATTAAAAGCATTGATTAGTTCTGAACCTGTTGATTTAAATACAGGTAAAGCAATAGCAAAAGCCGCTATTGTTGATAAAGCATAAGCTGCGCTGTAATATAATAATGCTGAAGCAGGGAAGGATTTACTACTTAAAATCAACAACATCATGTAACCTGCATGTGAAATTCCTGAAAAGGCTAATAGTCTTTTGAAATTATCCTGAGCCAATGCAGATAGGTTTCCTGTAAATAATGTCAGAATTGTGACAATTAACAATATCATATCAGAAACACTTGTTCCATAAGTAAAGGTTGCTGTCATTAATCTGTAGAATGCCGCAAAACCTGCAACTTTAACTAAAGTGCTCATGAATGCTGTTACCAAAGCTGGTGAACCTTCATAAACATCTGGTGCCCAAAAATGAAATGGTGCAGCTGATACTTTAAATAACATAGCAAATATGATCAAACCCATTCCTGTTAAGAACATAGGAGAGAGGGTGTTACTTTGTGTGATGTAAGCTGAAATCTGACTGATATGAAACGAATGAACAGCTCCATAAACCAATGCAATTCCAAACAAAAGAAATGCAGAGGCAAATGAACCCATTAGGAAATATTTAAAACCAGCTTCATTTGATTTAACATCAAATCTTTTGCTTCCTGCCATTGCATACAATGCAATACTCAAAGTTTCAATTCCTAAAAATAACATAACAAGATTAGCAAAACTAACCATCATTAATGCTCCACATAAAATGAAGGTCATGATTGAGATATAATCACTGATTTGGTTTTCTTGGTCTGAATAAAATTCAGATGCCATCATAAAAATCAATATGGTTATAAAAATAGCTAGGCCACCGAAACCAACTGAAAATTTGCTTACTTCAAGCATATCTCCGAAATAAGTTTGAGGGTGGTTCCAATCTTGAAGATTCAATCCGAACACAATAGCTAATCCAATAACCATTGCCGGAATTATTATTTTACGAAGGTTTAAAACCTCCAATAACATGGCAGCAAATCCTAATGCCGAAGTATATATAAGTGTATTCACAATTATTATTTTAGAAGGTTATCAATTGCAGGTTGAGTTAATTCAAGTATTGGAGCTGGGTATAATCCAAAAATGAATATCAATAAGGCAATACTAATTAATACAACTTTTTCATTCCATAACAAATCGGTAAAAACAGGAATTGATTCGTTTACTGGTCCTGACATTACGTTTTGGAACATTCTTAACATATAAACTGCACC
>JAIYDG010000703.1 GCA_027487625.1 Bacteroidota bacterium
TAACTAAAATTCATCTTCAATCTTATATTGATGAAATTGAAACTACAAATCAAGAGTTACAATCTTTAAATGAAGAATTACAATCATCAAACGAGGAATTACAATCGTCAAATGAAGAATTAGAAACAAGTAATGAAGAACTGCAGGCATCTAACGAAGAGTTACAAACCGCCTATACGGAAATAAAACATATCAATCAAGAGTTAGAAATAAAAGATAAAGAACTTGTTGAGAGTAACAATTTATTCTTTTCTATGTTTGAAAATTCACCACAAGGAAATCTTCTAATAGATACAAACTTAAGCTTGATTCTATTTAATGAACCATCAAAAAAAATTGCAGCACAAATAGGATTAGGTAAATTAGAAAAAAGAAGAAACTTTTTAGATATCATTGGAAGTCACCCAGATTTTGATAGAATTTTAACTGCAATTAGAAAAGTGCAGCTAGAGAAGAAGCCATATTTTGAAAACTTAAGAACAAAGATATACTTAGAAACATTTCATACAGAGTTACATATTACTCCAATTTTACTGAATGGAGATATTCAATATATTACCATTAGTTTAATTGACCTAAGCAATTTGGCAAAAAAAGAAGAAGAGTTATTTGAAAGAGATGAAATGTTAAACTCTTTATTAGAATCAAATACTACATTTTTAATACGAATAGATTTAACAGGAAATTATACTTACGTAAACAATGCATTCTGCAATAAATTTGGTGTTACACCAAAAGAAATCATTGGGAAAAACTATCTATCAACTATACATCCTGATGATTTATCTGAATGTGAAAAAATTGGATATCAAATATTAACCCAACCAACTTTGGTTCATAAATCAAGTGTTCGCAAACCTAATGCAAATGGTATCTATATAGACACCGAATGGGAATATGTGGTTATACAAAACAATGAAGGTATCATAAAAGAAATTCAAGGAGTTGGCAGAGACATCACTGAACAGAAAAAAATGGTATTTCAACTTGAAGAAGAGCGTAACCATTTGGAGATGTTAATTTGGGGAGGAAGACTGGGTACATGGGATTGGAATATTGTTACTAATGAAGTCATATTTAATGAAAGATGGGCTGAGATGTTAGGATATGAAGGAGCACAAATAAAATTAGCTTATTCAGATTGGGAGAAAACAATCTTAAAAAGTGATTTACCAAAAGTAAAAGAGGCTTTAGAGCTAACATTACGAGGAGAAAAATCATTCTATGAATTAGAATATCGTTGTATTGGCTTAAATGGAAAAATCATTTGGATGTATTCTACTGGAAAAATTATTGAGAAAAATAAAAAGAAGAAGCCGCTTCGAATTTTAGGAATACATCAAGATATCACAGAGAAAAAAGAAACTGAAACAAAAATAAGAAATATTGAAGATAGGAACAATGCCATCGTATCTACATTAAATGAAGGTGTAGTTATTCAAAATTTAGATGGTGAAATAGTTTCATGTAATTCGAGTGCAGAGAAGCTATTGGGATTAACATTTGAACAAATGATTGGAAAATCATCGATTGATCCAATATGGAAAACGATTAAAGAAGACGGAACTGAATTTCCAGGAGAAGAGCATCCAGCCATGAGGTCACTTAAAACTGGCGAGGCTCAGTCAGATGTTGTAATGGGTATAATTAAACCCAATGGAGAACTAACATGGATAAATGTTTATGCACATTTATTGTATCATACAGATAGTAAAATTCCTTATGCTGTTTTTACAATTTTCCATGACTTTACTGCAAGAAAAAAGGCGGAAGAAGAATTAGAAAAGAATAAAAATCTTTTAAATGAAACTGGAAGAGTTGCACAGATTGGAGGTTGGGAATTTGACCTAAAAGGGAAACAAATTACCTGGACAGAAGAAACTTTTAGGATTCATGAGTATCATGAAAATAGCCCTCCAAATCTAGAAACTATTAGAGGATTTTTTGACGAAACAAACTTGCCAATTTTAGACAATGCCTTTAAAGTGGCAATTGAAGAAGGAATACCATTTGATTTAGAGTTAAAACTTAAAACCTTATTAGGTAATGAAAAATGGGTAAGAATAATTGGGAAAGGGAAATATGACAATGAAGGGATTTCTAAAATAATTGGTAGTGTTCAAGACATAACAAAAATCAAAAAACAAGAGTTAGAATTACAATCTGAAAAAACTAGATTAAATGATATAATTGAAGGTACAAATGTTGGAACATGGGAGTGGAGTATTAAAACCAATACAACTATTTTTAATGACAGGTGGGCTGGAATGTTGGGTTATACATTAGAGGAATTGGCTCCAATTAGTTTTCAAACCTGGGTTGACTTAGCTCATCCAATTGATTTAAAATATGCAAATGCCCAGATTCAAAAATATCTTCAAAAAGAAATAGATTATTACGAAGCTGAAATGAGGATGCGCCACAAAAATGGAGAATGGAAATGGATTTTAACAAGAGGAAAAGTTATCAAAGTAGATGAAAACAATCAGCCACTTCAGTTATCAGGAATTCATATTGATATAACACAAAGTAAACTACTAGAAGAGGAACTAAAAAAACTATCAATAGTTGCAGAACGAACATCTAATGCAGTGGTTGTTTCAGATAATTTAGGCAGGATAACATGGGTAAATGATTCGTTTTCAAAAATTACTGGTTACACTTTTGATGAAGTAAAAGGGAAAAAACCTAAATCATTATTTCATTACCAAGGAACAAATCCTGATACCATTAAGTATTTACATGAAAAATTAAAGAAACTAGAAAATGCTAAATGTGAAATAAAAAATAGAGGCAAATTTGGACAAGAATATTGGATTGATTTAGAAATAAAACCTTTATTTGATCAAAACGGAACCCATACTGGATTTATGGCGGTTCAAATTGATGTGACTGAAAGTAGAAAAGCTAAACAAGTATTAAAACATAAAAATGAACAGCTTGAAAACATCAATAAAGAATTAGAACAATTTGTATATATAGCATCTCACGATTTACAAGAACCATTGTTAACAATTAGAAATTGTGCTGAAATTATTAAAACAGAAATGGCTATTAATCTTGATGAAGAAATGAATATGTATTTAGACTTCATATTTCAATCTAGTGAAAGGTTGAGAGAACTAATTAAAGGCCTAATGCAATATTCTAGAATTGGTAGAGAAAGAAGAATTGAGGAGGTAAATTTAAACAACCTTTTATTAGATATAAAAAATGATTTACAATTTTCGATTGAAGAAAGTTCATCAATAATTAAATACATTGAATTACCAACAGTTAATGCTTATCCAACCGAGTTAAGATTATTGTTTCAAAACCTAATTAGTAATTCTATCAAATTCAGGAACCTGAATTCACAAACGATTATTGAAATTTCTTGCAATGAATCTGATGAAAACTGGTCATTTATAGTTGAGGACAATGGAATTGGAGTTGAACCTAAAAACTTAGAAAAAGTATTTATTATATTTAAAAGACTTCACAACCGCGACGAATATGAAGGAACAGGAATTGGATTGGCACATTGTAAAAAAATTATTGAATTACATGGTGGCAAAATCTGGATGGAATCTGAAAAAGGTAAAGGTTGTAAAGTAATTTTCACTATCCCTAAAAACCAATAAGAATGAAAAAATTAAACTGTATACTATTAGTAGATGACGACAACGCAACTAATATGTTGAATTCATTTGTTTTAAAAAAAATGGAGCTTACCAAAACTGTTAAAGTAGTTTTAAACGGAAGCGATGCAATAGATTATTTACATTCAATAACAGAAGAAGAACAATGTCCTGAATTTATATTTTTAGACATCAATATGCCGAAAATGGATGGATGGGAATTTTTGGAAGAATATAGAGAAATGGATGTAAAAAGACAAAGAGCAAAGGTAATTTTACTTACCACTTCAGAAAATCCAGATGATATTGAAAAAGCAAACAAATACCCAGAGATTCAGGAATATTGTAATAAGCCCTTAACAAAAGAAATCATAAGCAAGCTCGTAGATAAATATTACCCAGAATAAGGTGAAAAATTAAGTTTTAAAATCAAAAATTTTCTCCATCACCTGCCACTTCTCTCCTATTTTGGAACCAGGAATTGCTTGTTGGTATTTCCACATTAAATCTTCCCAAAGCAATACTTTTTCGCTCGACAAATCAATTTTACATTTCGCTTCAAAACTAAATGAATCTGTTGTTTCTATTCGCATCATTAAGCGATTAAAAACACGAAATATTTCACAACTATTTATTCCAGATTCTTTGATTTTTTCTAAAACTTCAGGCCAAACATTTTGATGATAAGCTTCATATTCTTGAATAGAATCTGCATCATTTTTTAAGTCTAAAACCAAGTAAAAAACCTTCATATTTTAATCAATTTATAGGCATAAATAGCAATCCAAAGAAAAGCCAATAATGGCAACCCAAAAGCAAATTGAATATTAGAAAAATCTGAAATAAAACCCATAATTAATGGAAAAACAGCTCCTCCAACAATGGTCATAATAATCAAAGAAGAAGCCATACCTGCTCTATTTCCTAATCCTTTAACCCCATTTGAAAAGATACTTGGAAACATAATCGACATAAAAAACATGCTTGCCATTAAAGCATATACAACCAGATAATTATGAAAAAACATCACAATTAGGAGTAAAATAACATTAATAATTGCATACACCATTAGCAACAAATTTGGTCTAACATAATTCATTAAAAATGCTCCAATAAATCTTCCTGACATAAATAAAAACAAGGCAACAGATAAATATAAAGCTGCAGTTTTATCTGAAATTCCTGTTTGAGAAACAGCTAATCTTATAAAAAAACTACCTATCCCAACCTGAGCTCCTACATATAAAAATTGAGCTAACATGGCTTGCCTAAGAGAATTCGATTCTTTTAACAATTTAAAATAAGAAGCGGAATCTGATGTCTTTTTCTCCAATTCAGGTAAAGGCAAAAACATAAAAATCAAGGCAACAGTAAAAACAATTGATGCAATTACCAAATAAGGAATCTGAACAGATGCAGCCTCCTGAAGTAATTTATCATGAAGGTCTGAACTGCTTAAATCACTTGTACTTTCCGATGTAAATGTATTCCCTGAAAGAATAAACTTGCTACCAAATAAGGCTGCTAATGTGGCTCCTAATCCATTAAATGATTGCGCAAAATTCAATCGTTTTGTTGAGGTTTCAGCATCTCCTAAAACCGTAACGTACGGATTAGCCGCAGTTTCAAGAAAAGTTAATCCGGTTGCTACTATAAACAATGCTATTAAAAAGAAAGAATAAGACAAGATGAGAGATGCCGGATAAAAAAGAAATGCGCCTATTGAAAATAATAAAAGTCCAATAACAATTGTTGTACGATAACCCCATCTATTTATAAACAATGATGCAGGAATAGCCATCAAGAAATAAGCGATATAAAATGATGAATCAACAAGGGCTGATTGCATATCATTTAGTTGACAAGCCTTTTTCAAATGTGGAATTAAAATGGGATTTAAGTTATGTGCCAAAGCCCATAAAAAGAACAAACTTAGAATTGAAACAAAGGCAATTTTTGTATTTACTTTCTTCATGTATTATTTTCTTCTTATTTGTATTTGGATAGCATTTTCGATTGGTTTATCTGAAACTAAAATCAAATATCCACCTCCGCCGGCTCCACTTAATTTATAACCAAATACAGAATCCTTATAAACATCTATTATATTAAAGATATCTTCATTTACCATATTTGGAAACATCGCAATTTGCGCTTCAAACGACAATCGCATAGATTCCCCAAATAACTTTAAATCCTTATTTATAGCAGCATTCCAACAAGATTCGGCAGCCTGTGACAAAGCATTTGCAAAAAACTTATTGATGTTGGTATCAGTTAAAACATGGTAATCATGTTTACGCTCACCTAAACTAATCAGGTATAAATTTTGCTCAATAAAACTTAATACATCTTCATCAAAAACTGAATCAATTTTAGATGGCCAGTATTGAGCTTCATAAAAACTACGATTTAAACCGGCATAAACAATCCCAATTGCATCTTGCGAACCTGCTATCTCAGTTTTACCGGGAGGATTTTCATATGAAAATAAAATCTTTGCTGTTTTTTCAGAATTTGAATCAGGTAATTGATTTTGCCATAATTCAGTTGCAAACCTTCTTGTGCTGCTAGCCATTCCACTTCTTGAATTAAAATCATGACTTGGTTCTATGCTAATTGTAATAACAGGACCAGAAGCAAATAAGGATACAAAAGGTTGATCAAGCCAACCACCAGCCAAATCAATTCTAAAAGGAATGGTATTTATCTTTCGTAAATCTGTGGTTGAGCGCGCAGGAAGTCCAGTAAAAGGAGTTCTATCCAAAACAATTAATTCGATATTTTTTGAAGCACACAAATCTGCCTTTTCTTTTGAATATCCATCTTCATTAACCACAAAAACATCGGGTTGAATTATTTCTAATTCAGGTAAAAAATCTAAATATCCTGAACCTTGGCTGATATAAACTTCATGAACATCAATAAGTGCTTCGAGAATAAATTTTCGCTCATTTTCTGAATTCACAGGATACCTTTTCTTCAATTCGAAAACTGTTTTATCTGAACCCAAACAAACATATACTTGTCCATATTGAGCTGCACTTTTAATAAAAGCAATATGCCCACTGTGCAACAAATCAAAACAACCACTGATTACAACCTTTTTATGTGTCTTCTCCATATCTATTCGGCAAAATAGGAAAAATTAATGTTTAGCAAAAACGATAATTATTCAATCTTAGATTATTTTAAGTGTGAATGATGTAATACATTCAATTTAAAGTATAATGTTTAATAGGCTTTAACATCAGACATTTGAAACAACAAATCAGTATAGTTATTGACCTGTTAAACAGACAAACTCCTATAGAAAGATAACAGCTTCGAATTAAGTTTATCTGAAATAAATAGGGCCTGCTGAAATTCATTATTGAGGCTAGTTATCTATCAATTATACTGCTTTTAAACAATCTAAATGCAAGGTTTTAAGAACAATTTCTTAAATATCCTTGCATATAGTACAATTAGTTTTCAAATTAAATAAAGACAGATACGAGGCCATCTTTGTCGTTGCTGCCAAATTGAAGTATTACATATACATCTAATTGGGCAGCGTCTAAAATCTGACCTGTTTCTGTCTTTTTCAGCGAGCCCTATATAAAGCCCGGTCTTGCCGGGTTTTATTATTAATAACACAAAATGTTAGAAATAAAAAGAGAAGGTATCATTTTAGAAAGTAGTAATTCTGATTTTGATTTTGATGGAGTTTTGAATCCTGCCATTTTTCAAATGGAAGAAGATTTATACATGATATATCGAGCCTTGGGAAAAGATAAAAAATCGAGTTTAGGATTTTGTGAAATTAATGGTCCAAATGTAGTTTTTAACAACCATAAAGAACCCATTTTATACCCTGAATTTGAAAATGAAATCAAAGGAATTGAAGATCCTAGAATAGTCTTAATAGCAGATACATTTTTTCTCAGCTATACAGCTTATGATGGAGTAAATGCATTAGGGGCACTTGCCACATCAAAAAACTTAAAAAAGTTCAAAAAAATTGGCCTTATAACGCCACAAATTCACTATGCTTCATTTTTAAAAGAAACTTCAATTAGCGGACCATTAAACGAAAAATATAGTCGATACAATAAAAGAGAAAGCATTAAAGTAAAACATCAAAAGCAGGTTTATGTTTGGGTGAAAAACATTGTGTCTTTTCCAAAGAAAATAGATAATAAAATCCATTTTTTAATTAGAATTAAACCTGATATTCAACTCGTAAGCATTGATAAAATTGAAGATTTAACACCTGAATTCTGGAAAAACTATTTCAATACTTTTCAATCTCACATATTACTTGAACCTCTCTATGGACATGAAGTAAGTTATATTGGAGGAGGTTGCCCACCAATAGAAACAGGCTCAGGTTGGTTACTTATATACCATGGAGTTTGTGATTCACCAGAAGGATATGTTTACTCAATATGTGCTTCATTACTCGACTTAGCTTTTCCATTTAAAGAAAAATTTAGACTACCCTACCCTGTTTTAACACCTAGTGTTGATTACGAACTGAAAGGAGAAATAAACAATGTTTGTTTCCCTACAGGCAGTGCTCAATTCGAAGGTAAATTATTTATCTATTACGGAGCAGCAGATAAAAGAATTGCCTGTATATCTATGAATTTAAATCTTTTGATAGAAGAACTTTTAAAAAATCCTAAAGTATGAACCAATACGAAAAACCAATCATCCTTATTATATCTTCTTATCCACCTAGAGAATGTGGAATAGCGACCTTTTCACAAGATTTAATAAAAGCATTAAGAACAAAATTTAAAGACACATTTGAATTTAAAATATGTGCATTAGAAACATCTACTGACAAACATCAATATACAAATGATGTAATTTATATTTTAGATACAGAAACCAGCGATAGTTATTTAAGCCTCGCAGAAGAAATCAATAGAAATACAAAAATCAAGTTAATTAATGTCCAACATGAATTTGGATTTTTCCATAATAAAGAAAATGAATTTCTAACACTATTAAATTCGATTGAAGCACCAAAACTAATTACATATCATACTGTGTTACCATTTCCGAATGAAAATCGCAGAAAATTAGTTAGAAGTATTAGTGACGCATGTTGTGGAGTAACGGTTATGACACAAAATGCTGCTGAAATCTTAGTGGATGATTATGGATTAGTTAAGAGAAACATTTCCATTATACCACATGGAACACATCTTATTGATTATTCTGATAAAAATCAATTAAAAGAAAAATATGGTTTTAAAAACAAAAAGGTACTTTCAACATTTGGATTAATTAGTTCAGGGAAAAGTATTGAAACCACATTAAAGGTATTAAAAGATTTAGTAAAAATTCAACCTGATATTCTATTTCTGGTTATAGGAAAAACACATCCTACTGTAGTAAAAAATGAAGGCGAAGTATACAGAAAGATGTTAGTTGAAAAAGTACAGGAATATAAACTTGAAAAACATGTTGAATTCATCAATTATTACCTACCCTTAGAAACTTTATTAGAGTATCTTCAATTAACAGATATTTATTTATTTACATCAAAAGACCCTAACCAAGCAGTTAGTGGTACTTTTAGTTATGCGATGAGTTGTGGTTGTCCCATTATTTCAACCAGCATACCTCATGCAAAAGAATTCTTAA
>JAIYDG010000423.1 GCA_027487625.1 Bacteroidota bacterium
AAAATGGATTTCCAAAAATTATCAAATCCCAAATCCCAAATCCCAAATCCCAAATCCCAAATCCCAAATCCCAAATCCCAAATCCCAAATCCCAAATCCCAAATCCCAAATCTAAACTTTAAGGTAAGCTATTTTTAAAATCAGAATATTCTCCCACAAACTTCTTTCCTTTTTTACCACCTAATTCTTTCCATTTCTTAACAATTTTTTCAACCCTGTTTTCTGGATCTGGATGGGTTGAAATAAATTCTGGAATACCAGGATTTTTATCGTCCTTTTGAATTTTTTCAAAGAAAATTTTAGCACCTCTGGCATCATATTCAGTAGGATAGAGGTAGATTACAGAATTCATATCAGCATCACTTTCATCGGCTCGGCTAAATGATAATCCAATTAAGTTTACGCCTAAATTCAATAAACTTGAATTGTCAATTCCTAAGATTGATTGCAGAACGAATCCTATTCCTAAATTCTGCAGCATTTGTGAGGTACCATGTCTAAGGTCGGCATGCGCTATTTCGTGAGCTAAAACACCAGCTAAAGCATCTTCTGAGTCTAAATATTTAATGATACCTGTGTAAACATAAATATATCCACCAGGAATACAAAAGGCATTTAAAACCGAATCATCATGAATAATCCGAACTTCCCAAGGAAAATCTTCTTTGTGTTTTACATTTCCCGATTCAAGAATTTTATCTTTTATTCTGTTTAGATGTTCGTAAGATTCAGGATAATCTTCCGGACTTAATACCAAACCAATCTGGCCATTGCTAAATTGGTAATCAGCTTGCTCACCCAGCGTATTATCAATACTTAAGGGAACATATTCAATGATTTTTTTGCCACAGGAGCTGAATAAAACTACAGCCCAAAGAATAAAGGATAGTCTAATTAGTTTCATGATTTTAGTTTAAAAAAAAGAAGCCGGAATTTCCGGCTTCTAAATCAATTCAAAATAAATATTTTTTTACCAAATATTGGCTCTTTCCTCTTCAGATTTATGCATTTTTTGACCTTTTTGTACGCCAAATGCTTCATAAAATGATGGCATATTGCTTAGAGGACCTAAAACTCTGAATTCTCCAGGTGAATGTGGGTCTGTTAAAATTAGTTGTCTTAATGCTTCCGGACGTACTGTATTTTTCCAAACCTGTGCGAATCCAAGGAAAAATCTTTGTTCAGGAGTATATCCATTTTCAATGATAGAAGGATGTTTTATTAAATGCATTTTGTAAGCTTCATAAGCAATTGTTAATCCACCTAAATCTGCAATATTTTCTCCTAAAGTCAATTCTCCGTTTACATGAAGACTATCAGCTACAAAAAATGCATTGTATTGATCTACTAATTTTTTTGTTTTTGCATCAAAAAGTTTTCTATCTTCAGGTGTCCACCAGCTTTTTAAATTACCATCTGCACCATATTTACTTCCTTGGTCATCAAAACCATGAGTTAATTCGTGTCCGATTACTGCACCAATACTTCCATAATTTACTGCATCATCTGCCTGAGCATCAAAAAACGGTGGTTGCATAATAGCTGCAGGAAAAACAATTTCATTTAAAGTAGGATTGTAATAAGCATTTACAGTTTGTGGAAACATGCCCCAACGGTTTTTATCAATTGGTTTACCAAGTTTTGAAACCATGTCGCGATGACCAAATTCCGCGGCTCTGAAGTAGTTTTGAATATATGAATCTTCTTTAATTTCTAATTTACTGAAATCAGTCCATTTATCAGGATATCCAAATTTTTTGGTGAAGCTGGCTAATTTTTCTAAAGCTTTAATTCTAGTAGGTTCGCTCATCCAATCCAATTGAGTTAATCTAACTTTAAATGCAGCCATGATATTATCAACCATTTCATTTACTCTCTTTTTAGATTCAGGTGAAAATGATTTTTCTACAAACAATTGACCCAATAATTCACCAACTATTCCATTAGCAGCATTGATTCCTCTTTTCCACATTGGTTTTTGCTCTTTAGTTCCTGATAATGCGGTACCATAAAAAGCGAAATTTTGTTTTTCAAAAGCAGTTCCTAAATAACCTGCTGAAGTATTCATTACGCTCCATTTTAAATATGCTTTCAGATCTTCTAATGAATAATTTGCAATCATATTATTCAGGTTACTAAAAAAATCCGGCTGCGAAACTATTAAACTATCGAATTTTGCTACCTCAGTTAATTTGCAATAATTGCTAAAATTTAAATTTGCATAATCAGTATTAAATTGATTAAATGATCGCTTATTGTACTGTTTTTCCTGATTACGTCTTTCAGTTCTTGTCATTGATTTGTTTGCCAAATCAGTTTCAATTTTCATGATAGTTGCTGAAAAACCTTCAGTTGACATGCCAAATAACTCAGCCATTTTGGTGACATGCGCTAAATAGGCAATTCTTGTTTCTTCTGATTTTTTATCAGTTTTGGTATAATAATCTCTATCAGGCAAGCCTAATCCACCTTGAGAAACATAAACAATATATGAAGTTGAATTTTTTAAATCTTGAGATACATAAAAATTAAAAAATCCTCTAATTCCTTTTTTATGCAAATCTGCTACAACCTTAATTAAATCTGATTTAGATGAAATAGAATTTATTTTATCCAAAAGAGGTTTAACAGGTGTGCTTCCTTGTTGATCTCTCTTTAAAGTATCCATATAAACTCTGTAAAAAGCACCAACTTTCTGTTTGGTAGAACCAGCTGGAGATTTTACATCAGCTGCAGCTTCTTCTAGTATCTGTCTAAGAGTTTCATTATTTCTTTCAGAAACAATATTAAAACTGCTCCATCTTGATTCTGTTGAAGGAACTGGATTGTTTGCTATCCAATTACCGTTTGCATAACGATAAAAATCTTCACCAGGATTCACATTTTTATCGATTGCAGTCAAATCGATTCCTTTGATTTTGTCTTCTAACATGGCAGCTGTTCCAATTAAAAGAGCAGCAACTCCAATTGTAGTAAGTAGTTTTTTATTCATTTTTTTAGTTTTGGTAAATGTAAGTTTCAATTAATTATCTGTAAAGTTGATTTACATGAAATTTAAAATGGGATATTATTTTTTTTCATCATCAATCTTACTTTTTTTGATGTGCTATGTAAGGCCGGCGAGTTTAATAGGTGAATATGAGCAATTGCTAATTTTAGTTCATTGGCCAAATCAGGCATTTTAAGTACAATTCTTGCAAAAGATTCAATACTAAATGCTTTTACTGCAACAGGTTGATTTGGGTCATTAATAAATTCCAGACATTGGTCAATTAAAGGACTCATGATATCTTCAGGAACATCAATTTCCATAAAACATCTCATTAAATTTCTATTTGCTCCGGTATGCGGTGAATTCTTAAATAATTCAAGAATTTGTTTAGCAAAAGGTGAAACTAATTCAGGAAAACTTTCAGCAGTATGAGATAAAACCCAAGAGGCATACATGCTTTGTCTGGTTTTTCTTTCCTCAAGAAGCATCAATAATTCATCCAATATTTCAGGATTATTTTCAATTTCAGAAACTAATAAATTAACATCTTTTTTTGACCTGATTTCTGCAATCCGGTTTCTGAGCATCATTGCTATTGTATATTTTTTGAGAATGGAATTTTAATTAAGGTTTTATCCCAATGTAGATTTAAATTAGAGGTTCCGATTGAATCTGTTTTATCAAAATTGATTAAAAATAACTCTTGCATAGGAGCATCATTAATTGCTTGAATTTCTGTTCTAAAAACATCATTTTTAGGATCAGGTTCAGTAGCACCCCATCTATCCCAGTCGGTATTAAAACAGATTGTCCAAGTAGTAGCGCCTGGATAAGCATATAAAGCATATTTGCCTGCTTTTAATTCTTTATCATTTATTTTAATGGTACTACTAATTTCAATTGTTGTAGCTTCATTGGCTCCAACTCTCCAATATTGACCATAAGGTTGAAGAGCTCCAGCTTGTTCATCACCAAAAATTACCCTTCCTTTTGCTGCAGGTTGGCAATAACTAATATTGATATTTAATCCTTCATGCATGTATGAAGCTGTAGTTTGCGGACTAGCTTTTTTAGTATTTTGTTTGAACCAAGTAAAAAGCAAAGCCAATGCAATAAGAACACCGGCGGTTATTAGTAATATTTTCTTCATACACAATTAGGGTTTCTCTTTCAAACTTAATAAAATTGATGAATTTAAAAAGTTTTTAAGAAAATTGACTAATTATTGAAACTAAAAAAGGTTTTTTAGGTATGAAATCTCGTCAATATTCAATTCTCTTGATTTCCCTGGTTCCAAGTCACCCAATTTTATTTCACCAATTTCTAATCGTTTGAGTTTTGTTACCTCTTTTCCTAGTTTATAACACATTCTTCTTATTTGTCGATTTAACCCTTGATTTAACCAAATATTAAATGATTTTGAATCTAATTTTTGAAGTTTACAAGGAATTGTTTTTGTACCTAATATTTCAATTCCAGATTCCATTTTAATGATAAAATCTTCATCGATTTCTGAATCAACCTTAACTAGGTATTTCTTTAAAACTTCCTGATTTTTGTTTCTTAGAATTTTATCATGAATTTTACCTTCATTACTAAAAAGCATTAAACCTTCCGATTCTTTATCTAATCTTCCTATATGAAACAAACCTTTAATCTGAGGTAAAAAGGGTAGAAGATTGTTCTCGATATCAGGGTTTAAGGTACTTTCAACTCCAACGGGTTTATTCAATATAATAAAATGTTTTTTATCTTTTACTAGATTGATTTGATTTAGAATTTCTATTTCATCTAAAGGTTTGATTTGAATATTATCGTTAACTATAATTTGATTTACTTTTACCTGTGAAGATAAAATTAGGTTTGAAGCATCTTTATTAGAGATACCTAATTTTTTTACTAAATGGTACTGAAGTTTTTGACGAAAGCTCAATTTTTTTTCGGGAAAATTAGCGGAAAATTATGCTTCTTGCCAACAATGAAATTTTCATTCGCTAATTCAAACTTTTTGGCTTTACCTGAACGAGGTATTATTTGGACAGAGGAGCGTGCCATTTTATTTAGCGATTTGCATTTAGGAAAGGTAAGTCATTTTCGTAAAAATGGAATTGCAGTTCCAATGGCTGCGGCAGACCAAAATCTAATAAAAATCCAAGAAATTCTAGAGAAATATTCCTTTGAAGAATTCATTATTTTAGGCGATTTGTTTCATTCTGATTTAAATGAAGAGTGGAATTTATTTATTGATTTAACATTAAAATATAAACATATAAAGTGGACACTCATTAGAGGTAATCATGATAGAATGCCGGCGTATTTATTAAAGGAAGCAGGAATTCAAACCTTTTATAAACAAGAAAGAAGAGGTATAGAAATGATTCATGAACCCGATGAAAACTCAACAAAACCAAGTATTAGCGGACATATTCATCCTGCAGTTTTATTGGAAGGAAAAGGAAAACAAAGAGAAAGATTAGCTTGTCTTTTTGTTGGTGAAAATCAAATATTACTTCCAGCTTTTGGAAGTTTTACTGGTGCAAAAGTTATTGAAACAAATCCTAATGATAAGGTTTACGTTTTTGCAGGCTCTAAAGTTATTGAAGTTTAATGTTTTGTTTTTGAAAGTATTCCAATGCCTCCGCAACAATAAAAGTAGAAGCTCCAATAAAAATTAAATCCTCTTTGTCTGAATTTTGAATAGCATATTGAATTGCTGATTCAACATCTATAAAAGTATTACCTTTTAAATTATTTGTGATTGCAATTGCTTGTAATTCTTTTTCATCTAAAGCTCTAGGCAGATTTGCTTTTGTGAAGTAATATGTTGCTTCATTTGGCATTAATGAAAGTACTTTTGAAACATCTTTATCTTTAACCATTCCAATAATCATGTGAAGATTTTTCCTTTTCACTTTTGATAATTGTTGGCTAACCAATTTCATTCCATGTTCATTATGTCCTGTATCGCAAATTATTTTTGGGTTGTTTTGAATGAGCTGCCATCTACCCATTAATCCAGTATTTTTCTTTACCTGAAATAAACCATTTTTTATATCAGATTCTGTAATTTTAAATCCAGCTTGTCTAATAAATGGAATACTAGAAATGACTGTACAAATATTCTTTTTTTGATAAATACCCGGAAGGTCGCACTGCATGTTTAGCCAATTCTCACCTGTTCTTAAGTGAATATCGAAGTGACTTTCTGTTTCATTGTTTTTGAAATGAAAAAGTTCGGTTTCAAACTCAGCATAACATAAAAATGCTTGTTCAGATTTTGCTTTTTGTTGAAAAACAGGATTGATTTCTGGATGATTTTCTCCGATTACAACAGGTGTATTTTTTTTAATTATGCCTGCTTTTTCTCCAGCTATTAATGCCAAAGTATTTCCAAGCATATCCATATGATCGAAACCAATATTTGTTATTATACTTAATATTGGGTTGATAATATTGGTAGAATCTAATCTTCCACCTAAGCCAGTTTCAATAATGGCAATTTCTACTTTCTGACTAGCAAAATATTGAAAACAAAGTGCAACTGTCCATTCAAAAAATGAAGGTTTAATCTCTTCAAACAAAGATTTATATTTATCTACAAAATCAACCACAAATTCTTGTGGAATCATTATTCCATTAATCTTAATTCGCTCTCTAAAATCAATAAGATGAGGAGAGGTATATAATCCCGTTTTATAACCAGCTTCTTGAAGAATAGAAGCCAACATGTGCGAACTAGAACCTTTTCCATTGGTTCCAGCAACATGAATTGATTTAAATTTTAAATGTGGATTTCCTAATGCCTCACATAAAGCCAAGGTATTGGTTAAATCTTTTTTATATGCAGAAGCACCAACACGTGTAAACATGGGTAACTGGGCATATAAATAATCAAGTGTTTCTTGATATGTCAAAACTTAATTTTTGAATCTAAATACAAAAGTTATATAACCAAATTGTTCATCAGGTCCGTTAGATTTTGGTGAAAATTTAGTTTGTAAAGCGCCTTGTTTAGCTTTTTCTAATAAAGACGATTCAATAGTTGTGGAACCTGGTTGTCCTGGTACCGCCTTTACCACATTACCTTCTCTGTCAACTACTATTCTAACAACAACCTTACCTACAGATGTTGAATTATCTTCGATGTTAGGAAGTTTTTTCATAGAACGACCATCTAATTCAAATGGTATTTTACCATCTCCACCTTTTCCATCACCATATAAACCTGAACCTTCTCCATCAGGATTTCCTCTTGGGTCGCCATCAGGTCTGCCTTCATTTCCTGGAATATCACCATCTCCATAACCACCATTTCCACCTGCTTTGTTTTTACTCTTTCTGAAAAGAGCTTGTTGGTCAACTTTTTTAGGTAATTCTAATTGAGGCGTTTTTTCTGGTTTTGGTTTGATATCCTTTGGTTTTTCTGGATCTTTTTTATCCTTTTTATCTTTCTTTTCTTTTTCCTTTTGTTCTTTTATAGCAACACTTTCATCGTCTTCTTGAGTTAAGTCTTTTAATTCATCTTCAGTTGCTTCTGAAATTGGTGTATAGGTTTCATTAGGTGAAGGGTCGGGAACAGGTGTTAATGAAGGACCACCCATGTTTTCTTCACCAAGACTCATCATCATTCCAATAGAATCTAAAGGAGGATTTGGTGGATAAATAAAAAACATCAATAAAAAAGCAAGAATAATCCCATGAATCACGGATGTTCCAATAAAACCAGCCAACATGTGACGGTTATTTTTCCTTTCAATTGTGAAGTTTTGCGTAGCCATAATTTAGTAATGTAAACATAAACGTATAAAACGGCTTAAATACATCAGCTTTTTCACCAATACACATTAAAAATTGTTTGGTGTTGACATATTAGGGCAGGATTTTGAATTCAGTTCTCCTGTTTTTTTGTTTTCCTTCAGGTGTTTTGTTGTCAGCAATTGGTTGAGTTTCTGCATAACCTTTAAAGGCTAATCTGCTTGCTGGAATTTGTTTTGAAACTAAATAATCAAAAACCGATTTAGCTCTATTACTCGATAATTGTTGATTTTTCTTAACATCACCAGTATTGTCTGTATGGCCTCCAATTTCAATTTTAACAGTTGGATTTGCATTCATAAATTGAATTAACTTTTCTAATTCAACCATGGATTCACTTTTTAAATTGAATTTATCGGTATCAAAGAAAATATTTTTCAAAACTACTTTTGCTCCAGCTGTAATTGGTTGTAAAGGGATATTTAAAATTAAAGGTTCTGTTGAACTTTGATTTTTTAAAGCAAAATTTTCAGAATAAAACATATAGCCAGTTCTTGAAGCATTTAAAGCATAATCTTTATTTCCTTGTAAGCTTAGTAAAAACTCACCAGTAAGTTTATTTGAAAACGATTCTACAATAGATTTACCAGTAGCTAAATCTATCAATTCAATTTTAGCAACTAGTTTACTATTTGTTACAGCATCATAAACTATACCTTTTACATAACCCGTTTTATTCGGTTGGGCTTCTTTGTAAAGTTCGAAGTGGTATAAATCCAAACCTCCATAACTATCTTCAGCTTGTCTTGATATGTAAGCATCAACACCGTTTGAAGCAATAACCAAACATGTTTCATCTAAATCGGTATTGATTGGATAACCTAAATTTACAGGTTTCTGCCATCTTCCATCAACTCTTTTAGAGAAAAATAAATCAATTCCACCCATTCCAGGATGCCCATCACTATTATAGTATAATGTTTGATCATCTTTAGCAATAAATGGAGATTGGTCATCACCAGCACTATTAATTTCTGGACCCATATTAACAGGAGGAGACCATTTTCCGTTTTTAAAAGTTGTATACCAAATATCACTTTTACCATAACCACCTGCACGATTACTACTAAAATAAACTGTTTTACCATCAAAACTTACAGTAGGTTGACTTTCCCAATTACCTGTATTTACAGGGCTTCCAAGATTTTTTGGTTCTGACCAAGTAGCACCATCCAGTTTTGAAATATATAAATCACATGAACCCATACCACCCATTCTGTTGCATGCTGTGTAGAAAATATATTGGCCATCTGAACTTAAAGAAACTGTGCCTTCATTTTTTTCTGTATTGATTGGAGAGCCCAGGTTCATAGCAGGTAACCAAACACTCTTTTGTTTTTGACTAATAAAAAACTCTTCGTTTCTACCACCTTCAAGTCGGGTAAAAATAAAAGTTTGATCATCAGCAGTAATTCCGGGGAAATATTCGTTTTCGAAAGAATTGATATTTGGTCCAAGATTATGAGGTTCAAAAGGAACAGGATTTTTTACTGCGTATAATGCAAATGCTGCATTACTTTTCATTTTAAGTACTTCATCTTGTTTACGAAAATGATCAGGGAATTGAAGGAATTTATCACAATCAACCAAAGTTTCATTGTATTGCTTTTGGATATAATTGATTTTTGCTGAACCATAATAGCTCATTGGAAAATCAGGATTGATTGAAATTACTTTATTGTATATCGCCATTGCTTCACCATACTTCTCATTGTTTGATTTTACTTCGGCCTGAAGCATGTAAGCATCAATAAAATTGGGATCGGTGCTAATTGCTTTATCAACAAAATTAAGCGTCCTCAAGCCATCACCTTCCTGAAATGCTTTTAATGCTTCTCCAAAATAGTATTCAGCTTTTTTATTCTTTGTACTTGAAAAAGGTAAATCCTGGGAAAACAAGGGAAGATTAAAAATTAAAAAGGCAAAAAGGATACTTGTATATTTTATAGTTTTCATGATAATAATTTTGGGTGCATAAACCATACCAGATTTCCTGATTTATTCTGTATTAATTTCCATGTAGGTAAATTAAACTGAACTACAGCAATACCTGATGTTGGCAGGTTTTCAATAAATGTTTGAGATAATAAACCAATCATTCCTGTAAACGATGGATTATGTCCAACCAACATAACAGTATTTGAATTATCTGATAAGGACCTAATGACATGAAGAATATCGGAAGTGGTAGCTTCATATAAATCACTTTCCAATAAAAGGGAATTAGGTTTTAGATTTAAATTTTCCGAAACAATTTTAGCAGTTTTTTGGGTTCTTTTTGAAGTACTACTCACAATCAATTCAGGAATGAATTTTTCTTTTTTTAAAGACTCAGACATCACTTTCGCATCTTCTTTTCCTTTATCACTTAATAGCCTATTATGGTCTGATAAATCATCAGATTCTTTTAAGGCCTTAGCGTGTCGCATTAGTATTAATGTCTTCATAATTAAGGAATTTTACTTAGTTGTTTTCTGAAGTTGATCTTTTATGATGTCTTTTTTTACTTGTACTTGATTCCTCTTTTTCAGATGAATCTTCTGATTTACTTAAACAGAAAGTTGCTGTAAAAAACCAACCTAAAATCATACTTAAGCCACCAATTGGAGTAATAGCTCCTAAAAATTTAAATGAATCATCTCCCCAAATATTTCGTGTTGCCAAAAGAAATAAAGTTCCTGAAAATATAATGATTCCTACACTTAATAAAGATAATGCTATAAATAATTTCTTGTTAAAATGACGATGATTAATCGCTAAAATTAAAATGCCTAATGCATGAATCATTAAATATTTTACGCCGGTTTCCCAAACAGATAAATCATACTCTTCTAGCATTTTTTTTAATAAATGTGAACCAAATGCTCCACAAATAACTCCTGTACCAGCGAAAATTAAAGATAATCGAATAAATATTTTTGAATAGTCTCTCATAAATTTCTGTTTAAAATGATTTCAAAATTGCTCAGTTAGTTTGAAAAAACCTTTACATGTGAACAAATTAAAGAATAATAATTATTAAAGGGGAATTAATTTCGTTTCCGTCCATTTTTATATGAATAAACAATTACTTAGTATAATCAGCATCTTATTGTCCATAGGACTTGGGCTAGGTATTTATTTGTATTTTTTTGAAATAGGAGAAAAGAAAGTAAAGCCGCTATTTGTTGTTCCTGAAAACGCTGCCATCATTTTAGAAAGTAACAAAAGTAGCCAAATGCTTCAAGCCATAGGTGATCCTCAATTCATGGAAAAGCTCATGAAGAATGAGGAAGTTGAACTGTTTTATAAACAATTAATTTTGCTCGATTCAATCTTTAAAAGTAATTCAACCTTAGGAAATTGGTTTGAGTCAGGGGAGGCTGTTTATTCATTTCATGCATATAATAATAAACATGTTGGTTTTTTTATGGCAGTTCAAACTACTAATGAAACTAATGGCCAAAAGGTAATGGCTTTCATTAATACCATTTTTCCTGGAAGATATCAGCTAACAACAAGAAAGTTTTCAGGTGAAAATGTTTATGATTTTAATGATTTTGAAGGTGATAATAGCTTTTCAATAGCCTTTAAATCAAAATTAATGATGTTTAGCTTTGATGGTTCTTTGGTTGAAAATGCCTTGTTAAAACTAAGAGATAATAGTCCTGATGTTCAAATGAATGAAAAGAACCATTATATTTTTAATGGCAATAAAGACTTTAATGTTTATTTGAATTATCAATATTTACCAC
>JAIYDG010000286.1 GCA_027487625.1 Bacteroidota bacterium
CACCTGATAAGGTAATATTTGAAACTTCTTTTGTTTCTATAAATGGTAATTTATCTACCATTTTAGTTAAGAAGCGTGAATTCTTATTGTAGGTACCATCGAATCCAATTACAACATTCGAAATTGGCTCTTCACCAATATTAACTTTAGGAGTTAAAGGACGCTCATTTAAATACATGAATGTTGAACCCAAAATCAAATCCTTGTTGTGCTTATAATCAAAACGAGCACCCATCATGCTTCTTTGCTGAATTTGAAACAGGTTATTACTTTCTGATGAAACTTTAATTACTGCGCCGGAGTTTAAAAGAGCGGTATTTACAATTTTAACTCTACCTAAATTATAATCTACAATAAAATCTGCATTTTCTGTTAATGGAGCTCCATTAGCTGTAACTCTAACTGAACCTCGAGGAACATTTGTTGAACCTAAAGATATTTCATTGGTAGAAGAACCCTGAAAGCTACCTCTGATAAAAAACTTATTGAACTGTGGCTGCTGAATTGCAGCAAATCTTGTAGAATCATATAAAGCAAAAAAGCAATAATAATTGGCTAATGCAGGATCATTGGAAAACTTGCTTCGTAAATAATTACCGAACGGCTCATTTGTTGGAAGGAAAATTCTTCCTGTTTGAGAATTGATTGTAACTCCTTCAATCAAATCAAACAAACCATCTGAAACTCTTTCTTGTTGTGTATTTAATTGATCTAATTTGAATACGTTTAATAATGGAACTCCACTTAAATTTGGTTCATTTTTAACAGGTAGATAATTTAAATCAGCACCTGAAGGATCATCGGCATAAACAATGTTTAGTTTGAAATCTTTTGGTTGAACCTGAAATGAGCCTAATGAATAAACATTTTTCATCATCAAATCCCACATTGGTAAATCTGGTCTTTGTGATGGTCCTTTTAACATTTTAAGGAACATAATTTCCGGAACAGCAGTATTTCTTTGAATGTCTAAACTAAATTCCCCAACCTTAAATGCAATACCATTAACGGTTCCTTCATAAGCTACACACAATACATCGTCATTATTTAAAGCCTGATTCAAAGAAATATAACCCAAACGAGGATTAAATGTGTATTCATTTGGACCCAATTGACGAGCAAAATTTACAATTTGGTATTGAGAAATTGGAAATAAACCTGTTGAATTTTCATCTGCTCTTAATTGGTTTTGAATTTGGTAAGCAGCTCTAAAAACTCCGGCTTTACTATTATCGCCATTTCCATTTAAGTAACTATATAAACTATTAACTTCATTACCCAGGTTTCCTCTGTTGGTATTAACTGTCCAGAATTTATTCGAGCGTTTATCTGTTTCACCTAAATCTGAAAATCCTATGACATCCCTTGATTGATCAAATGAACCACTTCTATTGGTAACCCAAACTTCAACACGAGTAATTACAACTGGAGAACCAACAAAAGGTAAATTACTTAACCAGTTTTCATAGTTATCTCTAAAATAATGAGATAAAAAGTAATGGCGATTCATATCATAATTATCGCCTTGAATATCAAATCTGGTTGTAACTGAACCACCTGCAAGTTCTGTTTCTTGGGTTTTTCCTCTTTGTTGAGAAACTACTCCTGTAACAGTTAATTTACCAAACTGAAGGGTACTTTTTACTCCAAATAAACTTGAACTACCTTGAATTAATGAAGATTGAAGCGGTAAACCAACATTTCCCAATTCAATTTTTTTAATGATATCATCTTCTTTACCTGCATAATCGAGTTTCATTTGATTCTCGAATTCAAAAGTTGCTTCGGTATCATAATTCAGATTCAACTTCATTTTATCACCAATTGCTCCACTTACATTTAGCTGTATTTTTTGGCGAAAATCGAACTGCCCTGTACTTTGCTGGCGCAGTGAAAAGGCAGGATTTCGAACTGTATTAAAGTTTGCTGAGAAAATAAGTTCCGCAGTTCCTCTCGGTTTAATATCAATAATACCACTTCCAAAAATTCTATCAATAATTTTATTACTGATATTTAATTGAGGGATAATTCCTGCTCCTTTAGTAAAATTCTGAGCTTGAGCTCTTTGACGGAAGTAAGAATCATTATTTTGTTTACTTTCCTTTTTAAGTTGCTCGCTTACTTTTATAGATGCAGGTAATTTTACATCCTCAGAACCAACTTTGGATGAAAAATCGTAATTATAATTATTAGGATTAAGTTCAAACTTATTCTTAAGAATTGAGGGATCACCTAAATCTAATGGATGTTTCGGACCATAAATTTCGTATGGTTTTTTGTCTTTGATTGGGTATGGCAATTTTGTTGACCCCGTATCGGCCTTTCCGGAATCCGGCAGGAGAACGCTAAAATCTCTTTTAATTCTTACTGCACCGCGGGGTGTAGCATTCCACACCAGTGATACAACAAAGGTGAACGTAAAGAAGGCGCGTATGTATTTTATTTTTGAGCTACTGTACAAAGTAGAAGTTTCCCATCAAAGAATTTTTAAAGTTAACTTAACGAGTTGCTCAACGCCTAAACTTGGATTTTGTTGCCTGATTTTCGTCAAACCCTTCTCAGCTTCTATTTTAGAGAAACCTAACATGAGCAGAGCAGCTAGTGCTTCCTCTACTGCAGGGTTGGTATCTTGTAGACCTGAAAGCTGAGAACTTTCACCCAATTTTTTCATTTTATCTTGCAAATCAACCACTATACGCTGAGCAGTTTTAGGGCCGATTCCTTTGATTGTTTTTAACAAAGTCCAGTTACCATCAAGAATGGCTTGTGCAATTTCTTGCACCTTCAAACTCGATAAAATAACACGGGCAGTATTTGCCCCAACTCCGCTAACAGAAATCAAATGCAAAAACAATTGTCTTTCATTTTCTTCAGCAAAACCAAATAGCGTATGACCATCTTCCTTAATACTAAGGTAAGTCAGTAATTTTATAGATTCAGAATCTCCCATTAATCCATAGGTATTAAAAGAGATTTGAATTCCATAACCCACACCTCCACAGTCTATTACAACATAGGCGGGTGAACGATACGATACTTTTCCTTGAATATGTGCTATCAAAATTTTTACTTCTTGCTTAGTCCGCAAAATAATAAAATCTTTGAATTTCAAAAGGTCTTTATTTTTCCTTTCATCCAAATTTAGTTTACAAATGAAATTTAGCGGAACAATTGCTTTAACAATTTGCTGTATCTGTTTGATATTCAACTCATGCAATACAGTTTTCGTTCAAAAAATAAATACATTTTATTCTAATGGAAACAAAAAAGAAAAAGGGAAATTAAAAAACGGCAAAAAAGTAGGTCACTGGTTTATTTATACAGATACCGGATGGATGGAAAAAAGAGAAAAATGGATAGATGGAAATTGGATTTGGACCATTACCTACAATGAGAAACATGAAAAAATTGAGTGGACCGACAACAAAGGAAATCGCAAAAGTTTTAAACCTTGCGGATGCAGTCATTAAAGTAGAAACAAAATTGAATTAAGAAATTGAATGAGTTAAATCAAGATAAAGACTTTTTAAAAATCTTAACTAATTCATAATATATGGAACAATCATAGTAAAAGCTGGAATTTCTACCTCAAATAATTTCCCATCAAACTGCCTTTCCATGATGTAAAACCCAAACATTTTTCCTAAATCTCCACCTAAAGAGCAACCAGAAACATATTGATGAAAATCCCCGGGTTCTAAAACTGGTTGATTACCAACCACTCCTTCTCCTTCAACCTCAGAATTGCCATTAATTGGGTCTATAATAAACCAATGTCTCCTAAGTAATTTTATGGTATGATCACCTTGATTTTGGATTTTTATTCTATAGGCAAACATGTTCCTGGCTTCCTGATTTGGAGAAAGCATGTTTTGGTAGAATGTTTCTACCGTAATTTTCACATGATTTGTTATAGCAACAACTGGTGTCATAATTGCAAATATTAGCAAACTAAACGTTAAAAAGGAAACCAAATTTCATGTAGAAAGTTTTATTACCATGAAATTACGTTTTTCAAATCAAATTTAAATTAAAAATCGGCTTAATCGAACTTGTAAATCTTATATTCAGGGAAATGTTTAACTACATCAATTTCCAAATCTTTAATATAACCATCAGCAATATCATAAACCCAGCCATGAACTTTAGGAAACCCGTATAGTTCTATATTCTTTTGAATAAATGAGGTTTTTAATAGATTAATTACTTGTTCCTGAACATTAATTTCTACCATCCTTCTGTGTTTTTCATCATGGTCTGAGATGGCGTCCAACTCATCCATATGCAAACGATAAGTATCTTTAATATTTCTCAACCACTTATCAATTAAACCATGAGGTTCATGCTCTAAAGCAGCTTTTACACCACCACAGCCATAATGACCGCAAACAATAACGTGTTTAACATTTAAAACTTCAACTGAATATTGCAATACAGAAAGCAAATTAATGTCGGTATTAACAACCAAGTTGGCAATGTTTCTGTGAACAAACATTTCGCCCGGATCGGTTCCGGTAATTTCATTCGCTGGTACCCTACTATCACTGCAACCTATAAAAAGGTACTCCGGTTTTTGACCATTGGTTAACTTTTTGAAATATTCTGGGTCTGATTGAAGTTTTTCCTCTACCCATTTTTTGTTATTGGAAAAAAGGCGTTCATAAGATTTATCTATCGATTCCATAAGTTCTTTTTTATCATCTAATTGGTGAATTCCACCTAAAATTACTTTAATACCATGCAATTGTGCAGCTTTTCTATATTCTACAATTGCATCAATAATATCTTCATCTATAAATTTAGATTTTGAACCA
>JAIYDG010000180.1 GCA_027487625.1 Bacteroidota bacterium
AGCTTTATCAATTTTTTTTTGTGTTTAATTGTTTGTATTTCAACTTACGAGTGCAATTTACAATACAGAGAGACAACTTAATAATATATTAAACACAAAAAAGGCTTTGAGATGCCTAGAGGTGAAAAACGGGTAATTTGAGGTCCTTAAAAAGGTAGTTCAAAGTACCCGGAGAAAAAACCTCTATGCCACTTTTGGTTCTTTTATCTCTTCGTTAGCCTTTTGCCTTTTTTGAATCGGCAATCATTTTACTTACTTAATAATATAGGTTTATCGTAAGTACTACATTGATCTTCTTAGAATGGCTCAATCCGAATATAGCGTTTCATTTATTTCTGTGGTGTATTGCCATTCCAAGTTACAGAGTTTTAACTAACCCTAATACTATCCTACAATTTATATTAGTGATCATTTTTATTATCGTTGTTTCAATAATCCCTGTGAATTTATTTCCACATCGAGGTTTCGTGATTCTTGCTGAGTTGCGTTCGGTGAGTACGAATGCGTAAGTGTTGTTTGGACCGGTTCGATAAGGCAAGTTGAATTGCGTATTCAGTTGATCCACGGGTCCAGTTTTGTAGTCATCGAGCATGAAAGAGATGTGAAAAATAAGGGATTAGGATAATGTGTTTTCGAATTTGCTTTCATAGTTCTATTACATTGAATTTTGGGATAAGTTTCGCTTTAAGGTATGCTTAACTTTTTGTTTGTTTTGTTAAATTTGTCCCATATTTATTAACCGGTATTCAAAGTGGAACTTCAGATTGACCTGTTCAATCATATTGTTTATTAAATTGAAACTGCCCTACTTTTGAACCCATTCTAATCGCCAAGTGAGCCTAATTATTCAGCTATCATGGATCCCTGTAAGCCAACCCCTAGCCTGAATGAGTTGTTGAATATGGGCAACAACGTCAAGGTTTACCATCTTCCCAGCTACGCCAGATACGACTTGAGGCACAACCAGGATGGTTCACGCACTTTCAATCCCTTAAGCTTGTCCAGTTTGTGTGCGAACCTGGCTGTCGCTAACGCCAACCCAAGGGATGTCCAGAGGTATGGTCTAATATTTATCTTATTAGTTTCGTACTTTAACATGTAAGTGTAGTCTAAATGTTGTTGTGCCTTATTTACAAATCTATCTTATTTTGTTAAGGTTTGTCGGTCAGAATCGCCCCCAGTTCCGGGCCTCCACCATCGAGGATCCCAACCAGGTCAAGGATCTCGTCGACAGACTGGAGAAGTACCAGACCCCGGGGTCCGAGGACTCAATTCCTTTTGTACGAATGGAGCTTGCTAGGTTTGTTTTTAAATACTTTGAAAAGAAGGATCATATGACTGTGATCGTTTCTCAATTTTCGCCTGGAAATCACGTGCCCTTTTTGACGTCAGGTTTGATCACACTAGAAGCCCCTCCCACCCTTGTATATTATGACGTTACACCATTAATGATGTTTTTACTCCTTGCTTGGATTTAATGTATCACCTGATACATAAACTTTCAATAAAGATTTTGCTTTCTGTCCATTGATACAGGTACAAGTATCGCGAACAACACCCTGTTCAGGAAGGGCCCAGTGTGACCGCTTTCGCCGATGATCTCCAGGTTACCCAACCGAAGCGCATGCGCCTCGATAGCTCACTCCCTGTACAGCCCAACGCTCCCGTTCCTCCCCCTCTCGTGTCTGCGTTGGAGGAGGCTTACTCCGACCTGTACCTGACGAAGCCCGGAAGTCTCCGTGCGTCTTACGAGACTGGCACAAGCCCACCCCGAAAAGACAGCATCGTCAAGCTGGCCGGAGCTCTTGCTCAACTCCCTGCCTGTGATCAGCTTAAGCGCGTTGACAGTATTCGCAAGCACGGGGTCAATCTGATCAGTCTCGTTGAGGTTGACGAAGACTTTGTGCTCAATGAGACAGTCATCTCTTTGCAAGACTGAGTAATGATCAGCATTTTGTGTAAGGCATTGCATATTTAACCTTAATCGTTATTTCAATCTCATTTCGTTTATGAAAGTTTAATAATTGACAACCTTTAAAATTTTAAGTGTAAAATTTGAATATCAGGGGACCCTTTAATTTCGTTTGTTGATTTAAACCCCTATCAACATTTCAAATAAGGTTACGCTCAAACTACCTCTTGTATTAAACTATTTAATGATGCGTAATTGATCACTTTTGATAAGTAGTTTTATCGCTTTATTGCATGCCTTCTGTGTATATTTTTATAATGAATAAAGAAATAAACGTTTTTAACTGTGTAGCCGCTTATGTTATTGATTATTAGCCCGTGCTCACCCTGCAGTTAATGTTTAATATATAGTTATTGTTATTTATCCTTATTTATCCTGGACCCTTATTTATCGCAGTAGCTAACTGTGATGACCTCTAGGCAACCAACATTAAGCTGTAATTGGATTTTCTAGTCTAGTTAATTTATCCTATCACGTCCAATTTATCTTATCACGTTCAATGACTTCTTTTAAGAAGTCATGACTTTTGACGTTAAAATTATTCTGCCCTACACTAAACGACAGCAATTTGTCAAGCGTACAGCAATCATCACAAGATGTTTACTGTACTTATGTTAAGGTTTATAAGCGTACTTTAGATTTCTTTACACTTTGAATCTTTTTACCTTTAAAGTTCTCACGTACTTTATCTCGAATTATACTTAGGCATACCCAGTACGGAGCGCTAATCCTCAGACCAGCACCCCAACCCGAGTCTTACCTATTTAGACAAGTTTTACAATCTGTGTCCGTCCGAATTAGTGTGGGCAAGATATTAAAAGTCTTAACTAAGACCGAAGTCCCCCTATTAATCCCCTTAGAATCCTTACACTTATGATCCAATTTAGCGTTAATGTTTGTCATTAAGCTTGGCATTCCTCCTGTTCCATACTGACATCTTTGTTGAGCCTACAGCAATCATCAACAGATGCTTGCTGGACCCATAAGTTTTAATTATACTTGAGTACGCCGAACGTACTTGACTTTAAGTACATTAGTTTTATTACATTGCATTTTGAAGTGCTTGCTTTCTAGCTCAAATTACACCTCAGAATGTCTGGCGTACCCGTTAACTTGCTTAAAAGTATGGCTTATTCGTATCAGTATGGGCAAGAATTAACATCCTAACTAAGACCCATGTCCTACCTTTTAGTCCCCTTGTTGTCTCTAATATTACAGTTTAATGGTACCCCCTTTTCAGATTTCTTATAAGCGTTACACGTCTAATTTTCTAATTATTGTCTTTGAATAAACAAAACAACAAAAGATTTCGATAACAAGTATATTCTGGTACAGTTTTAAATTTAAAAAATTCCACGTTTAACAAAGGATAAAAGTAATTGTTGACGATTTCAAATGAAAGGTATTGCTGACTTAAATTGAGTGTTGATTTTGTTTTTAGCATTTAAAATGCTGCACTTTAACTTTAACTTGGCGCTATTTTACAGTAGTCACATTTTAAACACAGCTTATATTAATTACAGAATGATCTGCGCTGTTAATCTTGTATTACAACTTGCTCGGAGCAACTGTTCAATAGCACCAAAAAAGACTAAGTTTTGTTCATGATGCTTGCGATGTTTAGCATGCTTTGTGGGTAATTTAAAGGATGGGTAAATAATTTGGTACTCTTAAATGCTTTTTAATCACAGAAAAACGAAAGAAAGTGTTAAGATCACAATTTAAGTAAAAAGGATGGGTAAATGACTTGGTATTCTTAAATGCTTTTTAAT
>JAIYDG010000093.1 GCA_027487625.1 Bacteroidota bacterium
ATCAACCACAGTGTTTAAATGATATCAATTTATCAGATGGAAGTATTGGAATAAGAAGAGTGATGTTGGATGGAGGAATCGATACCTTATTAAGTGCAACAAATCCATGTTATGAATTTATTCAGGGTAACCAATACTCGAATTTATATAGAGGACAAACAGTAAATTTATCTGTCGTACGTCCAGCAACAAGTTCAGTGAGTCCGATTGATAGAAAAGTATGGATTGACTTTAACATGGATGGATTATTTGGAAGTGATGAGATTGTAATGAATGAATCAGGTTCTTATTCATTAACAAAATCAAGTTCAATTCCAGTTTCAAGTACCCAAAGAACTGGTTCAACTAGAATGCGGGTTGGGGTAACATATTCACCAACAACCTTGAATCCAAGTGTTACATTCCTAGGAGTATTTAAAGATTTTGTAGTGAATTTCCCTACAGATACATCAAGACCTGTTGTTTCAATCAATGGAAGTATGACTATGCAAACCGAAATCAACAAACCATTTGTTGATCCAGGAATTACCGCAACCGATAATATTGAAGGAAATATTAGTTCAAGATACCAAAGAATAGGAAATGTTAACACATCAGTAGTTGGACCAAATTATTTGAAATATATTGTTAAAGATTACTATGGTAATGTAAGTGATACCATTTACAGAACAGTATTTGTAATCCTAAATCAATCTGGCCCTTCAATTACTTTGACTGGACCAAGTCAGCAATATGTTGAAGTTTATAATAGATATAATGAATTTGGTGCCGTAGCAAGAGACAACCAAAACAATGTAATTCCTAATAATAACATAACAGTAGTTGGAGCAGTTGATACAACTAAATTGGGAGGTTATAATTTAAACTATACTGTTTTGGATGCATTTGGAATGATGGCAACTATTAATAGATTAGTAACAGTTGGCGATACTACAAGACCAGTTATTATTCCTAATTATACAGGTGGAAGGAATTACTATATTCACCAAGTTAGAACTGCAATTGATTTAGAAAAAGTAGTAACGGTTTCAGATAATTACTGGAAAGGCTTAGTTCCAAATTGGTTAGGAACAGTTGATGTAAACAATGTTGGTAGTTATTTTATTCCATTCAATGTAACTGACCTTTCAGGCAATATTGCAAATCAGGTAATGGTTGAAATTAGAGTAACAGACAATATTGCACCTGTAATTCAATTAAATGGTAACAATCCTTTGACATGGGAGGTTTATAATTCTTATATTGATCCGGGTTATACAGTATCAGATAATGTTTGGCCAAAAAATACAATTGCTGTAACATTAAAACCTGCTGTAATTCCAACCAATACACTTGGTTCTATTACAAGATGGTATATTGCAACTGATCCTTCTGGTAACAAAGATTCAGTAAGCCGTACTATTAATATTGTTGATGAAACTAAACCAGTTGTTAAAATTCTTGGTGGTGAAACTGTAAACATGAACAGATGGTGTGAATACATAGATCCAGGAGTTGAGTTACAAGATAATTACAATAGTGATGCTGAAATGAGACAACCAGGTAGATTTATTGTTTCAACTACTCTGCCTAAAATACCAAATACAGAAAACAGATGGTTTGGTGATATTCCGGGATTATTTAGTATGACATATAGAGTTACAGATTTATCAGGTAACCAAAGTGATTTGGCTATTAGATACATTAGAGTTTCTTCTGATGCTTGTGTAACTGGAATAAATGATGTTCTGACTGTTGAAAAATTGATGAATGTTTATCCT
The DNA here is from genome assembly GCA_027487625.1 of Bacteroidota bacterium. Classification (GTDB taxonomy): domain Bacteria; phylum Bacteroidota; class Bacteroidia; order UKL13-3; family UKL13-3; genus CAISCU01. The sequence goes on from JAIYDG010000093.1 coordinate 1,761, forward strand.
AATCCTAGTACTGGTTTGTTTAATTTCAGATTGGTTCAGGCATTAGATAATGATGTAAAAATAACCATTTCGGATATTCAAGGAAAAGAAGTAGCTACCAAAATAATTGGTGGTAAAAATTTAACTGAAGAAACCTTAGATTTAAGTTCTGCTAATCGTGGTATCTATATCATGAAAGTTGAAACAGGATCGAAAGTTTACACGATGAAACTTCAGTTAAACTAGAATTTAATTTAATAGTTAAATAAAAAAGGTGCTTCGAAATTTCGAAGCACCTTTTTTATTTATAGGTAATCTTAAAGATTTTTTTTGTTGATTTTTTAACAGCATAATGCTTATCAATGATTAAAGGAATTAGGGCCACTGTTTCATTGTTGTTTTTTAAAATATAACAGAGCTTTTTGTCTAACTTATTTACCTTTTTATTGATTAAATAATCACTTACTTTTTGAGTTCCTTTTAATCCTAATTGACTAATTCTATCGCCAGGATTTATCTTGCTTATTTTAATAGGAAAATCAAGCTTATCCGCAGTAAAATACAATTCGTTTTCTTTAATTTTATTTGGAAGTTTTTTAACTTCTTTTATTTGAATTGACAAGCCATTAATTCTATATACAAATGGAAATTTATTGATATCAATTGTTTCAAATTCCTCATGTAGTTCGTCGATAACTAAATGGATTTTATCTATTACTAATTGATGACTATTTGATAGATAATATTGCCCTTTTTTTGCTGCTTTTATCTTTGATAAAATATCTTTTGTTTGAGATTTTGTAAATCCAAATTTGTCAGTTTCATTTTTTATGAAATTAATTGGATAAGAACTATCCAAAATTTCTTTAATGGGAATAAATACCTGGGTTTTAATCAGGCCCATTCTAGTTCTATTTTTTTTATTTCTATCAAGTGATTCCTGATAGAAACCAGCCCAAGAACTCAATTCATATGCATGCTCAAGAACTTGATTGTTTAGCTCTTTAAAATTGGGTACAATTTCATTTCTTAAAAAGTTTCTTTTGTACTTATTTTTATTATTTGATGAATCATTTCGGTAATCCGTATTTGTATTTTTTAAATAAGCTAAAATTTCATTTTTATTAGTGAATAAAAATGGACGAACAATTTTTTCCTGTTTAATATGAATTCCTTTTAACCCATTTATTCCCGCTCCTCTTGAAATATTTAATAAGATACTTTCAAGATGATCCTCCAAATGATGCGCTGTAACAATTTTATTAAATGATTCTTTGTTACAAATTTCTTCAAACCAATTATATCTTAAGATTCTGGCAATATTTTGAATCCCGGTTTTTTCTTGTGTGGCAATTTTTTCAGTATCAAACCGAATTATTTTAATAGGAATATTATTTGATTCACAAAAATTTAAAACAAAAAGTTCATCTTCAAAACTTTCTTCCTCTCGTAATTGGTAATTAACATGAGCTGCTTCAATTTTGTAACGAAGCGTTTTAAGAACCTTTAATAATGCAACTGAATCGGGTCCACCACTAACAGCCACAAGGATTTTATCATCTTTGTCTAAGAGTAGATTTTCTGAATTAAAAAGCTCAAAGTTTTTCAGGAAAATCTCCTCATTTGTCATATTAGCTTGCTTATTTTGATTCAATTGGTGGAAGGTTTTGCTCAAAAATAATTAGTTTTGGCACTTACATAGCAATTGGCAGGAATTTTGTTCCTGTTGGTTTTAGTTTTAAATCATGTTAAAGTTGAAATTAAGTATCTTTTTTGCGATTATATTTTTTGGAATATCCAATCATATTTTAGCCCAAAATAGCAGGTTAGAGATTTTATTTGCCAAGAGTGCGGAGATTATTAAATTAAAAAATGTTGAAGTAACCAAATTAATTGGAGATGTTGCCATGAAACAAGATGGTACATTTTTAAATTGTGATAGCGCTTTATTTTATGGCCTTGAGAATAGAGTAGAGGCTTTTTCAAATGTTAGAATTAATCATAATGATAGTGTAACCATTTTAGGTAAATACTTAAATTATGATGGTAACAATAAAAAAGCATTTATAAATGGGGAAGTTGTACTTTCTGATAAATCAATGACTTTAAATTCTGAACAATTGGATTATGATTTAAATAATCAATATGGATTTTATAATAACAATGGAAAGATTGTAAGTAGTACAAATGTTCTTACCAGTAAAAATGGCTATTATTATGCAAGAACAAGAGACTTCTTTTTTAAAGGAAATGTATTACTTGTTAATCCCGATTATACGATGAAGAGTGATACCCTGCTTTACAATACTGGAAGCAGAACAGCCTATTTTTATGGTTCAACTCAAATTGACGGTAAAAATGAAAGAATTGTTTGTGAAAATGGTTGGTATAATACCATAAGTGATCAAAGCCAGTTCAGCAAAAATGCCATACTATTTAGTGATAAGAAAATGCTTAAAGCTGATAGTTTATTCTATGATAAGAAGAATCAAATAGGTAGGGCTTTCAGGAATATTTATATGTATGATTCTCTGCAAAAGGTTTCATTATTTGGTGGTTTTGGAAATTTAAATGGAAAGTCGAAACAGACTTATGTAACTAAAAATTGTTATGCCATTAAAATTGTTGATGGTAAGGATAGTTTATTCCTATTTGCTGATACTTTGGCTGTTTTTCAAAAGTTGAAATCTCAAATGGAAGTTATGAAAGCTTATAGAAATGTAAAGGTGATTAAAACTAATTTGCAAGCTATCTGTGATTCCCTCATTTATTCTAAAGATGATTCTACTATTTGGATGTATCATAAACCTATTTTGTGGAGCGATAAAAATCAAATTACTTCCGATACAATTAAGTTCTATGTAAACAACAATAAATTAGATTCATTCAGATTATTGAGTGATGCTTTTTTAATTAGCAAAGAAAAGGGAGCACATTTTAATCAAATAAAAGGAAGGAATATGCTTGGACAATTAGATAGTTCAAGAATCAAAGCTCTCTTTGTATCTGGTAATGGGCAAAGTATATATTATGCTAAAGAAGATAGTTTGCATTATATCGGTGTTAATGTTATTGATTGTAGTGAAATGAACTTTGTTTTTAAATCTGGAGAATTACAAAATGCTATTTTTATAACGAATCCGGATGCCACAATGTACCCTTTAGATGAACTAAAACCTGATGAATTAAGGTTAAAAGGGTTTAAATGGTTAGTCGAGAGGCGCCCGCAAAGAACTTATTATCAGTATTAAATAATCCTTTATGAATATTTTTAGAAGCTAATTTTATCTAAACTTTGTATTTAAGGTATATTTAATTATTTTTGGGTTTATTGATTATTCATTAACCCATATGAAATATTTCTACAACAAAACAATTGTCCGTGCAATTTTTCTCTCAATAAGTATAAGCTTATTGGGCTTGATAAATGCTAATGGACAAACCCTGAAGGGTAACACAACTTATGTTGTTAATGGTGCAAGCGATTTTGTCGCTCCTGTTGACACATTCTTCAATTTAATGGGCTCGGCAACGGGTCCGCAATACGGTGCTATCAGTTATCTGAATGCAAATGGTATTGATTTTACTTCACCAACTGGACAAATAACTTTCTTATTATCTTCTGGTTATTCTGGAGTTGAACCATCAGTAATTAATATTGGTTTAGCAACGGGTGTAGGAGGTTGGCCAAATATGTTTGCTAATGCTTCAAGACCAATTGTTATGAAGCCTGCATCAGGTAATAATTTCGTTATTACTACTGCAACTGTTCCAGCTAATGGAGCCTTAGTAAGAATGAATGCTGCTTGGTATTTTACTATTGATGGTGAAGGTAATTTTGGAGAAAGAAACATTAGTTTTCGCCTTCCAGCGACAGCTGGTGCGAATTCTAGGGTTATTGACTTTATGCCAAATACTGGTCAAAAATGCCAATTTATTGGTGTAAGAAATTGTCAGTTGGTGGGAAATAATACCTTAACAACATTTCCAGCTTTTGCAGGAGTTTATTTAGGTAGTGTTACAGCTCCTGGTTTCGTTGCTTTGTCAAGAAGTGAAAATCTTACAATTGTAAATAATGAAATTTTAGGTACATCAAATGGTGTTTATATCCGTGGTAGAGGTATTTCTGTAAACAATTATGAAAGAAATATTAATATTTCTAATAATACTATTGGTGGGTATTCAAATCCACTAGGTGCAGGATTTTCCGGAGTAACAGGAGGAGGTACAAATTCAGCCGGTATTTACTTAAACACTGTTGCAAATGCTACTGTAGATAATAACATAATCAGAAACATTGCTCCGGCATCAATTGATTACCGTGCGATTTTCTTAACGAATGAAGGTGGTACAGCTGGTTTTTCAGTTGACTCTAATATTAGTGTTACTAGAAATTCTATTTACAATTTAAATAGTACTAATACTGGTGGTGTTTATGGTATAAGAATTAATTTGAATACTTATACTGTTCCAAGAAGAATTTTAATCGCGAATAACTCAATAGCTAATTTATCAGCCACAGCAGCTGTTGCTGGTTTAACTACATATAGATATCCAATTGGTATATTAGTTGATCAAACTACTTCTTCAAATATGGGATTGGAGATTTATTATAATAGTATCAACTTATATGGTTCAACTTTACCTGCAAGTACAAACTCAGCTTGTGTGGCTTTAGCCTCTACAGTTACAGGTGGAATTATAATGATGAATAATTCATTTTCAAACAGAATGGGTCGTTTGCCTGCAAATAATACTGGGTATACAATCTATAATGTTGCTTATGCTTCAGTAGCATCTCCTTTTACGTATTCAAATTTCAACAACTATTTTACCGATACAAGAGATGGTGGAATGGAATTTGTTGCTAGAGGTGGAAATGCTAACTATTCTTCAATTGGTTCTTTTAGAGTTTATTCAAGGTCAGATTCATCGAGTTTAACTGCAATTCCTCCTTTTTCAAATGATACTATTCTTAGTGTTTCAAATGGAATAAACCATGTTACCTACAATCGTGGTGTAGCATTAGACCAATTTTTTCAATTCTACCTTTCTATTTTTAATCAAATGTCTAATCGAGTTACCAATGATATTTTTGGTAATTTTAGAACTGGTTTGGGAAGATTTACTTCAATGGGTTGTCATTTTTGGAGTGGAGATTCTGCAAATGCCAATACAGGTTTAGTTGGGCCAAGAACTTTTGGTATCAATGGGGCGAATAATTATCCAACAAAACTTAATTTAAATGGAACTTTTGCAACTTTAGCAGATGCAATTACTTATTTAAATTCATATGGTGTTGCTGGTTCCGGTAATATTGTTTTGGAATTACAACCTGGTTACACTGGTGAAACATCTAATTTGCCTCCTATTATTGATTATCCTAATGCAAATCTTGGAACTCCAGTAATTATAAGACCTGCAAATAATTTCACAACTACTATCACAAGTCCAAATGTTGTCAATTTTCCTAATTCTGCCTTATTAAGTATTGAAGGAGCTCGTTGGATTACTATTGATGGAGGTACCAATAGAAGATTGACTTTTAGATTACCTTCTTTAGCTAATACTGCAAATGCAAGAGTAATTTCAGTTTCATCCCACGATGTAGCAGGTAATGATGTTTCAATTAGAAATTGTAGAATTAGAGGAAATTCAACTAGCACTTTAATTAATACATCTGTTGGTATTTATTTGGGTAATCCTATTACTCCTAGTGCTCCTTTAGTAACAACTTTATCAGGTTATGATAAAATGAGTTTCATTGGTAATGAAATTGGAGCAGTTAGAACTGGTATTTTTGCTGCTGGTTTAAACAATGCAACAAATTTTGTTATTCAAGGAAATATTATCGGTGGTAATATCGCACCTGGAGGCCCAGATAGCACTACATATATTGGCGGCGCTGCTTTACAAGCCGGTATTTTTGTTAAAGGCTTAAAAGATGCTTTAATTGATAGTAATATTGTTAGAAACTGCTTATCTGCTACTAATATTTCCAATGGTTTCCGTGGTATTGATATTGATGAAAGTGGGGCTACTAATTTTAGTAATATTACTGTTTCAAGAAATCAAATCTATAACCTAGTTACAACAACAGGTACTTTTTGCACAGGTATTAGAATTTTCCTAACTGCAACTGATACAATCAATGGCAGAGGTTTCATCATTCAAAACAACTTCATTGGAAAAATTATTGGTGCTGGTGTAGCTTCTGCTTTCTCAAATGTACAAAATCCATCAGGTATAGTGCTTGAAGCTGCTGGTGCGCATCCTAGACCAGGTATCAATATTTTACATAATACTGTTCATTTATCAGGTACAGGTATGACAAATGCCAATTCTGGTTGTGCAACAATCTTTATGAATGCGAATATCAGAGGTGGTGTTTCTTTGGTGAATAATATTTTAATTAATAGATTAAATATGACTGCTACCAGCGGAAGAAGATATGTTGTTTTAGCTGCACATACTGTAAGTCCATTCAATAATCAGAACAATGGATTGCCATTTGCAATTAATAACAATAATTATTTTGCTGGTGGTAATAATACAAACTTCATTGGTGGTGTTTCTGCAATCACAAGATCTAATATTAATGATTGGAGATTAACTACTCAACCTGTAGTATCTGGTTCAGATGGAAATTCATTTAACTGGCCAACTAGATTTGTTTCAGATACTACTCCAAATTTTGAAATGATTAATGCAAGTTTAATTCCAAGTGGTGCTGCATTTATTACTTTGATATGTGATGATATTTATGGTAACAAACGTTTCCAATGTGGTTCAACAACTTCATTAGGCAGATGGATTGGAGCGTTGGAATTTGGAAGTCCTAATCCTCCTCTTCAAGGTGGTGCTACTTATTTAATTAATGGACAAGATAATCCTCCTCTTAATACAGATCCTACTTCAGGTACTTTTAAAACAGTTCGTTCTGCTATTAATTATTTAAATTCTCAAGGTATTGATGGTTCATTTGGTGGATTTAAAACCATTAAATTGTCAATTGCCACAGGTTACCAAGGTGAAACTGATACATTTACTGGTCCTATTCAGGTTTTGGATTACCCAAGAATGAATGCAAGCAGAAATGTAATTTTAACAATCAATTCTGGTTACCAAGATGTAGTGAGAATTACAAATACTATTCCAACTTCAGCATTACAAAATGCATCTATATTAAGAATTAGTGGTGCTAAATTCTTTACAATCGATGGTTCAAATAGTGGAACTAATTCAAGAGATTTAACATTTGAGGCACCTGCTCAATTCACCGCAGCAAATAATAAAGTAATTGATATTATTAGTGGAGCAGATCCTATTACAATTGCTAAGCCTAATACAACTAACATTACCATTAAAAACTGTAATATTTTAGGAAATTCAACAACTTCAGCAATTAATACTTTCGCTGGTATTTATTCTGGTGGTTTAGTTACTCCTTCAAATGCTGCTTTTGGTAGAAACGATAATTTAACTATTGACAATAATTTTATTGGAGGTGTTAATTATGGTATTTATTTAAGAGGTTATTCAAGAAGAGATTCAATGGATACTTACCTTTCTATTAACAATAATACAATTGGTGGTAATACTGCACCTGGTGGTTCTGTCAAAACAGATTTCTTTGGTGGTTCAAACGATGCAGCGGGTATTTTCTTGATGGGTCAAGCATGGTCAAATATTACTTACAATGTGATTAGAAATAGCATGAGAACAGCTTCTAATCCTAGAGGTATTGAATTAGGAACTATTCCTTCTGTTTATACTGGTTTAGATAGTAACTGTAATATTGTTGGAAATAGAATTTTTAATATTGGATCAAATCTTGCAGGTGGTGCTTATGGTGTATTTGTTAATTTCGGAACAGATTCATCTAATTTGGGTAGAGCAATCACTATGTCTAACAATATGATTTATGGTATTTCTTCTTTAGGTACCAATTCTAATTCAAATGCAAACTTTGCTTTAAATCCATTTGGTATTTATATCAATGCTCCTGGTGCAGTTATCAGAAATAATGGAAATCCTGATATTGGAGTTAATTTATACTATAACTCAATTAATTTAGGACAATCATCACCTATGACTACTTCTGGTGCAATCAGCGCAGCTTTAGGTATTTCTCCTTCAATTGTTGGTGGTGTTAGTACTCTAAATAATATTTTCCAAAATAGAATGGGTGGTACAACAACAAGTAACGCATATGCTGTTGCAACAGGTGGTAGTATTAATCCTTTTAAAGTAAGTAACTATAATAATTACTTTTCAGCTGCTCCTACTCCAACATTAAGTGATAGAATGGCTTCAGGCGTTGCAAGTGCAACCAGAACAGCTTATAATGAGTGGCATGAAATAATGAGTTATACAAGACAAGATACTTCTTCAATTGCATTTATTTCACCATTTATCTCAGATAATAACTTGTTCATTTCTAATGGAACTACTTCTGTAATTCATGGTTCAGGTGTTCCAATACTAACAGTTACAGGAGACGTTCAAGGAAATCCTAGAAACTTTGCGAATCCGACAATTGGTGCTCACGAATATGACAATGGTGTTTATATTGATAGTGTTGCTCCTAGAATCTTTAATGTAACTGATGCAACTTCATGTTTTGCTTTTGGTGTTGCTCTTTCATTTAGAATTTATGATAGATTAAATGCTGGTGATACTTTGTACTACAAATTAAACGGTGGTCCAGTTACTCCATTACAAGCATCTGTTAATGCTGGAACTTTAAGAACCTATGCATTCCCTAGTATACCTGGTAGTTCATTGCTTGAGTATAGAGTTGTTGGTCGTGATTTTAAATTCCCACCAAATATTGGATACTTACCAATGTTTAAATTATGGGATACTTTAAATATCAGTATTACAAATTTCCCTTATACAAATAACTTTGAAGGATTGAACAACCCAATTTGGACTGTTCAAACTACTAATGGTAATGCAAATTGGGAGCTTGGTGCATTTGGATCAGTTTCAAATCCTCCATTAGGTTCATTCTCGGGTATTAAGGCAGCTATGTTTAGAGCTTCTACATATAGTGCAGGTTCATCAGCTAGAATGGTTTCACCTTGTTTGGATTTCACAAACTTAAAAAGTCCAACATTGAGATTCAGAGTTTCTCAAAACAGTGATAATCCTACTAAAAACGACTCAATTCAAGTAAGTGTAACATTTGGTGGTGGATTCTTTACTGCTCCTTTGAAATCAGTAAGAAGATTACCTGATGCTGCTGGTACATTTAACTTCCCAGGTTGGGATGTTCGTGAAGTATGTTTAGCTGAATTTGCTGGCTTACCAGGTTTAAGAGTTGGTATTGAAGGTTTTGCTGCTGGTGGTGGTCAAAACGTGTTAATTGATGATATTGAAATTTTTGATGATATTCAAAATCAAAACTTTACACCTAAAATGTATGCGCAATGTTTCAGAGATTCAATCTTTGTAACAGTTCCAAATTCTGATACTAGATTTAATTATACTGCATTTAATGCAGAAACTGGAAATCCTATAACTCTAAGAACTGGTAATGGTTCTAATTTAAATATTGGAATTCTTCCTCCTGCTGTTGATACTTTCAGAACATTTGTTTATGCTAGAAATACATTCTCAACTGTTAATGGTACAGGTTTCAATGCAGGTCAAGTTTCTTGTGGTAACCATATGGTTGATACTGTTACTGTTGTGGTAAATAGATACTATAATGGTCCGTTTATTGTTGCTGGAACTCCATTCTCTGGTTCATATAATGCTGGTGATAACAATAATCCTGATGGATTTAAAATAGGTGATACCATCACCTACAAATTTGTTCCACCTGCTTATTATACAAATGCTGATTATGGCACTAGATGGGAAGTTAGTTCTGTAACTGCTGCTAATGTTACTTCTATTCCTAGCAAACCATTCTCTAATTTCACTGTTGTAAATCCTAATGGATCAAACGATGGATACATAAGAGCTTTTGCAAATGCTGCGCAATTAGATACAACTATTCAATTTACTATTACATATAGATTGTTAGATTCATATTGTGATTCTGTAATGTTCCGTTCGTTCAGAGTTGCTACTCCTCCAATTGCAGATTTTAATGTGTCTCCAATAGGAAATAAATGTGCATTAAGTAAATTGACATTTACAGCTGAACCGTCTACCAGACCTCTAATAAACTTTCCATTCAATTTCTCATGGCAGTTTGGTGATAATACAGCTTCAGTTGGTTTGAATCCTGAAAAGGTGTATACAACTCCAGGTACGTATACAGTTAGATTATTCTTAACAGATAGATATGGTTTAGTTTCTATTAAAGAACAACAAGTAACTATTTTACCTGCTCCTTCTGCTGAGTTCACATCTGCTACTCCTTGTGCTAATGATTCAACATTATTTAGTGCCGGAACTCAACCTTCTGGTTCAGTATTTGCTTGGACATTCCCTGGTAACAAATCGGATAACAGAGAAGCAGCAAGATTCAATTTCCCTAAATTTGATACTACTTATGCAGTTAACTTAACAGTTACTAACTCAAGTGGTTGTTCTAATACAGTATCTAAACAATACTATGTATTTGCTAAACCTACTGCAAACTTTAATACAACTCCTCATTGCTTTAGTAATGCAGTTCCTATCACAAACTCTAGTACTATTCAATCTGGCACAGTAGGATTTACTTGGGATTGGGGTAATGGTCAAACAGGTTTAGGTGCTACTCCTAATTACAAATTCCCTTCTACAGGTACTTTCTCAGTAACAATGAAAGCTATATCTAATTTTGGTTGTGTTGACTCAGTTGTTAAAGCTGTAACAGTTAATGACAGACCATTTGCTGGATTTACTTTCACAAATGCTTGTAAAGACCAAACTATCAATTTAACAAATACAACTACTTTCAGTGGTGGTACTCAAAATATTGATTACGCATGGGATTTTGGCGATAATAGCTTCTCTACTGATTTAACTCCAAATAAAGTTTTCACTGCAACAGGTACAAGAACTGTTACTTTGAGAACAATTGATAAATTGAATGGATGTCGTGATTCAGTTAGAAAAGATATCACAATTAATTACCCTCCTGTTGCTGTATTCACTGCTACTCCTGCTCCTGAAGTTTGTGTGAACAATGAAGTTAAGTTGTTTAATAACTCTTATACTTTTGATGGTGACCAATTCACTTGTGCTTGGGATTTTGGTGATGGTAATACCGCTGTTGCTTGCGCTCCGGGTGGATTTATCTACACAACTGCTGGTAATTATAATTTGAAATTAACTGTAACTACTGTAAATGGTGGTTGTAAGGATTCAAGAACTCAAGGTATGGTTGTAAGTTCTGCTCCTGCATTATCAGTAGATACTCAGTATGTAGACAAACAATTATTTCCTTATTGTGATTACAGTTCTAAATTGAAGTTCAAAACAAATATCCCAGGTGCTATCAGCTATGCTTGGAAATTTGGTGATAAGGATAGTTCTAAATCTAGTCAACCTGAACCTACATTTACATATAACGACAGAGGTGTATTCAATGCCTCAGTAACTATTGAAGATGTTGGTGGTTGTATCGTAACTAAAACTTTTGCAGTTCGTGTAGAATGTAAAGTTGGTGTTCAAGAAGAATTAGCTGCTAAATTCAATTTGTCTGCATATCCGAATCCATTTAACACTTCAACTAATGTTCATTTTGAAACAATGCAATCTGAAAATGTTAAAGTTTCTGTTATTGATATGTTAGGTCGTGTTGTTAAATCTTCTGATTTAGGAAAATTAGTTGGTGGAGAACACGATTTGAATCTTGATGAAAGTTTCTTCGGTTCAGCAGGTTCATACTTAGTTAAAGTTGAAATTGGGGATGTAAGCATTTACAAACCATTGATTAAACAATAATTTTTTATTCCTAAAAAGGGGAGGCCTGATTCAGGTCTCCCCTTTTTTTTGCCCTTTTCTATCCATGCTTATAAATATGTTACTATATTCGAGGCCCTAATAAAGGGAAATTTGCATCTATAGTTCAATGGATAGAATTTCAGATTCCGGTTCTGAAGATGGGGGTTCGAATCCCTTTAGGTGCACCTGACTTTATGCAAGTACTGCTTACAACTCTTAATGCCAAGTACATTCATATGAATTTGGCAATCCGACTTTTATACGGATTAAATAAACACCATCAGGGTTTATCATGGAAAGAATTTGCTATAAAGGAAGAGGCTGCTGAAATTGCTTCAGCCTGTTCTCAATATGATGTAATTGCTTTTAGTTGTTATATCTGGAATATCACTCAAACACTCGAAGTAGCTAGATTAATTAAATCATTAAACCCTCAAGCGAAAATTCTTCTCGGTGGACCAGAAGTTAGTTATGACTGGAATGATATCATAAAACTTAATGAAGTTGATTATATAATAGTAGGAGAGGGTGAGATTCCTTTTGCTTCATTTTTAAATCAAAATTTATCACCAATAGGCATTCCTAATTTGGTATACAAAGATTCAAATTCAAATTTTACTTATATCCCAAGTGGTGAATCTTTTGATTTAAAGCAACTCGCTGAATTTAATCCTTATGAATTCGAGCCAGAATCTGATATAAAAAACAAAGTAGCTTATATAGAAACTTCAAGAGGATGTCCTTATAAATGTGAATTTTGTCTTGCCAGCTTAGATAATAAAGTGCGTTACCTTCCACATGATACCATAGAAAAGAACCTATTGTATTTAATGCAACATGGCAAAGTCATTAAGTTTTTAGATAGAACTTTTAATATTAAGAAGGATTTTACAATTAAAATTTTTGAATTCATTCTTGCTAATCACAAGCCTGGTAATCTTTTTCAGTTTGAAATTACAGCTGATATTGTTCATCCCGATATAATAACTTTTATAAAAGAAAAGGTTCCAAAAGGTTTGTTCAGATTTGAAATTGGTATCCAAACCGTCAATCAAAAGGCTAATTTGGAGGTTAGTAGAAAGCAGAATTTTGATAAAACAAGAGATATTATTTTGCAATTAATAGATGATGTTGAAATGCATTTGGATTTAATCGTAGGTCTTCCTTTAGATTATTTTGCTGATATCGTTTATAGTTTTGAACAAGTTTTTGCCTTGCATGCTCCAGAATTACAATTGGGTTTTTTGAAGTTTTTAAAAGGCACTCCAGTTAGGGAGCGTTATGAGCAATATGGATTTATTTTCGACCCAAATCCACCTTATCAAATAATTGAAAGTAATTATTTGTCTAAGGATGAACTTTTTAGTATAACCTTATTAGAAGAGGCTTTAGAGTTATATTGGAATAAAGGCCGAGCAAAGAATACTTTGTTATACGCTGAGAAAAAAGTTGGAATTTTTGATTTTTTATTGGGTTTAGGTCGTTGGTTTCATCAGAAATCAAATTTTCACAAGCATAGTTTAGATGATAGTTTTCAATTGTTGAATTCTTTTGTTTTAAATGAATTTCCTACAGATACTGTTTTTACTGAATTAATAGCTTTAGATTATTACTTGCATTTTAAAGTTAAGCCCAAATTACAGTTTTTACCAGAGCCAGAATTAAAAGTAAAAGCTCAGATTTTAAAAGCACTTTCTGCAAATCAGAATAAATATAGATTTATAGTTGTTCAGATTAATTTTAGTTTCTCTAAGTTTTTGATAGATTCAACAATTCTAAATTCTTCAAATTTTGTTTGTATTGCTTTTACTGGAACTGAAAAGGCCTTTTTTTATGGCGAAATTGAATCTGACTTAATTCTTAACAAAGAATTGATTGGCAATATTTAATGGTCGCATCATATTTCTCTTTTTCCAATGGTGCCTTCCATTTTTATTTAAAATTGCTTTTAAGGTTTTAATGGCTTCAATTACATGAGGACCTTTATTGATCATCACACATTCCGCCATACTTGCATGTGCAGCATCAGTTACTTCTGAACGAGTTGGAAAACCGGTTTTATTTAAGTTCTCTAAAACTTGTGTTGCCCAAATTACTGGTACATGTGCAGCTTCACATAACCATAAAATTTCATCTTGAATTTCGCTTAATCTTTCAAATCCTATTTCTATCGCTAAATCACCCCTAGCAATCATGATAGCAGGAGTACCATATTCCATTGCAGTTAAAATTAAATCGGGCAAATTAATTACAGCATTTTGGGTTTCTATTTTAAGTATCACTGGAAAATTAGGTTTGCCAAGATTATTCAAGGTTTCATAAAGTTTGTGAACATCATCACTGTTTTGAACAAATGAATAACCTAACATATCTGCATGTTCCAAAATAAAGGGTAAACAAGCCTCATCAAATGCTGTTAATGATTTTAATTTTAATACAGTATCTGGAAAATTTATTCCCTTTTCTTCTTTAAGAAATCCCTTTTTACTAGATGATCTAATAATCTCTAATTCTACTTTGTCTTCAAATGTTTCTAAAATAATTGCTTTAAATAGACCATCATCAAATAAAACTGTTTCTCCTTTTTTTAGCTGTTTTATGATACCAGCGCTGCTAATTCCTATGGCAATTTCTTTTGATTTATAATTTGCATTCTCTTCAACCAACCAACATTTTGTTCCAATATCAAGTTTTACTTTTTTATCTTTTTTACCTTTCCCTAAAATAATTGTTCTGATTTTTGGTCCAGGTAAATCCATGTAAACCTTACAATTCTTATTAATAAGTTTAGCATTTAATCTTGTTTTATTAATCATTTCCAGCCAAGTGTTTTCCTTATCATGGGCACAATTAATTCTCGCTATACCCATTCCCTCTGAAATTAATTCGCTGATGATATTTGAGTCATCGGCAAAGCTTGTTTCATAAGTAACCATTATTTGAGGAATGAACTTGTTTGATGGAGCTCCAAATAATTTGTTGCTGTTTTTACTTAATTCATTTGATATTTTTAATGGAACAATTTCTTTTTTATTGAGCCAATTTATTACCTGATTTAATTGGTTTAAAAACTGACTTTCAGAACTAGCTAATGAAGATAATCCTAAAGCATGTAATTCATCTTGAATAGGTCTTAAGTCGTTTTTTCTAGCTGATAAATATTGTATAAAGTTTTTTGCAGGCTTTCTATTTTCTGGCTTTAGTTTTTTTATTAGGGGCTCGGAATTTTTAGTTTCTTCTTGGATGGATTTTTTTAGATTTTCTAATTTTTGAAGAAGACTGTTGTTTTTGATGCTATTATTCATAGTTCAAAACAATACAAACTTTGTTAGGTTAGTGTGAATAGAGTGATTAATTTTGTCGCTCAAAACTAGACAATGATTCCAAATAACTTGATTGAGAAGAAACCATCAGCTTCTCGCACGGTAATGAACGAAATGGTTTTACCCAATGATACCAATACTTTAAACAATTTAATGGGAGGTCGATTGCTGCATTGGATGGATATAGCTGCTGCAATTGCTGCTCAAAAACATGCCCAAAAAATTGTTGTTACTGCCTCAGTAGATAGTGTAAGTTTTGGTAAATCTATCAAATTAGGTGATGTTGTTACATTAGAAGCAGAAGTTTCAAGGGCTTTTAGTACTTCAATGGAGGTTTATATAAAAGTTTGGGCTGAAAATATTCCTAGTGGAGAAAAGTTTCTTAGTAATGAGGCATATTATACTTTTGTAGCCTTGGATAGAAATGGTTCTCCAGTTACAGTAAATTCTTTGGTTCCTGAAACAGAAGAAGAAACTAAGAGATTTGATGGTGCTTTAAGAAGAAGACAATTGCGTCTGATTCTAGCTGGTAAAATGAATCCTGATGATGCTACGGAACTGAAAGCTTTATTCACAAAAGATTAGTTCATCTTCAGTTTCATTATTTTGCAAGACTACAAAAGGGGTTGTCTTTTATTCTGAATCGATAAGGAAGTAAAGCATCCTCTTTTGCATAAGCCACACCTACTCTAGGACTGGCTATTATTTTCTCATTTTTGATTTTTAATCCTTCCTCCAACCATATTTGTTTTGAATCCAATTGTAATTCATTGTGAATAGTTTTAATTCCCAATGCTTTACTCAGGCTACCAGGTCCATTGGCTAAATTTCGTTCACTTTTAGATTCTGGTCTTCTTTCAAACATGGTATCAATTCCTTTTAAAGGTTGAACTGCTCTGATCAGTACAGCATGCGGAATTCCTGATTTATTGGTAACAATATTAAAAAGTGAGTGAATGCCATAACATAGATAAACATAGGTAGTTCCACCCTCGAGGTACATAGTTTGAGTTCTTTTAGTGAATTTTCCACCATAAGCATGACTTGCTTTATCAATAATGCCTGCATAAGCTTCTGTTTCTACAATAGAACCAGAAGATATTTTTCCATTAGAATTTGTTACCAATTCTTTCCCAAGTAAATCTTTCGCAATCTGCACAACATCATCTTTTAGATAAAACTCTTTTTGAATCATTTTTAAATAAATTTTCTTTTTTTGGATTTCAATATTTTCTCAATTAAGTTATTTTTAAATTAAATTCTTTAAATAATTGGTTTATAAGCTTATATATAGTGAATTTAAGTTTTATTTTAAACCAAATTTAGAATTATCTTAAAATAGCTGAATAAAAGATTTGAATTTAGCTGGGAAAGCCTAATTTTGCGGCACTATTTTTTCCATAAACAATAACATAACTATGTCTAAATCAGGAGTTGTAGCTCAGGTAATTGGCCCAGTAGTTGACGTAAGTTTCGCCACAGAAGGTGGTAAACTTCCCAAAATTTATGATGCCCTTTACATCGATAGAGCCGACGGAACTAAAATTATTCTTGAATGTCAAAAGCATTTAGGAGAAAACATGGTGCGCACAGTAGCGATGGACAGTACCGACGGATTGGTTCGTGGTATGCATGTTCACCAAACTGATGCCCCAATTTCAATGCCGGTTGGTGAAGAAATTCGTGGTCGTCTATTCAATGTTGTAGGTCAGGCTATCGACGGTATGAAAACCGTAACTAGTGATGGACCGGGTCGTGCCATTCACCGTGATTCTCCTCGTTTTGAAGATTTATCAACTCAAGCTGAGCCTTTATATACAGGTATAAAAGTAATCGATTTAATTGAGCCATACGCAAAAGGTGGTAAAATTGGATTGTTTGGTGGTGCGGGTGTAGGAAAGACCGTATTAATCATGGAGTTAATCAACAATATCGCAAAAGCATACGATGGTATGTCAGTATTTGCTGGTGTTGGAGAGCGTACTCGTGAGGGTAATGACTTACTTCGTGAGATGATTGAATCAGGAGTAATTAAATATGGTAAAGAATTCGTTCACAGCATGGAAGAAGGTGGATGGGATTTATCAAAAGTTGATTACAATGAATTAGCTAAATCTCAAGCAACTTTGGTTTTTGGTCAAATGAATGAGCCTCCTGGAGCACGTGCTCGTGTGGCTTTATCAGGATTAACAGTTGCTGAATATTTCCGTGATGGAGATGAAAAATCAGGTGGACGTGATATTCTTTTCTTCGTAGATAATATCTTCCGTTTCACACAAGCAGGTTCTGAAGTATCGGCTTTATTAGGTCGTATGCCTTCAGCTGTAGGTTACCAACCAACACTTGCTACTGAGATGGGTGCGATGCAAGAGCGTATTACTTCAACAAAACGTGGTTCAATTACTTCAGTACAAGCGGTATACGTACCTGCGGATGACTTAACTGACCCAGCTCCTGCAACAACATTTGCTCACTTAGATGCAACAACAGTATTAAATCGTAAAATTTCTGAGTTAGGAATTTATCCTGCGGTGGATCCTTTGGATTCTACTTCAAGAATTTTAACTGCAGATATCTTAGGTGATGCACATTACAATTGCGCTCAAAAAGTTAAATCAATTTTACAACGTTACAAAGAATTACAAGATATCATCGCCATTCTTGGTATGGATGAGTTAAGTGAAGAAGATAGAATGGTTGTATCTCGCGCTCGTCGTGTACAACGTTTCTTATCTCAACCTTTCCACGTTGCTGAACAATTCACAGGTTTAAAAGGTGAGTTGGTAAAAATTGAAGATACTATCAAAGGTTTTAATATGATTATGGATGGTGAATTAGATCACTTACCTGAATCTGCATTTAATTTGGTAGGTACAATTGAACAAGCAATTGCTAAAGGAGAAAAATTATTAGCAGAAGCTAAGTAATCAACAATTAAGAAATCATACGATGCAATTAGATATCATAACAGCAGACAAAAATTTATTCAGCGGAGATGTTGATTCTGTAACTTTACCTGGAAGTAAAGGAAAGTTTCAGATTTTAAATGGTCACGCTGCTTTGATTTCAAGTTTGGAGAAAGGCCAAATCACTGTTCAATCAAAAGAAGGTAAACAAGAATTTTCTATTACTGGAGGTGTGGTTGAAGTATTAAATAACAAAGTGATTGTACTAGCATAATTGCAAAGACTTTCAATATGAAGGCGGCCTTTGGCCGCCTTTTTTTATGCCATCACTCTAATTCTCCTAAAAAAAATTTACTTTCCCTCTCATGTAAGTTTTAATCGCGCTTACTCTTCTTTTTCTCTACTTTTATGCTGATTTTACAAACATGAAGAAAAGTAATTTATATTGGTTATGTCAAATTGGAGGCTGGTTCTTCTTTGTTCTTGTTGAATTTATTGGTTACGGAAATACCTTTGGTTATAACCAACTCCTGGTTTTAAATGTAGTTGTCAATTTTGTTTTTGGATTAGGGCTAACACATTTATATAGAAAGTTCCTGATAAAAACCGAATGGCTTTATTTGCCTTTGTCGAAGTTAATACCTCGGGCGATTTTTGGTGTGGGTATGGTTTCTTTTCTTCTAACCTTATTAAATATTTATCTTGATAGATTAACCGTTCCTTTAATGGGTCAATTGCCTGTCGATTGGGTTCTAATCCTAAATTATTTATTCAATTGGAGTAAATACATTCTCATGTGGGCTTTGGTTTATCACTTGTTTCAATATTGGGAAAAATCGCTTGAAGCCGAAAGAAGCCGATACCAAATGCAGGCAATTCTTCGTGAAAATCAATACAATAACTTAAAAACACAATTAAATCCGCATTTTCTTTTTAATAGTTTAAATGGAATCAGAACTTTGGTTGATTTAGACCCAGAAATGTCAAAAGAGGCAATTATGCGACTTTCTAATTTATTGAGAAGTTCACTGCAAATGAGTAAAAATAAAACGGTTAGTCTTGAACAAGAAATGGCAACTGTTGAAAGCTATTTGTTAATTGAGAAAATCCGTTTTGATGAAAGATTACAGTATGTTTTTAATATGGAAAAGGAAACTTTAGCTACCCAAATTCCTCCAATGATGTTACAGACTTTAGTCGAAAATGCTGTAAAACACGGAATCTCTAAATTAAAATTGGGTGGACAAATAATCGTGAACTCAATAAAAAAAGGAAATCGGGTACAAATTGAGATTATTAATTCCGGTAAGTACGAATCTAATGCACAGGATTCTGCAAACGGACTTGGTTTAGAAAATACCAAAGAAAGATTGAAATTATTGTTTGAAGAAAAAGCAAGTTTCGATATAAGAAATCTGGATGAAAATTTTGTGATAGCAACTATAGAATTACCATTATGATAAATACAATTATTGTTGATGATGAGAGACTTGCTCGTGAAGGTCTCAAAAACATGTTAAAAGAATTTCCTGAAATTCAAATCGTAGCTGAAGCATCAAATGTAGATGAGGCTTTGGAAATGATTGATAAGTTAAAACCTCAATTGCTTTTTCTAGATATTAATATGCCTGAGAAAACTGGTTTTGATTTATTGGAAGAATTAATTGAAACACCAGTTGTAATTTTTACCACTGCTTACAATGAGTTTGCAATTAAAGCTTTTGAAATTAATGCTATAGATTATCTCTTAAAACCTATTGGAAACGATAGATTAAGGGAGGCTGTACAAAAAGCTAAAAAGCAAATTGAAGAAATTAAGGTTCAAAGTCAACGTGCAGAATTACAGCCTGATGAACGTGTTTTTATTCGTGATGGTGACAGATGTTGGTTTATTAAACTGGAAGAAATTAGAATGATTGAAAGTGCAGGTAATTATGCAAAAATTCATTTCGACAGATACCAGCCGCTTATTCATAGAACCCTGAATTCATTGGATGAAAGATTGAGTCACCAATTATTTTTCAGAGCCAATCGCCAGCAAATCATCAACCTGAACTATATCGAAAAAATTGAACCATTTTTCAATAGTGGTTTTCTTATGTTCCTTAAAGATGGAACCAAGGTGGAGGTAAGCAGGAGACAAGCTGTTAAATTCAAAGAGTTAATGAGTTTATAAGAATCCCAAGTGGTTTTCTTTAAAACTTATTCATGTTAACCTTAATTTTTCCTTCGGCTAAAATATTAACCTTTACTGAAACAGGTGTTACATAAACATCGGCAGGTGTAATAGAATTAATACTTCCTTTTAATTCTATTACATCTCCATATCTTTTGTTTAAAGCTAAATTTGCTTCTTTTTTGCTGTTTTCTAATTGTTCCGATAAGTCAAAAACCAAATTACTTTCAATACTTTTTCTAAAAGATTTCGATTGCAATAACCAAGATGTTGTTTTTACTAAAATGTCTTTCGACTGAACATTGAAATCGAATTCCTTTATTTCTAATGTTTTCTTTTCTTTATTAAATGTAGGAATTCCTTCCAAATAGAAAATTCCTCTGATATTTTTTCCAATCCCAGCTTTTTTAACCTTTCCATCGAGTTTTACTCCAATTAGAAGTTTTGTTCCATAAGCAAAAGCTTTAGCGTCGAGAATATTTATTTTGTAGTCAGTGCCTTCTATTAACTTACCTTTTTCTCCAATCTGGTTTTTCATTTCAGCATTAATTTGCTCAATACTTACTTCTGCATGTAAAGCTAAATTTACCTTATCATTTAAGTTACTTACCTGTCTTAAATTTGGTAATTTGTTACTACTGTCTTGAATAGGTTTATAACCCGAAACCATCTCAACGATACTTGAAATTCCTGTATTAAAATCCAAGGTATTTTCTGTAGTTGTGATTGGTGTAATAAATATTTCTTTTGGACGAAGAATTAACCATGAATTTAATTTTTCATCAATCAAAAAAGGATTTCTTAAATCGTTCCAGCTTTTGCTAACTTCTTTTTTTAGCTGAGCCTGTTTAGGAACTTCTTTATCAATGTATGAACTAATTTTATCACTTTGACTTTGAATTACATTTCCAAATAAATCAGGAAAATCTAACTTATAACCTGCAATTTCTATGACTGGTAAATCTTCCCATCTTACCTGAGTTTTACATTTTAAAGTTAGGTTCCATTCTCTATCAACAGCTGGAATTGATTTTATAATTGCAGTTACATTAAATGAAAAATTTTGTTCTTTATTAATTTCCAATCCTAAAACCGATTTTTTAAACCGATAAATGCCGTCAATATGCATTGGAATTTGAATTTGAATAGCATTTTCTTTCCCATTCACTAAAATATTCGACCTTTTGTCGATACTTATTTTTAAGTCATCACCACCATCA
The DNA here is from genome assembly GCA_027487625.1 of Bacteroidota bacterium. Taxonomy (GTDB): domain Bacteria; phylum Bacteroidota; class Bacteroidia; order UKL13-3; family UKL13-3; genus CAISCU01. The sequence goes on from JAIYDG010000093.1 coordinate 23,257, forward strand.
TCTTCAAAAGAATTATCCTTATAAATATTCGTTTCAAATTTTTTATTAATTGCATTTGCCACATCAATTAAATTTACACTAATCGGAATTCCTACAGTTGTAAGGGGTTTTGCCGGTTCAATAAAATTATTGTTTATGGGCTTTGGTGCAACTATATCCTTTGTTTTACAGGCGTTAAGAACAAAGGACGTAATAATTCCAGTAAGTAATAATTGATAAAATTTCATGCCTGAAATTTAACTCAATGCAGCTATTTTAAAAATGGTATTTCGATTAATTGTTTCTCAGAAAAACTTAGAACTCACCAAAATCCGTTTAAATTTGCAGAATATGAGTTCACCTATTATTGCTCCTTCTGTTTTATCTGCCGATTTTGCTAATCTAGGCAGAGATGTTGAAATGATAAATTCAAGCAATGCCGATTGGTTTCATGTCGACATTATGGATGGTGTTTTTGTGCCGAATATCTCATTTGGATTTCCAGTTACAAAAGCAATTAGTAAACAAGCAAAAAAGCCTTTGGATGTTCACTTAATGATCGTTCAGCCAGAAAGATATATTAAAGATTTTAAGGAAGCAGGTGCTGATATTTTATCTGTTCATCTTGAAGCTTCAACACATTTGCACAGAACTATTTATGCAATCAAGGAAGCCGGAATGAAAGCAGGAGTAGCTATCAATCCACATACACCTATTTCTTTATTAAAAGATATTATTAAAGATGCTGATTTGGTTTGTATGATGAGCGTAAATCCAGGTTTTGGAGGTCAGAAATTTATCGAACAAACTTATACCAAATGTGCAGAGTTAAAAGAAATGATTTTAGCTGCTTCATCTTCTTGTTTGATTGAAATAGATGGTGGTGTTAATGAAGTAACTGCCCCTAAACTATTAAAAGCTGGAGCAGATGTTTTAGTAGCAGGTAATTATGTTTTCGCATCTTCCAATCCTCTTGAAACTATTGCTTCATTAAAATCATTAAACAAATAATTTTGACTGTTTCTGTAGCTGATATTCAGGTTTATCCAGTTAAATCGCTAGGCGGTTTTTCAGTAAAAGAATGGCCGGTTTTACCTGAAGGTTTAGCATTTGACAGACAATGGATGTTGGTTGATGAAAATGGGAAATTTATAACCCAAAGAACGAATGCAAATCTGGCTTTATTAAAAGTTCACTCTTTTCATTGGGAGGATGATTTTTTTGAAATTGAATCATTGCTAACTCAAAGCAAAATTCAAATACCAATTATGTTCAGTTCAGAATCAAAAAAAACAATTGTTTGGGACGATGAAGTTAACGCCTTTTATTACCAGAATGAAATCAATAACTGGTTTTCAAATGAACTTGGGCTCATATGTTTTCTTGTTAAAAAGGATGCAAATTTTATTCGTCAGGTTGATTTAAACTTTGCTTCACCAAATGATTCTACGGGCTTTTCTGATGGATTTCCGGTTTTAGTAATTTCCGAATCCTCATTAAATGATTTGAATTCAAGATTAGAGTTTCCTGTTCCTATGAATAGATTTAGACCTAATATTGTTTTATCAGGAACGCATGCATTTCAGGAAGATGAAACCAGAGAATTAATTTTAGGAGAAACTGAATTTAGTTTAGTAAAACCATGTGGTAGATGTATCATGACAACTATCAACCAAAGTACTGCTGAAAAGACTGCTGAACCTCTTAAAACATTGAGTTTGTATAGAGCTTTTAATAACAAAATACTATTTGGAATGAATGCTTTGGTAAAAAGTACCGGAAAAATACATTTGAATGAATTAGTTCATTTGGTTCAATCCTCATAAACCCTTATAGTTGTAAGCTAGATAAGAAAAGCCTGAATTGGCCGTTTTGATGCATGTTCATGAAAAAAACCATTTTATTATTTTTTATACTGATACTTTCCATCTTAAAGCTAACTGCTCAAGAGGCAATCATTTACGGAACAGTTCAAGATTCTTCAGGAAAACCTGTCCCTGATGTGAATATTCAAATTCTGGGAACCAAACTAAATGGCTTAAGTGAAAATGATGGTTCTTTTTCTTTTAAAGTTAAAACCGGAATAGCCTATGACATTGTTTTTTCTTTCGTAGGTTCAGCATCAAAAAAACTAAAAGTACCCTCATTAAATGCCAATCAGAAATATAAATTGGATGTTTTTTTAGATTTTGGTGTAGAATTAGATCCATTTATTTTTTATGAAGAATTTGGCAGAGGAAAGGCTTCCAGTTATACAATCGATCCTAGAAAGGCCAGTTCATTACCTAACGTTAGTGGTAGTTTCGAGAAGATATTAACTACTTTACCAGGTGTGAGCTCTAACAATGAACTAAGCTCACAATACAATGTACGTGGTGGTAATTTTGATGAAAACCTTGTTTATGTAAACGATATTGAAATTTACAGGCCTTTTTTACCAAGAAGCGGGCAACAAGAAGGATTGAGTTTTATTCATTCTGAATTGGTTCAAAATGTTAAATTCTCTGCCGGTGGTTTCGAAGCGCGTTACGGAGATAAATTAAGCAGTGTTTTAGATATCAAATATAAAGACCCAAAGAAATTCGCATCATCTGTAAATGTTGGTTTACTTGGAGTGATGGCTCATGCAGAAGGCGCTTCTAAAAATTACAGATTTACTTATTTATTGGGAACACGTTATTGGAGTAATGCATATGTTTTAGGAACTTTAGATGTGAAGGGTGATTATAAACCCAGTTTTTATGATGTTCAAACCTTACTTACTTACCATTTTACCGATAATTTAAGTTTATCTTATTTAGGAAGTTTTGCCCAAAACAATTACTTCTTTGTTCCGCAAAACAGAGAAACAGTTTTTGGAACTGTTAAAGCTGCTTATCAATTGCAAATCTATTTCGATGGCGCCGATTTAATGTCGTACCAAACATCAACACACGCAGCTAGTTTGGTATATAAACCCAATTTAAGAACTCAATTAAAATTTATAGCATCAAGCTTTTCTTCAAACGAAAACGAAATGTTTACAGTTGAAGGTGCCTATCGTTTAAGTGATATTGAAACTGATATGGGTTCTGATGATTTTGCAAGAGCCAGAAGTTTAAGAGGTGTAGGTTACTTTATAAATAATGCAAGAAATAAAATCAGCGCAACAGTTAATAATGTTGGTCACCGTGGATACCTGACAAAAGGTAAAAACCAAATTCAATGGGGTGCTTTTTTTCAAACAGAAAAAATCCAAGATAAACTTCATGAATGGTATTATGATGATTCATCAGGATTTTCAAGACCACCTTTGGTTAATGATTCTTTGTTTGAATTAAATTCATTTTTAAGTACAAAACTGGGTATCAATTCTTATAGACTAAATGCCTATATCCAAAATACTCAGATATTAAACAAAGATTATAATGTTGAATTAACTTATGGTATAAGAGCAAATTACTGGAGTTTTAATAATGAAACAGTAATTAGTCCAAGGTTTCAATTCTCTTTTGAACCCAATAGAAAATTCAACAGACAATTATTGGGTACAGATAAAACAGCTAAACCGAAAAGAGATTGGCTCATTAAAACTGCATTTGGTTGGTATTATCAGCCTCCGTTTTATAGAGAATTAAGAAACTTTAAAGGGGAACTCAATTCGAATATCAAAGCACAAAAGGCAATACATTATGTATTAGGTGGTGATATGAATTTTAAAGCATGGGGCAGACCATTTAAGTTTGTTGCAGAAGCTTATTACAAACAATTAGAAAATCTTATTCCTTATGAAATTGATAATGTACGTATCAGGTACATGGCTAATAATAACAGCAATGGTTATGCAGGTGGATTGGATTTAAGAGTGAATGGTGAATTTGTAAAAGGAGCAGAAAGCTGGGCAAGTTTAAGTGTGATGAAAACTCAGGAGAAAATTACTGGTCAAAAAGATATTCAAGGCAATGATGTGCCTGCAGTATATATTCCAAGATTAACAGACCAAAGAGTAACTTTTGCTATTTTCTTTCAGGATTATTTAAGAGGAAACAAACATTACAGAATGAATCTGAACTTGGTTTACGGAACTGGATTTCCTTTTGGTGCGCCTGATCAAAACAGAAATAATGATTTAAACAGAATTCCTAGTTATAGAAGGGTTGATATTGGTTTTAATAAAGTATTGATTCCAGAAGGGTTGAAAAAAAGAAATACATTCTGGAAGAGAAATATACAATCGGCTTGGATTGGATTAGAAATTTTCAACTTATTAGGAGTAAACAATACTATAAGTTATATATGGATTGAAGATGTAGAGGCAAATCGTTTTGCAGTTCCAAACTACTTAACAAATAGAAGAGTGAATTTAAGAATGATGCTAAAATTCTAGCAGTGAGATGATTGTGTTTTTTGAAAAAAGGCACAAAAAATGGGCAAGCTTACTGCATCGCACCGCTACAACCTCACGCCCTTGCTTCGATCAAGACCTGGGGGATTAGAGGGAGCTGGTCGTACAGGGCTCACCCAAGCGCAAAAGTAATCATTTCTAAATAAGTAGCAAACTCTCTTTGAAATTCGAGGCTTAAGTTTAGTTTTGTGAACCTGATTTTTTGTCTGATTTTATAAAAAAATCAAACCAATTATAAGGCATTCAAACCATTACCAAACCAAAAGAAATTAGTTTCTAAATAGAAAAAAATTACCATGAAAGAACTTTTAGACCAACTTCAGACCCGTTTAGACAAAATTTACACAGGTGGTGGCGAAAAAGCTGCTGCTAAACAAAAGGAAAAAGGCAAAATGCTTGCCCGTGAAAGAGTTGATTATTTATTGGATAAAGATACCCCTCGTATTGAAGTTGGTGCTTTGGCAGGATATGAAATGTATCCTGAACATGGTGGTTGTCCGGGTGGTGGAGTTGTTGTAATGATTGGTTATGTAAGTGGAAGACAATGTGTAGTTGTAGCCAATGATGCAACCGTAAAAGCGGGTGCATGGTTTCCAATATCAGGTAAAAAGAATTTAAGAGCTCAGGAAATTGCCATTGAAAATAAATTGCCAATTATTTATTTGGTTGATAGTGCTGGTGTTTATTTGCCAATGCAGGATGAAATTTTTCCTGATAAAGAACATTTTGGAAGAATCTTCCGCAATAATGCAGTAATGAGTAGCATGGGAATAACCCAAATTGCTGCTGTTATGGGCTCTTGTGTGGCAGGTGGTGCTTACCTTCCAATTATGAGCGATGAAGCCATGATAGTTGATAAAACAGGCTCTATTTTTTTAGCAGGTTCTTATTTGGTAAAAGCTGCAATTGGTGAAGACGTTGACAATGAAACTTTAGGCGGAGCAAGTACACATTGTGAAATCAGTGGTGTAACAGATTATAAATTTCCTGATGATGCTTCTTGTTTAGATAGAATTCGCAGAATCATGGATAAAATTGGTGATTTTGAAAAAGCAGGATTTAATCGTGCTGAAGCCAAATTACCTGCAAAATCAATGGATAATGTGTATGATGCGGTTGCAAATTTCACTAAACCTTTTGATGTAATGGAAATCATAGAACGTTTGGTTGATGATGGAACCTTTGATGCTTATAAAGAATTATATGGTAAAACAATTACCTGTGGTTATGCAAGAATTAATGGTTGGGCTGTTGGAATTGTTGCCAATAATCGTCAAGTTGTAAAAGCTAAAAAGCCTAAACAAAATGCGGCTGATAATCCAACAGAAATGCAAATTGGTGGTGTAATTTACAGTGATAGTGCCGATAAAGCAGCTCATTTTATTATGAATTGTAACCAAAAGAAAATTCCGTTGGTTTTCCTTCAAGATGTTACAGGATTTATGGTAGGCTCAAGAAGTGAACATGGCGGAATTATTAAAGATGGAGCTAAATTGGTAAATGCACAAGCCAATTCAGTTGTTCCAAAATTTACTATCATAACAGGAAATTCTTATGGAGCTGGAAATTATGCCATGTGCGGAAAAGCATATGATCCAAGATTAATTGCAGCATGGCCTAATGCCAATATCGCTGTAATGGGTGGTGCACAAGCTGCAAAAGTTTTATTACAGATTGAAGAAGCTTCGTTAAAAGCAAAAGGTGAAACCATCACACCAGAGAAAAAAGACGAAATGCTTAAAACCATTACGGATAGATATACTAAACAAACATCACCATATTATGCTGCGGCTAGATTATGGGTTGATGCAATTATCAAACCCGAAGAAACCAGAACATGGATTAGTATGGGAATTGAAGCCGCTAACCATGCGCCGATTGAAAAGGAGTTTAGACCGGGCGTAATTAGAGCTTAATTGTTGCTTTATATTAGAATTTAAAAAATGGCTGGCGATAATATTGCTAGCCATTTTTTTGATTAAATTTTTTAATATAGCCTTCTTATATTTGGCTTTTTTAGAATTATGAAACAATTTCTACCAAAACTATTTGTTTTTCTTTTTTTTTTTTTTTTTTTAAATGCTCAGGTTACAAAGACCGAAACACCTTCCTGGGTAAACATTATAACACCGCCCTATCAAACTAAAGTTGATGAAGGAAGTATCAGTAATGGTTATTATTATATAATGCTAGATAACCAGTTTCATTTAGAAAAGAAGGTAGAATACATTCATTATGCAATAAAGGTTTTAAGTGATGCGGGCGTACAAGAAGTATCTGAAATTTCAGTTGATTTTGATCCAAGTTATCAAAAAGTAGAATTTCACCATATTCAAATTATAAGAGATAACAAAAAAGTTCAACAACTGTCTAAAGTTCAAATCAAACAAATACAAAGAGAAACAGATTTAGAGTCGAAAATATATGATGGGTCTAAAACTGCCTTTATTGCTTTAAATGATATTCGAAAAGGTGATATTATTGAATATGATTATAGTTTGATAGGGTTTAATCCTGTATTAGGTGACAAGTTTTTTCAAAGAGTAGGTGTTGGATTTTCACAACCAATTCCTCTTTTAAATTTCAGGATTTTAGCTAACAAAAACAGAATTTTCAAAAGTAAAACCATTGGAAAAAAGAGCATTTCACTTAAAACAAGATTTAGTGGTGAGTTAAAAGAGCTGTATTTTCAAACCTCTTGTTTAGAAGCAATTCAAGGTGAAATTAATACTCCGGGTCACTATTATACCTTTCCCGAATTTACCATTACTGAATATAAAAATTGGAGAGAGGTTGTTGATTGGGCTTTGCCTTTGTATCCATTTAATGAAAGAAATCCGGAGGTTTTGAAAAAGGTGAATGAGTTATCCCTCAAAGCTAAGTCCGATCATGAAGAAGTAACAAATATTATTCGATTTGTGCAGGATGAGATTCGTTATTTAGGATTTGAAGTTGGCGAAAATTCTCACAAACCATCAAAACCGGAAAGTGTGTTAAAAAGGCGTTTTGGAGATTGTAAGGATAAATCTTATTTGCTTTGTGCTATGCTCAATATGAAGGATTACCAAGCAATTCCTGTTTTGGTTCATTCTGAGCGAAAAGTTGGATTGGCAGATGAATTGCCATCACCACTTCAATTTAATCATGTTGTAGTGAGGTTTATGTTTAAAGGAGAATACTATTTTGTAGATCCAACTATTTCATACCAAAGAGGGGTTTTGAGTGCATTGCAGTTTCCTGATTATCATGAAGGTTTATTTATTAATCAGGGTAATAATTCTTTGGCAATGATTCCAGGAAATTTTATTATTTCAAAATCAGAATTTGAGGAACATTTTGAAGTTATAGATTCTATTCAGCCTATTAAACTCAAAGTTATAAGCAAGTATACCGGACGTGATGCTGACAGAATGCGTTATTACTTTGCATCTGAGAGCAGAGATTATATTGAAAAGGAATACTTGAAATTCTACAATAATTTATATGGAAATGTAAAGATTGATAAATCATTGGTTTTAACTGATAATGAAAATCAAAATGTGATTTTGGTTGAGGAGAATTATGAATTAAATAAGCAATGGAAATTTGATACAAAAGATGAACTCATGAGTTTTGAGGTTTATCCTCAACTTATTTTAACACAGCTTGCTTTTCCTGAATCCCGAACCAGAAATACGCCCTATTCAATTAATTATCCATTGAATGCCAAACTTACGATGTTTATTAAATTACCTGAAGAATGGCCTATTACAGAACAGAATGAAAGGATTATCGATAACAACTTCAATTTTTATTTTAATAGTGCCAATAGTGCTAAAAATACAGTGAAATTAATATATGGTTTTGAAACAAGGTATCACACTGTATTACCTAATGCTATGGAAAAGTTTTATTCAAATCTTGAAAAAATGAATAATTATTCCGCTTATGTATTTACTTGGGGAGGCGGGGAATCAGATTCGCAAGTACTCGATTCATCTATTGGTGGATCACCTAAATCAAGTGGTTTTAAATGGAATTTGTTGATGCTGGTTTTAAGTTATATTGTTCTAGGTGCTTTGTTTTTTGCATTTAAGAATTGGTATAAATGGGATAAAATTCCTGATTGTGAAGTGGAATTTGCTCAACCAATTGGAGGTTGGTTAATACTATTGGCCCTAAGTTTATTTTTAACACCTATAGTGAATATTTATAATATAGTTGATGGCCAATATTACAATCAGAATATTTGGAATGCAATCAATGATTCAAGTTCACCGGGATATAATGAAAACTTACCAGGTTATTTTCTGCTTGAATTGTTGTTTAGATTAGTTTTGATTCCTTTAAATATTTTTAATATTCTATTGTTTTTAGAAAGGCGCACCTCATTTCCAAGGTTTCAAATTATTAGTTCGATTTTTATATTGGCTTTTTCTCTATTTGAATTAAATATGATTTTTTTATTAAATTCAGAAGATTCTGCGGCAAATGAAGAAGTTTACTATGGCTTAATTAGGAGTTTAATTGGTGCAAGTATTTGGATATTGTATCTCCTAAAATCTGAAAGAGTAAGAAGCACTTTTGTTTTCACCTATGATAAATCAAAGGAGAAACATTATGTAGAGGGGAAAATGCCAGATTAGGGGAGTCTAAACCAGTTTTTCAGTCAGTTTTTCTATTTGTTTTTTTGCTGATTTGCCTTCGTAAATAATACTATAAACACAATCTAAAATTGGCATTTTTACCTGCGTTTTTTTATTGAGTTCATACATATTTTTTATGGCATAATATCCTTCCGCAATCATTTTCATTTCGAGTTGAGCAGATTGTACAGTATAACCTTTGCCAATCATATTTCCGAATGTTCTGTTTCTACTATGAACCGAATAACCTGTTACCAATAAATCACCTAAATAAGCACTGTGATTGATTTTTCTATCAGCATCAGTAATGTTTCTTAGAAATCGTTTCATTTCTCTTATACTATTACTGATTAATACTGCCTGGAAATTGTCTCCGTAACCAAGTCCATGACAAATACCAGCAGTAACTGCATAAATGTTTTTCAAAACTGCACCATATTCTGTTCCTCTTACATCACTAGAAACTACGGTTCTTATAAACCTGCAACTTAATAGTGTTGCAAAATGTCGGGCAAGTTCTTTACCTGTGCCTGCAATGGTAAGGTAAGAAAGTTTTTCAGCAGAAACTTCTTCAGCATGACAAGGGCCGGATATAACGAGAACTTTCTTTTCATCAACGCCTTTATGTTCAATAAAATAATCTCCAACAATTTGTTTGGTACTTGGAACCAAACCTTTGATAGCTGAAACAATGATTTTATTTTTAAAAACATCTGCCGGTAAATCTTGTAATGATGCTTCCAAAAATGCAGCTGGAACTGCTATTACCAAAAGCTCGCAGCTATTCACAATTTTTTCCAAATCATGACTTACTTCCACCACATCCGGATGAATTTCAACCGAACTTAAATAATCAGGATTGTGTTTATTTTTTCTGATGAACTCTGCTTTTTCTTCTGAACGAACCCACCATTTTAAACTTTTAATATGGTTGTTTTCTAAAACCTTGTGTTCGCTTAAAATCTTTACCAAAGCAGTAGCCCAACTTCCACCACCAATCACCGCAATATTTTCAGGATAAGTCATCATCATGAGTGCAATTTATGAAATCTCGTGAAAATACAAGATGATGCTTTGGGGATTCGGTTAGGTGTTTCTTCTTTATGTGGTCTCTCTACTTGTCTAATCAGAATCACTTTTAATATAAAAAGTTTAATCAGTTTTAACTTTGGTTCTTCATTTTTAAGGTGATATCACCAATATTGTAACAATAAAGCGAAGATGGAACAAAAGAAAGTATCACTTCATTCATTTGTTTTACTCCTAATTGTTCTATGGATGTTACCAATGCCTGTTGGAACTGATTGTTTTTGCAGAAGTTAATCAAACTTTTTAATTCATTTGGTTTATCAAAATAGCGGTTGCTCCATTTTATTTCTACTCCCCAAACAGGTTTGTATTTTTTATCATCTAATAATACCAAATCAACTTCACCTTCACTTCTACCTTCTTTCCATCTCGCATAAGTTAAATCTAATTTTTCACGGTGCATCCATTGCGAAAGAACTGCAGTTTCAACCATATTACCCATTTCAATATCCGTTTCACTTATGGGCGAAAATAGAGCAGTTCTTAATGATGGATTAGTTAAATATACTTTGAAATTAATTATTCGTTTGAGTCGTTTAGCATTGATATCTACTTTGTTTAAAACCTTTATTAAAAATGCTGCTTCTAAGTATTCAAGGTATTTTTTTAAAGTATCTTTTTGAATACCACTTTCATTACTCATTGTTTCATAAGAAAATTCATTTCCTGTATTGTAAGCTAAATAAGTGAAAAATCGGTTCAACTCCTGAACATCCTTTATTCCATAAAGGCTTGGTAAATCTCTCAAAAGTACTTTATCAACTATGTCGTTTTTTACATACCTACCCATATCACTTTGAATTTTTTTACTCAAAACAACTTCTGGGTAACCGCCAAAATTTAGATAATCTATAAACTCCTTATTTAAAGCTTTTATATCGTGCGTTAGGCAATATTGAATTTGTTTGTTTCCATATTGTATACTTCCATTATAAATCAGGTGATTCATATTCTTAAGGTGTATGAATTCCTGAAATGTTAATGGTGGCAACATAAAATCTGTAAATCTTCCTGCTCCACTTTCTGTGCTATGCCATTTTAGTGCAGCAGCTGCAGAACCCGATACTATAAATTTGGTTTCAGGATATGAATCTACAAGAACTTTTAAGTGTCTTTCCCAGTCTTTGAGGTACTGAATTTCATCAAAAAAAACATAACACCCGTTTAAATTCTCAAGTGCCAAAGATTGCTTACATAGAATTAAAATATCCTCCAAACTCAAATTCATGTAAATTGGATTGTCAATTCCTATAAAGAAAATTTTCTGGGGATTTTCATTTTCATTTATCAATTGCTGAATGCTATGAAATAACATTACAGTTTTACCCACTCGCCTTGGTCCCATAAGCACCAATGCTCGGCGAATATTGTTTTCAATAACAAATGGATAGAACAGGTTAAAATATAAACGTCTTCCCATGGTATTATAAACTTCCGGAATTTGTTTATTTACCCACCAGGGATTTTCATATCGCAAACGTTCTATAATTTTTTCAGAAGGAATAAGATATTTTTTGCTCATTTTGCTCTTAAAAATACAAAAATAGCCTAAATAAGCAGATTTAAATCTATCTATTTTAACATTTTTGTATCAAATAAGAATATTTTTATTCTATTTTTGTCTTATTCTTACATTTAATTGTCTCCAAGATTGATTTTAAAGAAGCTAGAAATTTAGCCAAAATTCTCAGACCGCAATTTCATTTCGATTTAAATGGCTTCATTTTTATTTTAAAAATCTGTTTAGGTGTAAATTTGATTATTACAATTAATTTCAAAAATCAATCAAACAAAAAGGGTGATAACTTTTCAGTCATCACCCTTTTAATTTATTGAGAAAATTTAGTTTTGAGTTGGATTGTTATTATCCCTGTTTTCTCTTGGTTCTCTATTATCTCTTGGTGGTCTTCTGTCATCTCTTCTTTCACCTCCTCTGTTGTCATCTCTGCGTGGCGGGCGACTTTCTCTTGGCGGTTGTTCAACCCATCCTTCAGGTTTAGGTAATAATACCTTTCTTGAAAGTTTAAGTTTGCCTGTTTTCTTGTCAACTTCAATTAATTTCACATCAATTTTATCACCAACATTTAAAACGCCTTCCATGTTTGGTAAACGCTTGTAGTCGATTTCGCTAATGTGTAACAAACCATCTTTTCCAGGAAGAATTTCAACGAATGCTCCAAAATCAACAATAGATTTTACTGTACCATTGTAAACCATATCCAATTCAGGAACGGTAACAATTCCTCTAATCATTTTAAGGGCTTTTGCCATTGCAATTCCATCATTTGATGCAATTTCTACAATACCTTTTTCGCCTTCTTCTGTGATTGAAATTACAGTTCCAGTTTCTTTTTGAATTCCTTGAATCACTTTTCCACCAGGACCAATTACAGCACCAATGAATTCTTTGTCGATATAAAGTGTTTCAATTCTTGGAGCATGTGGTTTTAAATCAGAAGCAGCTTCAGAAATGGTTTTATTCATTTCGTTCATAATATGTAATCTGCCTGCTTTAGCTTGGTTTAAAGCTTCTTCAACCATTTCCCATCTCAATCCGTTGATTTTGATATCCATTTGGCAAGCAACGATACCGTTTTTAGTACCAACTACTTTAAAATCCATATCTCCCAAATGATCCTCGTCTCCAAGAATATCAGATAGAATTGAATATTTACCAGTTTCTTCATCACTAATTAAACCCATTGCAATACCAGAAACGGCACTTTTAATTTTAATACCGGCATCCATTAAAGCTAATGAACCGGCACAAACAGTTGCCATAGATGACGATCCGTTTGATTCTAAAATATCACTTACAATTCTAATAGTATATGGATTTTCTTCTCTTGAAGGTAATACTCTTTTTAAGCCTCTTAAAGCCAAATTACCATGACCAATTTCTCTTCTACCTGGACCACGATTTGGTCTTACTTCACCTGTAGAAAAACTTGGGAAATTGTAATGTAAAAGGAATTTAGCATAACCTTCATTCATTGGACTATCCAACATTTGCTCATCTAATTTAGAACCCAAAGTAACTGTGGTTAATGATTGGGTTTCACCTCTTGTAAATACAGCTGAACCGTGAGCAGCAGGAAGGTATCCAACTTCAGACCAGATAGGTCTAACTTCATCTAGGTTTCTACCATCTAATCTTTGCTTTTCATCAAGAATCATTTTACGAACTGCATCATATTCCACATCATGGAAATATTTTCCAGTTAAAAATGAATCCAATTCTGTTCCTTCAGGTAAAGAAGCTTTGTATTCTTCTCTGATTGCTTTAAAACCAGCAGAACGATCTGCTTTAGCTAATTTAGCTTTGGCAACAGTGTATACTTTATCAAAAGCAAATTCTCTGATAGATTTTTCTAATTCTTCATTGCTACGTTCATGGTTGTATACTCTGGTAGGCTTTTTACCACCTAACATTTCACACAGTTCCCACTGAGCTTTAATTTGAAGTTTGATTGCCTCATGAGCATATTTTAATGCAGCTAACATATCAACCTCACTTACCTCAGCACATTCACCTTCAACCATGTTAAGGTCCTTTTCAGTACCAGCAACAATCAGGTCCATATCAGCTCTTTCTAATTCGTCTTTATAAGGATTGATAACAAATTTGCCATCAATTCTAGCTACACGAACTTCAGAAATAGGACCATTAAAAGGAACATCACTTACCATAATAGCAGCAGAAGCAGCTAAGCCAACTAAAGCATCAGGAAGGATATTTTTATCAGAAGAAATTAAAGTTAATGCAACTTGTGTATCTGCATGGTAATTATCAGGGAAAAGCGGACGTAAAGCACGGTCTACGATACGACTAACCAATACCTCATAATCAGATAATTTTGCTTCACGTTTGTGAAAGCTACCCGGAATTCTACCAACGGCTGCAAATTTCTCTTGGTAATCTACAGTTAATGGCATGAAATCCATATCGGGTTTTGCATCATTGTTTGATACAATTGTGGCGAGAATCATGGTATCGCCTTGTTTTACTACTACAGCTCCGTCGGCTTGTCTGGCCAATCGTCCGGTTTCGATACTGATGGTCTTTCCATCTATTTCGAAAGTTTTAATTGTTGCTTGTGACATATTTTTTTGTCGTCTTTGAAAAATAAAAGGGCAGCACCTGTTGGCCTGCCCCTTTTTTAATAAATTGAATAAAGTACAATATCGAAATTGCTTTCGATACGAGATAGATTACTTACGGATTTCAAGTTCTTTGATGATTGCTCTGTAACGGAATACATCCTTACGTTGCAAATAATTCAATAAAGAACGTCTTTTACCTACTAATTTTACTAGACTTAACTCAGCAGAAAAATCTTTTTTGTTTTTCTTTAAGTGACTAGTAATGTGGTTAATCCTCTCTGTAAACAGAGCGATCTGACTTTCAGCTGAACCAGTGTCTGTTGTAGACTTGGCTCTACCGAATTTTTCGAAGATTTCTTGCTTCGCTACGGTTGTCAAATGCATGATAATGTATATTTAATTTTAAAAAAGTGCTGCAAATATATACTAAAAAATCAAATTTCTAAGCCATTGATCCATTTTTTGTGCTAAAATCCTTCAATTTTCTACAATGTGTTGTGAAAAAACTGAATGCTTTGGCCAAATTAGAAATTTCTGCAAATATCTTAAAACTCAGTTTTAGGTCCCCATGGTCTAATAAATTTGATATTTCAAGATGTACTTTTTTGTTTTTTTCTTTAATTAATGAATGTAGTAAAACCGATTGAGAAGTTGGTATTACTTGGTCGCCATTGCCATGAATAATAGCAACAGGACAAGTAATTTTATGGGCATGGATTGATACATCAAGACGGTGTTTCCAATTTTCAAAATCAGGAATTTTTGTCCAAGCCTTCATTATAACTTCTTTTCTAAATTCGGTATTGCTTACCAATTTCTCATAAAACTCTACTGTTTGGGGATTTGAATTTGCTTTTACCTCAGGTAATAAATGCGTTGTGCGTTTTAAACCATTGTCTTCTAAAGCTGTATGAACTAATTTTTCCATTTCAGCATTTTCACCAATTTCATATTTCAAGAAATTTTTCATCAGAATATGCATACCGTAATTGTCTTGGTTTTCTTCATTGGTTAAAGCAAATTGAATGGTTGATTCAAAATCACTAAAACTTCCTAATAAACAAAGAGAAGAAACCGTATTATGTGGCATTTCTGCTATGGCTAAAGCGGCAATTCCTGCAGTAAAGGAAGGCGCGAATATGGCAGGACGAAATTTATTTGGATTTAAAATTGGGTCATTTGAAATTCCATTAATGACTTCTTTTACTTCATCAACACACTGAGGATGAATAATTAAAGAATCAATTGGATTAATCTTAGGAGTAATAACACGGTAACCCATTTTTTTGAAAGCATTATTTACTATAGCAATTCGTGGGTCTTTATAACCACTCATAGAAAAGCCAGTGAAAGTAATAATTAAGCCTTTTTCTTTGCCATTTGGAGTATATAAAACAATAGGTGTTTTTCTATTTTGTAAAGATAAATCGGTTTCCACTCCCATTGTTGTATTTTTAAACAAGGAGGTATTAATAATAAATTGAAAGCCTTCTGAAAATAGTTTCATACTTTATTTAAAGGTATAATTCAGGTAATAATAATTCCGGCAATATTAATCTCAATTTTGCTGATTGAAATTAATTAATCGTGTACAATTATATGTTTTGAGAGTTTAGTTTAAGCCAGAAAACTAAGAAAATAAAAAAAATGGCAAAAAAAAAGAGAAAAAGCATTTTACTTTCTCTCTTTTATAATGTAGCCCGTAGGGGAATCGAACCCCTCTTACCAGGATGAAAACCTGACGTCCTAACCGATAGACGAACGGGCCTCGTTTTGGGGAGTGCAAAAATACGCAAAGTTTTTATTTCGCAAAACTTTTTTCAAAAATCATGCTTATATTTTTTTTATTGATTGATTTTCAGTTAAATATCTTGATTGATTTATCTGTTTTTTCAAACTATTAAAAGCATTTTTTTTATTCATTTCAGGCTTGATATAATTTTATTTGATTCCTAATAGATGGTGATTATTATTTTTAAAGTTTTATTTAGTTTCCTTTAAAATGTTCTGATTGATAAATAATGTGTTCAAACATAAATTGATTTAATTCTCCTGATTTTTTTGATTTGAAATCTGCAACAGTTAAAGGTTCCAGCAGCTTTACTTATATTTTACATTCTTAAATTTAGATTTAATTTGATTGTCAATTCATCAGAATAATCTAGATTTGCCAATGGAAGGTCGGTGTAATATTTGAAAAAATTAATACCAATTTTTATTCGGCTCAACCACACATCAAAACCAGGCTTTTTTACCCTCGTGGGATTTTTGGTAATTTATTACTGGAGACATTAGAAGGTTGCGATACCAGTGGAGGCTAAATCCTGTTTACACGGATTTTTATCAAAAGCCGATCTTCCTTTTTTTTTCCAACATTTTCAATCAATCTTTAACAAATTATACTTGTAACTTTAATCGAGTTAATCCAAATTAACTGCAGGTTTTAAGGCGGTTTATGTGAAATTGATAGTTCATTAAATCCTTAGAATAGGCCTTTGATAATTGATTAGTTAAGTGTTTGATAATTAGGATTATTAGTTAGATTTTTCAGTTATTGGTAAATTATTGTTTAAACACCTAATGATAGATGAATAGCCTGATTTTTATCATGGGAAAAAAGGTGATTTGTAAAGAAATAAATTATCTTTGCGGAATTAATTAATTATCTCACTATGAAAATAGGTATCAATGGATTTGGCCGTATTGGCCGTTTGGTTTTCAGAGCTGCAATCAACAACCCACAAGTTGAAATCGTTGGAATTAACGACTTAATTGATGTTGATTACATGGCTTACATGTTGAAATACGATTCTACACATGGTATTTTTAAAGGTGATATCGCCATTGATGGTGGTCATTTGGTTGTTAATGGAAAAAAAATCAGAGTAACTGCTGAAAAGGATCCTGCAAACTTAAAATGGGATGAAGTTGGTGCTGAATACGTAGTTGAATCTACAGGTTTATTCTTAACTATTGATACTGCTGCTAAACATATTG
>JAIYDG010000204.1 GCA_027487625.1 Bacteroidota bacterium
AAAGATAAACGTGAAGTTTTTAATACCGTTTACCAAAGAGGCCGCAGAAATAATGGAGTTGTTTGGCTAGAAGATACTGTTAAAACTGAAGGCTTAAGTAATAACTTTTCTCGTATTTACAGATACCTCATCAACACTAAACTTATCACCAATAAAAACCTGAAGGAAGCGCTTATTATTGCTGATAACAGGGAAAATGAAATGTTGAATTTTTCTCAGAAAAACAAAAAGGACATTGTTGATTTAAGAAAAATTAATAACGAAATCAGAAACCTCAAATCAGTAAAAAATGAATTCGATGATTTTAGAGAGGTTGTAAGTCAGTACAATGCAAAAGCTCGTATAATTGACCAATTATTCTATGGTTTTACAAAAAATTACGAAACTACCCTACCATCCTTGCAAGCACAATTGGTTGAAAAGAATCAATACATTGCTAAAATAAACATGGATATCAACGAGGATTTAATTCCTCAAAAAGCTGATTTCGATAGGAAAATTGGTGGTAAAGAATCTGAAATAAAAAGTCGTGCTTATTCTTTAAATGAAAAAGAAAATGAGTTAAAAATTATTAATTCATTCGACCCAATTGAATTATTAAGTGAAGCTCTAGCTAATCTCGATAAAAAAAGGAAAGAAGTTGAAAGTAGAATTACAATGGTTGAAGTTCAAAAATTGAACAGCCGCCAGATTGAATTCAGAATCGACCAATTAAATGACCAAATTTCAAGGTTCGAAAATCAAGTAAAAAATTACAGTAACTTATTGATTAACAAAATTTCGGGCAATAAAGAAAACCGAAAATTATTAAATGCTATCTTAAGTGAAGAAATTAAAAGTTTACCAGGAGATCAGGTTATTAAAGCCATACATAAAGTTACAGATAGCCTGAAAATTTTTGATGGTGAAATTGATATTTCTAAAAATCTATCGCCAAAAGATTTTCAATCGGTTGATGAAATCAAGGAATTATTAGCTAATGCCAAATTAGATTTAAAAAATCAGCAAGCTCTTTTTGAGGTTGTAAGAGACTTTGAAAAATCTCAAAATGATTTGAAAACCATCCAAGAGGAGATGGAAGAAATTAAATTGAAGATTCAAAAAATTAGAAGTAAACCTGCAGTTCAAAAATCAATTGAAAAATTAAAACAGGAACTGAGCACGCTAAATGAAGAAAATCAGAAATTAGAAAATGAACAAAAAAGACTTGCAGATTCCATTGCAAAAAAGCAATTGGAAGTGCAGGAAATGATTGTTGAAAAAGACAAAAGAGAAAGAAGAATAAGAGAACTACAGGAGTACAAACAAATATTAGATACTTTTGGCTTGGCTGGTGAAGAATATGAAACTTCAGATGATTTGGACAATTTATACAAAAAGGTTCAAATCAATATGAGCGATAGAAATGAATTAAAAGTTTCTAAAGATAAATTATTCGAAAAATTAAGAGATAAACTACAATCAACCTTTGCCGATGAAGTAGATTTCATTAAATATGTTGAAGAAGAAATTGCTTTAATTGAAGACAAAGAGCGTTCAATTTCAAGTTTATTGGAAAGTATTTCAACCCAATTTGCAAATCCTGCTTTTACATTATTAAAGCGTTATGAGGAGTTTAAAGAGTTTGTATACAATAAATTCAATAGTAAATTATCGCAAGCTAGAATCTCAGATATTGAATCATTAACCATTGAATTGGTTGATAACAAAAGATTAGTTGAAGAGGTAAAAAAGATTAGTTCCATTCAACAGGTTCGTGGTCAGTTGATGTTTGAATTCGACCATTCTGAAAACCTTAAAGTACTTGATAATTATCTTGATTCTGGTAGAAAAATTGAGTTTGATGATTTATTCGATATTACACTTCACCTTACAAGAAAAGGTACAACAAAACCCGTTGATTTAAACGAACAAATTGAATCAGATGGAACCGATAAAATGATTCGATTAATGATTATCATGAATATCATTAATCGACTTGCATTAAATGATGATGAAAACAGAATTGCTTTGTTTATTGATGAGGTAGCAACAATTGATAAACAAAACCGTCCTGAATTGGTGAGATTCTGCAAAGAGCATCATTTTATTCCAATTTTTGCTGCACCAGATGCTGTTGCCGGATTTGGAAAATACTATTTCATTTATCCAAATGCAGGCAAAATCAATATCAATGAAAAGGTGAATGCAATGTATGGTGAGAGAAACGGAAATTAATTCGATGAATATTACTCAACATAAATTTTACACTGAATTCTTAAAGATTGAAGAGATAAATGCATCTTCTATTCCAAAGTCTATTTTAAATTCTGTATTTTTCAAACAACTTATAAATTCTCAAATTATCATTGATATAAAATCAGGAAAAGGAAGGAAATTTCTAATTAATAAAAAGGACTCTTATTCCAAATGGCTTTCAAGTCAAACAAATGATTTTGAATCTGAAATAATTACTAAATCTGATTCAATAGAAAAGTTAAGAAATTCAAAAGCAGTAAAAACTAATCAGATTCCATTTTACTTTCTGCGAGGTTTTGAGAATGTCTTAATAAATAATCACAATATAAATTTAGGATTTTCTACAGAGAATTTTGGAGCATTCTTAAGCAACTCGCTTAATTTAAATTTCGACAATGTATGTATAGTTGAAAATAAAGAATCTTTTTTAAAATCTGAAAAAATATTTGGTTCTGATTATATTTTTATTCATAAGTATGGTAGATGGAGTCATAAAGATTTTCTTAAACTAGAATGCAAAAAGCTTATAGTTTTTAGTGATTATGATTTAGTTGGACTTAATGAATATTTGGAGATAAAAAATCAAATTGACTTTGCAGAATTTTACCTTCCAGATAACTTTAATGAACTTTTCGAAAAATATGCCTACAACTCCAATAAACAGATAAATCAAACGACAAGTGAAAAAGTTAAAAATTCAGATGATAAAATAGTAAATAAAGTCAAAGACTTAGTTTTAAAAACAAATAGATTCCTTGAACAAGAAGCTTTATTCTTAGGATTATGATGAAAGCAGAACCAAAAACCATACTGAATTTTCTTGCCAACTACTTTGATAGTTTAAAAGATTTATTCGACCTGCAAGCTGAAAGTAGTATAATCAGAAAAGAACAATTGGCTGAAATTTTAGCTGATCGTGGTAATGAAATATTACCTCAACTTTTAGATTATAAAATTCTACGAAAACTTGGAGATGATTTCGAATTCAGAGATACTTATTTCAAATTATTTGAATTCATTTTAAACGAATTTCGACCTTTACTTCCTGAAACAATTCAGAAATACGAAAGCTCAATTTCTCTCTTATTCAAAAAAATAAGAGATGGAATTAATGGTGACAAATTAATTTTAACCAGCAGAATCAATGACCTTTATAATGAAATAAAGGAATTTAGTGAAGCAGTAGAAAAAAACACCATTCGTTTATTGGCTGAAACCCGCGAACTCAAATCAAACGTTGACAAATTAGACTATAAAGAAAAGGTACGTAAAGCGAGTTTTTGGATTGATTATTATATCACGCCATTAAACAATATTTTAGATATTAATCATTCTGAATCTATCACAAATAGGTTATTCGATATCTCAAATTATGTAAATATCAGACGTTTAAACTTTGATGATGAAGTAATCAGATTACAATTCGAAAAGTTGTATGTCTTTTTAGTTCAAACCAACGATGATTTATTGAAGCAATCGAAATTACTTACAAATGAATTATTGCCATTAATTGAGAGAATTAGAACTGAATCAGTAATTCTAACTGGTTGGATTGAGTTCTTAAAAGCTCCAAATAAAGTTACCTTACCTAAAGTATTCAAAACTGAGAGGCATTATCCATATAGCAATGATATGTATTTAAATGCCCAAGAATATGTTCAGCAATTCGAAAACGAAGAAACAATCATATTAGAGGATCCACGTGCTTCTTCAGACAAATGGGTATTTAATAAAGATTTGTATAAGGATAAAATGATGCAACAGTTACCATTGGATAGCTTTTTTGAATGGTGTGGATTAACTTTAAAATCGGAATACGAACAAATTGAAACAGATAAACTTTTTGCACTTACTGCACTTTTATTCGAAGATGGAATAAGTTTAGAAGTAGATGCAAATGATGACAGAAGTTTAATTAGAACCAGCCAAATGAATTTAAGAGTGCCAAAAATTAAAATAAACAGATATGGAATTTCCTAGATATCATAAAGACATTGTTAGTGATTTAATGGGCGGGAAATTCATCCTTGCCAGTGATCAAAAATTCACCTCATTGAAGGAGAACCAGGATTTTTACAACAAATTTTTTAAAGAAAGTTTTGGATATGAACTAGAAATAAAAACCGACTATGGATTCATACTTTCTTATGAAACCGGAGAACAGTTGAGCAGAGATATTTGCTTATTCTTTGCCATATTAAGCTATGAACTTGATAAAGATGGAAAGAACTTTTTAGAAGAAATTCAATATGCTGAATTTGAACATGAGAAAGTTGACGAGTACTTTGAAAATAGTGCTTATGCAGAATTAATCAGCAATAATAACCAACTAAAAACAGGTGAAAGCAGAAGAGATTTTGTGCGCACCTTAGCAAGAAGAAATATCACTGAAAGAAATGGTGATTTAAAATTCTCCTTTACTCCAGCTTACAAAGTATTTGTTGATTTTGCCGCAGATTTTGCCAAAGGTAAATTACAAAACGAGGTTGAGTTTTAATCATTTTCATTTGTATAATCCTTGTTGTTGTTTTCCAAATTGATAATATGTAAGTAACAATATTATCAATTTGAAAAACAAATAATTAATGCTTGGATAGATTATTTAATCAGTATATATAATCAACTACTTTTCACATTCTTTCTTAAGAAATTCTAACCAATTTTGCATACCTTTTTCAAGGTTTTTATTGAAAGATTTTTTAAAAAGTTTTGCAAAAAAACCTTCCATACTTTCATCAACAGATACTTTAGTTTGCCCATTCACTTCGGTTAAAGTCCAGTTGTGAATGGCATACATCCCAAAAGTTTTTCCTGTCCAGCCGAAGTTTTTATTTAGTTCAACAGTATGTAAAGTTGAATGAATTTTAGCACCACCAGTTTTCCAATTAAAATTAGATTCCGGTTTTAACTCTCCAAATAATTGAACTTTACTAATTTCAGGCTGCCAGTTTGCCCAATTGTTAATGTTGGTTAAAACAGACCAAACCTTTTCAGGACTAGCATTAATAAGAATTGTTTTGCTACACTTTACAGGAGCATTGCTGTTAATTTGTTTCATTTTAGATTTGTTTTGAGCAATTAAGCCTGTTGAAATTATCAAGCTTATTGTTGTTAGTAGAATTGATTTTGATATGATTTTCATTTGATTGATTTAACAATACAAAGATTGTCACAAAACCAAGGCTTGCTCTTGACAAATATCAAGAAGTTTATAACGTAGCTTTTTTCCTAATTCTACTAAAAGTTTCCGGTGTCATGCCAAGCATAGATGCAAGGTATTGAAGTGGAACTTGATGAAACAATTCTTTATTAAATGAAAATAGTTGATGATACCTC
>JAIYDG010000590.1 GCA_027487625.1 Bacteroidota bacterium
AACGCACGCCCATCGCAAATGTGCAAAACGTTAGCGGCTATAATTTGACGACATTGCGAAATCAACCGATAGTAAAAAAGAGAAAATGTTAACTATTACAACAAGACCATTTACTGACGAAGAAAAAAAACGACTGACCAAACAACTGCCAAGTGTTTACAAAAGGTTTGAGGAGTTTGTTATGAAATTTATTTTTATCGCATTAGCGTTGGACATTCCCTTACTTGTTTATAACCACTTTTCTCCTATAGCTTCTCAAAACCAAGCAATCTATTGTATCTTAATGGTATTAGTGGCATTGCTTCTGACTTATCGGATTACAAAAAAATGGGATGGTGGACTAAGTAACAATAAACATCTTGAGGACATTAATTCGGGACAAGCAGAGGTTATCCATGTAAAGACAACAAAAGCAATCAAACGTGAAGACCCAGAAGACTTTGGTATTGCATATTACATTGAAGTTTTAGACAACGGACAACCAAAGACATTATTTTTATGGGGACAGTATTTAGACGAACTTGAATATAATGAGACATTCCCGAACACAGAATTTGAATTCATTAGAAAAAAAGTGAGTGGAGAATTCATTGACTTCAAAACAATAGGTCAGTATTTCAAAGAAGAGAAAACTCTGCCACCATTTGACAAGGCAGTTTGGGACAGCGGGACTTTTCCAGTAAACGGACAAATTCTTGAAAAAACTATTGAACAAATAGAATGACAACTAGACTTCGCTTGTAGAGTATTACAGCCGCTAACAGCACATTTGCAATAGGCGTGCAATTCGTCTCCGTTTGACAGGATTTTAGTAATTGTAAAATTCGTTTCCCTAAGTTACATTTGAGTCAAAACGCACGCCCATCGCAAATGTGCAATACGTCAGGTTGTGAAAAAACTAAGTTTTGGTTGAAAATTGGTTGGATTTGATGGTCTAAGAAGTATAACAAAGCGATATGCCGCATTCATTTATTGAGTTATGATTATGCAGCCATTTTTCTTTCCATGATTAAATGCTTTGATATCGCTTTAAAATGGGTTGTTTTTAACAAAAGCAAAGCCATCCCCTTATAATCAGGCTTCCAATTTTTAAGTTTCTCCATTAATTTCTCCATACCCAGTATGTTTATGCATCTCTTCATGTTATAAACTGTCATGATTAAAGCAAACTCTCCGTTTACTTTCTTTAATCCCTTTAAGTTGGTATGGTTGTATCCCCACTTCCTTTTGATGGTGCCAAAAATATGCTCATTTATCTCTTGTCGTTTCCGATATAATGCAGCATTCTCTCTATACCTTTTGCTATTTTCTTCTACGGCATCTGCATATTCACTTCGGTCTATTTCTCTGCCACCTTTCTCCCTTCCAGTGCATAGGTGTTTAACAGGACAATCTTTACAGGCAGGTGTTCTATATTTTTTAAATTGATAACTTGGAGCCCCATTGCCAGATTTCTTAGTATGCCAAGTTCCTTTGGTTCTTAATATTTCTCCTTGCGGACAGGTGTAAGTATCATCCTCTTTATTATAAATAAATTTTGTTACAAGATATTCGGGCGTTGTTCCTTTTTCATTGCTATTTACTATCTCTTGCTGAGCACAAATTGTCGTGATGTTTTCTTGCTTACAGGTTTCAAGTTCGCTACCATTGTGATAGCCCTTGTCGCTGATAGTTGTTAATGTTTCTACTGCTAAATTTCCCTTTGCTTCAATAGCTATTGCACTTAAGGCATTCCTGTCGTTCTTGTTTATGGTATGGGTGGCTACTACTAGTTTATGCTTGTCATCTACTGCTGCCTGCATATTATAACTCACTTCAACAACCTGGCCTTGTACCAGCAATGCACGTGCATCTGGGTCTGTTGTGCTAACCTGCGGGGAACGGCTGCCTTCCATTTGAATTCCTAGTAACTCATATTTAATCTTGTTTTGCTTTAAGCGTTCTATCTTCTTCTTTATGTTATCAAGTTTTATCGGCGACTCACCTTCATCATTGGCATCTAATTCCTTTAAATACTCATTTGTCTTTTCTTCAATATAGGCCAAATGCCGTTCTATCTTCTTTGGGCTGTAATTATTCTTC
The DNA here is from genome assembly GCA_027487625.1 of Bacteroidota bacterium. GTDB lineage: Bacteria > Bacteroidota > Bacteroidia > UKL13-3 > UKL13-3 > CAISCU01. The sequence continues at coordinate 2,083 of JAIYDG010000590.1, forward strand.
TTGCTATTATGTGCCCGCATCTTTGTGCCATCTATAGCTACTGTTCTTCCTCCAATTAAATCCAGGTCTTTTAGGAAACAAAGAAATAGTTTAAAAGTGTTGCGTAAGGCTGTTGGATTGTCTTTTCTGAAATCTGCAATACTATGGTAATTGGGCACCAATCTGTTCAATAACCATTGTAGTTCAATATTTCTTTTACACTCCCGTTCAAGCCTGCGACTGCTACGGATACCATTTAAGTAACCATACAAGTATAGCTTCAGAAAAACCTTGGGTTCATACCTTGGTCGACCTTCTCCTTTTAAATCCTTAACAACAAATTGTAATGATTTTAAATCAAGCTTTTCTACGAATGCCTCTATAAACCTTACCTGATTATCTTGCTCTACAGCATCCTCTAAACAACTAAACTCAAACTGCCCTCGGTTACTTCCTAATATATAGTTCATACCTCTTTTGTTGAAGCAAATTTAAATACACAGCCACTTGCTTAATCACACACTTTTCAATAATTTTACACTAAACAGTGTGGAGAGGTTTTTTCACACTCTGACGTTA
>JAIYDG010000280.1 GCA_027487625.1 Bacteroidota bacterium
AGTGTCATTACAATTCTTTTTTTACCTTTTAATAATGGCGCAAAATCTGTCACATCAAAATACCAAGATTTTCCATTTGGACCTAAATTTAAACCAATCCCATATGGTGTTACAAACGACATAATTTCATTATAAAATGGAAATCTTCTATAGTAGTTTAAGTTATTTACTTGTAATGTACCATCTTCTAAAACATCAATAGAATCGAGCAATTCCAATGTTTCACCATCAAATACTTTTGAATAAAAAGCAGGATAATATTGAGTAAAAACTGTATCCAATTTGATTTCATCACTAGCTAATGGAATTTGATTAGCATTAGAATTGATGCTATATTTTTGAATAATTGACTTTTGAAAAGGTAGCGAATCCAACACAAAAACATCTGAAATTTGAGATACATAATCCCCTTTAATTAATGAAACCTTTGGTCTTATCTCACTCAAGTTAAAAGAACGATTAAGCTCTTCTCCCCTATCATATGTCCAAGAAAAGTTTTCACCATTAACCAAAACATTACTAATTAAATTACGCATTTGATTCCTTGAAGCCTCATTCATTGGGTAGTATGAAACCAAATTTTGTCTCATTGGATGAAACTGATTTGGACTACTAAGCATCCAATCTTTGATTAAACTATCTGGAATTTCTTTATTCCAAAATGATAAATCATTGATTTTACCTTTGTAATTTCCACCACCAGTTTGATCTTTACCAAGAAGTAAATTTAGAATATTCATCAACTTGGTTTTACCTGTTCCTGAATGCCAAAGGTTTCCATTCAGATAAATTTTCATGGTACCTGTAGTTGCATTTTTAGTGAAAGTCCAATGGTTCCATCTACCACCTTGTTCTTCAGGAGTAGCAATTTTATTGATTCTATCATATCCTCCTGCAGCATAACCACAATCGAAATAGATATTATTGCTACCATGTGGAAGGTGAATATTCAATTGTCTTTCACCCTGATTAATTGGATAAGCATATAGAATTGAATTTGAAGCCGGCATTAGGCTTTCATCACCATAAGCCCAAAACTGAATAGTAAATTCTTTATTTATTGTTGAAAACCCAGTAGTATCAAGCCTAGCAAAGCCTTGATTTTTTAGATCAATTGAATAATTATTATGAGTTGAAATTGAACTTCCTAAAAACGCAAAATCAACTTTAAACTGAAGTAAATTTTGAGGAACAGAATTCGTAAAAGAAAGTTCTACAACCACATTACTTGAACCATCCCAGTTAAAGGAATTATAAAACTGAAGTTGATTTTCACCAGTAACAAACTGAGTAGACTTGTTATAAACCTCTACAAAACCATTGTTATGAGGTTTTCTATCATTTAAAACGTTTAGAGAATCATGCTTCATTTTAATTTTTAGAAAAGCTAGATTTGAACCTGAGCCTTCAACAAACAAACTAATTCCTTTAATATTACCAGCAGACATTCCTGCATTGAGTAATTCAGATGCAAGTATAATAAACTGCATTTTACCTGAATTTTGAGATGCATTCAACATCAATTCTGAGCTAAAATTACCATTCCCAAGGGTATATTTTGTTTCTGATTTTGTTGAATCGATTATTACATTTTTTTGCTTGAAACGATAATAATTGTATGGAGCATTTAGAGCATATTTAAAGCTGTTTCCTGTAAAATTTGAGATTACATAATTTGGCTGTGTACTGAGTGCTTCCTCAACTTTTGAAGAATCAACAATATAAGTATTACAGCTATAATCCCATTCTCCGCAACCTTGATCACGATTGGTACTATTTGAAACCAATCCGTTTTTGCAACGCATATTGTATTTAAGAATAATCTTCTCATAGCTAAGATTATTAATCGGGAAAATGGCAAAAGTATCTCTATTGTTGCTGCCATAATGAAAGGTTTTCACCTTTATTGTATCTCCAATATTCTGTGCATTAGAAGAATAGCCGATGGCAAAAAGTAAAAGAATTAGTAGTATTTTTTTCAAAGCTGAATAAGTTTAATCTACCAAATATATAAGAAAATGCGTTATTTATTTGTCAAAATCTAAATCAACAAACAAGGAATATAATTATAAAAAAAAGATTGTTTTTGGGATATAATTAAATGGTAAAAATATTAAGAATTAAAATTTTGAATAAAAATTAGATTTGAAGGATATGAAATTAAAACTAATCATCTTTCACTTGGCGTTTCTTTTAGGTTTTGGTCTTCAAGCTCAAAAAATAAATTGGGTTGAATCATTTGGTGGAAAAAGTTTTGATATAGGAAGAAACATAGTTTTAGACCCTGCTGGAAATTCAATTATTCTAGGTGGATTTAGTGATACTTGTTATTTCAACCAAACTAATTTTCAAGTTTCTAATGGTGGTTACGATATTTTTATCAGCAAACAAAATTTATCTGGTAACATTATTTGGTCGTATGGATTTGGAGACCAAGGCTACAACAAAGCAGAATCAATTACCTGTGATGCAAATGGAGATATTTATGTAGTTGGAAATTTTACAGGTACTATAGATTTTAATCCTGGAATTGGCTTAGATACTTTAAGTGCATGGATCCAAAGCACAGGTTATGTATTAAAGATTAGCTCTACAGGTAATTTTGTTTGGGTTAAAAGAATTGGTGGATTTTTGTCTGACAATTCAATTCCAATTGGGGCCATTGCAGAAACTAATATGATTAAATACGATCACAATGGATGTTTAATTATAGGAGGAAGATTTGAAGGTGCTCTTGATTTTGATTTCAGTCCGAATAAAGATAGTATCATTCAAGGAATGGGAAATTATATCTTAAAAATTGATACAAATGGGAATTTTAATTGGGTAAGAATTATTAAAGATATCGACGTAAATGAATTATTTACTGCAATTCAAACAGATAAATTTGGAAATATCTTCTCGGCAGGAATGTTTCAAGGAAGCATCGATTTTGATTTAGGTCCTGATGTTTATTTACTTACCACAGCTAATTTTAGTTTAGAGACTTATGTCTTAAAACTCAATTCTAAAGGCGAATTTGTTTGGGTAAAAAATATCAAAGGAAAAGAACAATTATCAATAAACGATATACATGTAGAAATAGATAATAAGATAATTCTATGTGGAAATTATTCAGATTCAGTAGGGTTTGACCCTGGAAGTAACATTAAAAATCATTATACATCAAATCAATCAAATGGTTTTATATGCATTTGGACAGACTCTGGAACATTTCTTCAATCTTATTCAATCAACTCAAATAGAAACAATTTTGCCCAAACAATTCATTCAGATAATGAAGAAAACATATATTTAAGTGGTTTTACATTAGGAAAGTTTTGGGTGAATACAATCTATCAAACAGACACTTTTATACCTAAACAAAACAGCGATATTTATTTATTAAAGTTTGATTCAAATGGCCAAATCCAATGGGGTAATTTACTTCCGGGAAATGGAAATATGAACCAAACGAATTTTATTCATAATACTGCATTTAACAAAAGTTTAAATCAATTTTATTATACTGGATTTTTTATTGACTCTAATAATTTTATTTTACAAAAATCTGGTATTCAGCAATCAAAAGGATTTTCAGATATATTTATTACAAATTTACAATTGTGTAATTCTAGCTTAAGTTATGTAAAGCACGAAGATGGTTATAAGATAAAAGACACTGCATATTTTACTTGTTTTGATAAACTATCAGGTAGTAATTATCAATGGCAGGAAAAAATTGAAGGTGAGTTCACCAACATTCAAGATGATAGTACAATATCAGGGACCAATACATCAACCTTAACAATAAAATACCTAAAACTATTAGATAGTGGAAGGATATTTAGGTGTAATGTTTGGGCAGATTCATGTCTAAGTAGAAGTAAAAATTATATTTTAAATGTTGCTTCTTGTCTCAAGTTAATTGATTCCATGATTTATAAACCAAGTACAAATATTGATGAACCTTTAAGATTGGTATTAAAAACAAAAGAACCAGAAAAAAATCAATTTGAATGGCAAATTTTTAAATCAGGAAGATTTAGCAGGATTCAGGATTCTATAGGTTTTTTAGGAATTGACAATGACACACTTATTGTTAATCAAAGTAAATTATTTAATGATAGAAATATTTTTAGGTGTATTGTTAACCAAGAAGAATGTTCAGATAAAAGTGATTCAATAGTACATACAACAAATTGCTCTAACCTAATGGGGCAAACAGACTCAATCAAATATTATAAAACAGGAGATACAATTCTTTTGACTGTTCAAACAAAAATAGCAGAACAATATAGCTGGGAGATGAGAATACTTGGATCATTTATAACCATATCAGAATTAAGCACAAGATTTAAAGGAATGAAAAATGATACCCTCTTAATTTTAAATGCAGATGCTAATTTTGATAATTCGGAATTCAGATGTTTATTAATCAATGGTCCTTGTCAAGCATACCCTGAAGTTATAACAACTAAATTAAAAATTGAAAATTCAGAACAAGAATACAATTCCGAAAATAAATATGAATTGTATCCAAATCCATCCTCTGGAATAATAAAAATAGAGGGTCAAGTTCCTTATAGCGAAAGGTTCTATCGGATTTTTGATATAACAGGAAAATTGGTAACTAGTGGAATTTCAAACTCAGATAGCAGTATCAATTTGAATCTTATTTCAAAAGGTATGTATATGCTGGAATTGACTGATTTGAAAATAAAACCTATAAAATTTATCAAAGATTAAATTGATAGGAATGCCTTAAAATCAAAAATGCCACAATGTGGCATATTTGATTTTAAGGTTGAACCACATCATAATAAAAATCTTCCAAAGGAAATTTAAACCCGGGTATAAAATCAACTCCAAGGGACCTTTTGACTTCCATCATCAAAAAAACTACCACAAAGAATATGACTAAAGTATACATTAAGGTTGTAAGCCTTTTTAAAAACTCATGATGTTCCTGATGTGCATAAAAATCTTCATCTCCTTGATGAATATGAGGACGGTTGGCATGTATTAAAGGCAATGGATGAAACTGACCATCATCTTCTGCGGTCCTTTCCTCCATAAATTTGAATGTAATTTTATATTTCATAATAATTACTCTAAACCCTTGGTAATACTGTAATAGGAATCTTCAAAAGGGAAATTATAATCCTGAAAGAAATCAGTTCTGTAAACCCTTTTAACTTCCATTAACATGATGAATACAATCGCCATGATACTTATGATATAAAAAACGGTTACTAATTTTTTCATAAGGAAACTATGTTCTTCATGAATTAATTCTTCCTCATGAGAACGATGGTTTAAAGCCATTTCCTCCTCATAATTCTCAGCAACTTTTTCTATTTTGAATATAAGTTTCATCTATTGTTAAAAGCAATTCAAATATATATATAATATTTTCTATGAAAACTATTTTAAATCAATAAAACATCAGTTTAAAACAAAAATCATGCTAATTAAATAGAAGCGACTTGAAAAATTGACTCAAATCAAATAAAAAATTAATCTGAATCAATTTAAAAGAAGTTAAAAGTCAAGCAATTACATTAAAAACATGAATTATTCAGATTTCAAAAAATACTAAACTATTCATACAATTAAATCACTTGTTTATTTTTTTGATTTCAATCAAATATGAATTTGGTTTTACAACAAACAACTTTTCATCCTCATAAGGTAAATCAATTATTTGCCATTGAGATGTTGCATTAATCATATCGTTTCTACTTTTTGAAATTGAAACCAATAAAGGCATTTCAAGTCCTGAAACAGGTGATTTTAGTCTGTAATGTAATTCATGCAAACCATTTTTATGAAGAATAAAATATTCAAAAACAGGTATTTTAGCATTTTCCAGATAACACTTAAAAAACGGTTTGAGTTTCATATTCAAACGTTTAGAAAAGTAAGAAACTACATCCTCAGTGAGTATAGTTTGGTATTTAAACTTTTGATGAAACTCATACAAAGTATTTTGCCACAAAGTATCATTGTCTACCATATTTCTGAGGGTATGTAAAATCCATGTACCTTTATAATAAATATCGTTATCAGCATGATGATAGAACATATCACGTTCTCCTAACATCGGCTGTTTATTATTTATCTTTGGTTTTTGCATTTTTAAATACTCTTTAGCCCTTTCAGGACCAGCCATACATTCAACATACAAGGCTTCTGAATAAGTAGTAAAGCTTTCATGAATCCACATATCAGCTTTGTCTTTAGCTGTTATAGAATTAGCAAACCACTCATGGCCACTTTCATGAACAATGATAAAATCAAATCCAAAATCATTATTTTTATAATTATTACCATAAGCAACACAACTTTGGTGTTCCATTCCCCAATAAGGTGTTTCAACAAGTTTATATCCATCATTTTGAAATGGATAAGGACCAAAGAATTTTTCAAAACAACGAAGCATATATTTACTTTGTTCGAAGTGTTTTTTAGCCTTTAGTTCATTGTATTTTAAAACATAATAATCCAAACTTAAAGATTCAATATTCGGTCTGGTATGAACATCAGTTATATGAATATAATCACCCACATTAATACTAATATTATAGTGATTGATAGGATAAGAAACAATCCACCTAAATTTTTCATATCCATCATCTAATTTTTGGGAGCCGGCCAATCTACCATTACTAACAGCAGTTAAACCTTGTGGTACTTCAATTTCCATTTGAAGATTCTCCGGTTCATCATCCCATGTATCCTTACAAGGAAGCCACATTGAAGCGCCTTCACCTTCGCAGGCCATTCCAACCCAATCTTTACCAAGACTATCTTTTGACCAAACAAAACCTCCATCCCAAGGTGCATTTTTGGCAACTTTAGGAAAACCCTCAAAGGAAACTTTAATAGAATAATCGGAGTTTTTGGTTAATTCATTTTGAAAGCTTAACATGATAGCTCTACCAAATCTTTTATAAGTAACTGGAATTTTATCCGAAATAATTCCAACAATTTTCATCCCAGTATCCAAATCCAATTGAATAACCTTACTTGATTTTAAAACCTTAAAATGAATTTCATTTACTCCTGAAATAAACTTTAGTTTTGGGTTTATCCTTAATTGAATTTTATAGGTTTTGACATCAAAATTCAAACGAAATTTAGACAAACTTCCATCTAAACTATTGTTTGTCTGAGCATTTGAAGTTTGATTCAAAGAAATCAATATAAGAAATAAAGAAAATATTCTTAAAATTAAATTCACCATTTATGTAGAAAAATTTACTCAAATCTATGTTCTATTTTTATAATCTTGCCATTTCTAAAAAAAACTAACCAGAAATTGTATGAACAATCTGTTAAAAGGTAAAAAAGGAATCATTTTCGGAGCGCTAAACGATAAAAGTATAGCCTGGCAAACAGCAATAAAGTGTTATGAACAAGGAGCAGAATTTGTTTTAACAAATGCACCAATTGCCATGAGATTAGGTGAAATAAATAATCTTGCAGCCGCTTGTGGAAACGCGCAAATTATTCCATGTGATGTAAGTAAAAACGAAGACATGGAGAATTTAATCGCTAAATCAATGGAGATATTGGGTGGTAAAGTAGATTTTATTTTACATTCAGTTGGTATGAGTTTAAACATCAGAAAGGGAAAAGATTATACTGATTTAGATTATAAATTCATGCACGATACTCTTGATATATCTGCTATGAGTTTCCATAGATTAATGCAAACTGTTTACAAAATGGATGCAATTAATGAATGGGGTTCGATTGTTGCGCTTACATATATTGGTGCACAAAAAGTATTTCCTGATTATAGTGAAATGGGTGATGCGAAATCACTTTTAGAAAGTTTTGCTAGAGGATTTGGTTATCGTTTAGGAAAAGAAAGATCAGTAAGAGTAAATACCATATCACAAAGTCCGACAAAAACTACTGCAGGTAGTGGTGTAAAAGGTTTTGGCGATTTTTATGATTATGCTGAAGCTTTATCTCCACTAGGAAATGCATCTGCAGAAGATTGCGCTAATTACAGCGTTTTAATGTTTAGTGATTTGAGCAGAAAAGTTACTATGCAAAACCTGTTTCATGATGGAGGATTTAGCAATACTGGTTTTAGCTATGATGTTTTCAAAATGATGGATAAGAAATCAGAATAAAAACAAATAGAGTCATTTAATAACAAAACAGGCTGCTTCAAATTAATGAAGCAGCCTGTTTTATTTTATTTAATTGATGAACATATCCAGCTAATTTACCACATGCATTTCAGTTAATAAATGATTGGCTTTAGCAACCTTTTCCAAAATCCAACAAACATATCTTATATCAACAGCAACACTTCGTGAATAAGCTTCATTCCATGCATAATCGTTTATAGTAGCAGTATAAGCTCTATCAAAATTTACTCCCACTAGGTTACCATCAGCATCCATAACTGGACTTCCACTATTGCCTCCAGTTGTATCAAGATTATATAAGAAATTTACTGGTAAATCATTTAAATCTGGATGCATATAAGAGCCCAAATCATGCAAAGCATATAAATCTTTAATCGCTTGAAGCAATTCATAATCCTTTCCATCTTCCTTTTCAATTACACCTGTTAAAGTAGTAAAAGGTTTGTTCCATTCTGCATCATTCGGGAAATAACCTTTAATGTAACCATAAGTAAAACGTAAGGTAGCATTGGCATCAGGGATAAATTGAGTTTTCTTAAACTCGCTTTTTGCATCAACATATTTGGCTAAAAGTAAATTCAATTCACCTTCTCTTTTTCTATCTTGTTCATCATATTTATTTACCTCCTTATTCATTTCATGAGCAAATTTTATGATATCATCATTAAGTCCAAAAACCGCATCTGAACTATCAGCAAGAAATTCCATCATTAAAGTTGAATTTAGAATTTTGGTTTTGGTAAAGAATTTTTCTATAGTCTTTAATCTAGCTTCATCTGTTTTATTCTTCTTATAAAAACCTACAACAGCATTTACTTCATTATCAGAATTATGTTCTTTAGCATCCGCAAACATTTTGATTAACAAAGGTTTTTCCACTGATGGGTCCATTTGAGCAAATAATTTTTGATACAAAGATTTTAAACGAGGAACTTGTTTTGAAAGAAAAACAGCCCTCTCCTCTTTATTTTTTATTTGATTGTAGGATGTTTTATAATTATCGACTGCAGCTGCAAATTGAAATGTTGGTGACAAATTATACAAATAATCATAGAACAAATTTCTAGGTGCAAATCTGATTATCTCATCATATAGTTTATTTACTTTAGGAATAACATCTCCATACTTTTTATTTAATTCCGAGTCAGATTCTAAAAACTTTTGCATTTCCTTTTCTTCGGCTTTTTTCTTATCGGTTAATCCGACCCTTCTAAATCCTTGTAATTTACCTTCGTAGTTTTTAGCAGTATTTGCTAAACCTTTAATTTTAGCCGAATATTTCAATTCCAAGAATTCATTGTTTTCGCCTAGTTTTTCCATGTAATTGATTTCCCAATTAAACAAATCACTTACATACTTTAGCATGTATTTTTCGTGGTATTGGTAAAAAGCTGCAGGTTGATTTCTAAATGTTCTACCAGGATATCCAAGTATAAAAACGAAATCATTTTCTTTAACACCTTTAGGATTTACTTTTAAATATTTAACAGGTTTAAATGGAACATTGTCTTTACTATATTCAGCAGCAGAGCCATCTTTAGCAACATAAGCTCTTAAAAAAGCAAAATCGCCGCTATGACGTGGCCAAACCCAATTGTCTTTTTCACCACCATATTCTCCAATACTTCTACCTGGAACATAAACCAATCTTACATCTTTTAATAATTGATATCTAAACAATACATAAGTTCTACCTGTAAACATTTCAGAAATCTCACATTGCAATTTTGGATTTTTCTTATTCTCTTCTGTTGTTATGGCTTTTACATTTTCAGCAATTATTTGCAAACGAACAACAGGGTCGTTGGTTTCCTGAGTTCTCATTAAAACTTTTGAAGAAACATCTTCATAACTTACCGTGATTTTGCAAACCAAACCCTTTGCAGGAGCTTCTTCCTCGCGGGATTTAGCTAAGTAACCCTTATCAACGTATTTATTAATAGTATCACTAATAGCATGAACAAAGCTAAAAGCACAATGGTGATTGGTAACCAATAAACCATCTTCACTTACAAAAGAACCAGTACAACCACCAACACGAACAATGGCATCAATCTGACTAATTCCATTAGGATTGTAAAGTGAAATAGGATCCATTTTTAATCCTGCTTTTTTCAAATCCACTTGTTTTAATTCTGATAATGGAAACATTCCTTCATCCAATCTATCAGTTTTATTCGAATTGAATAAAATCCAAGAAAAGCTTAATGCGAATAATAGTATTGTTTTCTTCATATGGGGCGAATATAGTCTTTATGTTATTGATAAATCAAACACAACAAATTCAATTGACAGATTATCAATTACATCTAAAATTAAAATTCCTGAAATTTATCATTTTATGCTTTTTAAATAGCAACTACTTTGCGAGTTCTAAAAACCATATTAATGAATCCAAAACCATTAGCACATTCCTTTCATATACCAATTATGGGTATTGGTTTTACAATTGATACTCCATTTAAAGTTTCTCCATTTGGAATATCCTCATCAATTTCTTTGGTAGATGATATCCTAATAGAAAAAATGAGAAAATTTTATTGTGAGAAATTTGATAAGCCTTATCAAGCTATTACAAATAAAATGGATGATTTTAGGGCTAAAAGAATTACAGCCTATTTGAATCTATTAGAAGATTTAATAGATGAGAAAATTACGTCAATGAAAGAATCTTTTAATGAAGGTTCTAAAGAATTGGAACAGTATTTTAAAATGTTGCCAGATACATCACAACTTAAGAAAAATTTTCAAAACTATATTGATAATAAAGTTTCAAAAAGCGAAATTATCAGTTGGTTAAATGATAATTTAGTTAAAGGAAGTATTGATGTAAACATCATGACTAAACTCGACAAGGAAAATTATAGTGGTGATGAAAAATTACCTGTTGAGTTCAATGATGCTCATGCAGCATTAAGAGGATTTGCTGAAAGTAAATTACATTCATCAATCATACTTTCAGCAGGAATGAATCCACGTTTATACAGTTACATGGATAAATTCGATGATTTTTTTCCAGGACAAGATGGTTCTTTAAAAAAGAAAATAATCTTAAAAACCAGTGATTATCGTTCTGCTTTAATTCAGGGTAAATTTCTTGCTAAAAAAGGACTTTGGGTTTCAGAATTTAGAATAGAATCAGGATTAAATTGTGGTGGACATGCGTTTGCTACAGATGGATTTTTAATGGGACCAATTTTGGAGGAATTTAAAAATCAGAGAGCAGAATTAAAACAAAGTTTGTTTGAAATGTGGTCACCAGTTATCAAAGAAAAAGGAAATCCACATTTTGATTTAGTTCCTGAACAAAGAATTACTGCTCAAGGTGGAGTTGGAACCGCCGAAGAACATGAGTTTTTAATGGAGCATTATGAATTAGATGGTATTGGCTGGGGAACTCCATTTTTATTGGTACCAGAAGCAACCAATGTTGATCCTGAAACTTTAGATTTATTAGTAAATGCAAAGGAAAAAGACCTTTATTTAAGTAATACATCTCCATTAGGTGTTCCATTTAATAGCGTTTATGGAAATTCAAAAGATGCTGAAAAGCAAGTTTGGATTGATAAAGGAAGACCAGGAAGTGCATGTCCTAAAAAATATGTAGCTTTAAATAAAGAAGTAAATGGAGAAGATCTTTGCACTGCTTCTAGAAAATTTCAAGATGCAAAAATTAAAGAATTAAATGAAGCTGAATTAGACCAAGCTGCTTACCAAAAAGGATTAGATAAAATTCTTGTTAAATCATGTTTATGTGTTGGTCTAGGGACACCTGCTTTATTAGTTAATGGAATTGAAACTAAGTCGGAAGGACCAGGCGTTAGTGTTTGTCCAGGACCCAATATGGCTTATTTCTCTGAGGTTTGTAAACTTGATAAAATGATTGACCATATCTATGGTAAAACCAATATTATCAAAAGAGATGACAGGCCAAACGTATTTATTAAGGAATTAAGTTTATATATTGATTATTTAAAGAAGAAATCAGAAGAAGTTGAAATTCCATCAATGAATAAAAGTTTAACTTCATTTAAAGCAAACTTAGAAGAAGGCATTCAATACTATAAGAACTTATTCAAAAATCAAGAAAACTACTTCGATAAAATTAAGCAACAAAGTTTAGATGCTTTGAATTATTATTCTGAAGAATTGCATAAAATGTTTGAGCAAAAGGTTCTGGAAGAAGCTTAAAAAGTATAATCCTTGAATAATAAAAAAGCGCCGGATTCTAAATGAACCAGCGCTTTTTTTGTTTATGTTACGAACCTGAAGACTTCTTTAATGTAAATCCAAAGGTTGTTCCTTGTCCTATTGTACTTCTAACATTAACAGCTTGGTGGTGGGCTTCTATAATATGTTTAACAATTGCCAAACCTAAACCTGTTCCACCAGATTCTGATTCTCTTGTACGACTTTTTTCAACCCTATAAAAACGTTCAAAAATCCTTGGTAAGTGTTCCTGAGCAATACCTTCGCCATTATCACCTATTTCAATTAATAGATTTTCATCCATATCGTAATAAGCGGCAGTAACAGTGCCACCTTCTCTTCCGTACTTAATGGCATTTGTAACCAGATTCACTAATACTTGTCGAATTCTATATCGGTCTGCCTCTACATAAAATGGTTTATTACAACCATCTTTAATTAGAATTGAAATTGATCTCTTTTTAGCTTTTTCTTCCATTTGTTCGTAAACATCCTTTACTAACAAATTGATATCAAACCGCTCATTTTCCATTTCTAACTCCCCACTTTCCAATTGAGAAATAGCTAATAAATCTGCAACTAAATCGCTTAATCTATCTGCGCTTTTTGCAGCTCTGTTTAAAAAACGAAGATTAACTTCTGGATCTTCAATAGCGCCATCAATTAGTGTATGTATATAACCTTGAATATTAAAAATTGGCGTTTTTAATTCATGAGAAACATTCCCTAAAAATTCCTTTCTAAAATCTGCTAATCTTTTTAGTTGGTCGATTTCCATTTTGTTATCGCGAGCCCATTTTATTACCTCTTTACTCATTTCGGTAATTGGATCTCTATCCCAATCAAAATTGCTTAGAACCGCATCATATTTTTGCGTTTTTAAACTGTGAATAGTTTTATAAATCAGTTTAATTTTTCTATAAATAAAATACTCTAAAGTATAAAAGAATAAGAAAAAAGACAATCCAAATGAAAGCGTAAAAATGATGACAGTATTGAGCAGATTGTAATCGCTCATAAAGAAATTAACCGACCCCAGAATTACCGAAAGCAAAGCTGAAATAAGGGTGGCTACCGTTATTGGCTTAGGGTTTCGGGTCATATTTCAAATTTATACCCAACTCCTTTTACAGTACCGATATAATCATTACCAAGTTTTTCTCTGATTTTTCTAATATGAACGTCAATTGTTCTGTCTACTACTAGTACTTCATCTCCCCAAACTTTCTCTAGAATATAATCTCTGGTAAATACTTTACCTGGTTTACCAGCTAATAGAAATAACAATTCAAATTCTTTTCTTGCCAGTTGAATTCTTTCATCTCCTCTATATACCAAAAATGATTCTCTATCGATAATAATATCACCAACAACTAACCTTGTAGAAACTGTTTCTTTTACAATTCTTCTTAAAATTGCATTTAAACGAGTTATTAAAACTTTTGGTTTTATTGGTTTTGATATATAATCATCAGCACCTGCATTAAATCCAGCAATTTCTGAATATTCCTCCGAACGTGCTGTTAAAAACACTACAAATGTTTTAGCAAAAGCCGGGTCTGATTTTAATTGTTTGCAAGTTTCGATACCATCCATTACAGG
>JAIYDG010000543.1 GCA_027487625.1 Bacteroidota bacterium
CAGAATCCTCCAATCCCCCGAGTCGATGAACTACGTGACGGAATCGAAGCTGCGGCCGAAAATCTCACGAGTGGGAAAATGGAAAACTGCTGCTGTCGCACGAAGTAATTTTCCTCTTTATGAGCAGGTTTTTTTTGCAATTATGATAGTCTTATCTACTTCTGGAGACAAATATAAAAATAAGAAAACTTTGTGTATTTATTTTCAAGTCCAAAATCGTTCTGAAAAGCAACGTCATGAAAGTACACTCGAGAATTGTTAGAGAAGACACTCCGATTTGGTGCTGCGTTGGTAAATAAAGTCCAAATACCACCTTTTTTTCTCGTTTCTCATTTTGGCAGAAACAAAGTCTTTTCCTTGATGTCACTCTCGTCGCTTCTTCTCGAAACACAAATCCCAGAACAAAAACACACACCACAATCCTTTCACAACATACTCTTTGAACCCTTCGTCCGCGACTTGTGAACCCACCTTGATTTATGACTGTAATATTTGAAGAATTCACAGAGCAAAACGGTTGCAGAGCTTTGAAAGTATTTTTCTTTCGGGCATCATATTCCTTCTTCCACAACAGCTTGTTTTCGTGCATCCGATGCTATCGCCCGACGAATATCAAGAGCCTATTTCCACACAAATCAGTCAATAAAAAAACGCGATTGTTTCACATAGAGCCCCATGCACCATAGAAGGTATCCAAATAATACCGTTTCACAATCAAAGATGAAAAAACCATCAAACTCTTTCATAATCGTATCATACCTTGTTGTGTTGAATCGCTCTTTGGATGTAAGGCAGGTAAAACGCAAGATTTCCATTTTTCGGCAAGATTTGTAAAAATTCAGACGGCAGCATAATGCGCGTCAGATGATCTAGAGTGCTGCAAAGAGAGCTTCTTGCAGACGTTGCCAGTTCCTGCAAACATGAAAAGTCACTCAATCATTCCCTCAGATTAAAAAAATTAAATTATTTCCCGAAAATAGATCATGCTCGAGTAGAACAATCAAGCTTATCTGGAAAATACAAATGCACAAAAGATTTAGAAAGCTCATTTTTACAAATAAGCATCGACTGGGAAAAAAAAAGGATTATGTTTGAAAAATGTGGCACCTTGCTTCCTGTGTTTTTTTCGTGACACTCGATCAGCAGATTTACCACCGATTTCCATTCTGCTGCCTGGATTCCACCAAAAGTCATGAATAAAAATCGCAACATAATGAGGTCAGATGACTTATCAATCAAATTTTATCCATGAAAACAAAATGCACATGATTGAGTTTCCTAAGCAAGAAACGCTATCTGTTTACTTACCGTGTGGCAACAGTATTTGGCAAAGTCCAACACCGAGGCCATGGACTTTGTTGCGACAAGCCCTAGCGCCTCATCCAGCCTGAATTGAATTCAAAGCAAAAAAGCACTGAATTTCAAATCAACAAACTATTCCAACATTTAAAATCCATCAAATCTCTACATGGAAACAGAGGGTAGTTCAACTTGTTTCCACGTCTTGCTCCGAACCTGCCAGCTATTGGAAGACACAGCAGCGATGCCCGCCATTTCCCAGAGAAGGAGGATGCTGTCGAGTCGAGGACAGCCAAAGCCTTGGTCGAGAGTTCCTGGACCACATTTGCGATCGATAAACTAGTTCCATCCTCAGCAGACAGAGAGGCCGCATAACTACTGATCTGGTACACGTGAACGAGGAGCGACAGCATTTTGCGGACGTAAATATTCTCTTTCACCCTTGGACGCTTTTCTGGCAGGGCTTCAAGGCCGTCAAACCATTCAGGATAGTATGAAAACGCCCTAGAGCATACAAACAGAATTATTTTTACGAATATCAATAGAATATTGACAGGGATCTGCACCCAAAGGACGATTTCATTCCCCTAGATATCAGTTTCAAGAGAATTTTCCTTACCGGAGATGAAATTGCATCCACTTTTGGTCCATGGCCTCCTCAGAAGCTGGTTTATGTTCTTGATTGCCTTGCGCCGTCATCTGAAACTACAAAGAGAACGAATTCTTGATCGACGGTTTCCGAGTTCCCAGCAATGTCACAGGCGAGTGAAAAGCAATAAACTGGTTTTCGTTTCAATGAATTCATTGCTTTTACAGCGATGCTCGTTCCCTTCATTCTCATTTCTAAGCAGTCATTTGATAAAAATTGGATCATCAACAAACCCAAGACTTTAAGTTCTTATTATCGACGTCACTCTCATCCGAAATCAATAACCTCTTCACATACAACCTACAGTTTGACGCATCCGATCAGCTCCAATAGGAAATGATAAATGTTCAATCTAGCGTAAATTAGCTGCAAAATTTAATAAGCTCTTCCGCAATTCATCAACTTACCTCAACAACTGCAAGTAGACAAACTCAGCATTCCTTGTGGCAAGTATTTTTTGGCAAGCAGCAACATCAAACATCGAACCAGGCAAGCCGAGAATGATGGCTTCCAAGTAGCACTCTTGCAAGAGACTATGTAAATCAAAATTCGAATCCTTCATGAATAACTTTGCTTGTAGTTTTAAAAAAAACCTCATCAATTCAATTTTCCCATTCTCTCGTGTGTCTCTTTTTTCTCCTTCCAAACCATTGGATTTGATTTCATCACAATCGAAATATGGTGCAATATTAGGTTCCGACACAGTCACACTCATGCAACATAAGCCTGCTCGAATATTGAAAAAATAACTCCACCTTGTTGAGGGAAACGATTCCTCGGAACGCGGAAGAAGGAGTTGGAAGTGCTCATCCCAATCGCCACTCGACTGAGCCATCCGAACAACCGCATCCAGAAAAGCCCAGGGAGTGTGTTTGCGAAGAATGTGCGAGAGAGGAGGCACGACGTCGGTTTCCTGCATCATCAGCAATCGTTTCTTCTTAAGTCCACGTTTCCATCTCGGCAAAAATACAAGTAAAGCATCGC
>JAIYDG010000435.1 GCA_027487625.1 Bacteroidota bacterium
AGAAAAAATTTCGAACAAAACTATTTGTTTGATTATATCAGACAACCTTTGTATAAAGATATTTCAGAATATTGGACTAATTTATCAAATCAAAATTATTTCATACCAATGATTAAATTGTATGAGCATTATAAAACTGCCGGGGATATAAATCATGCCTTACAAATGAAGAAACTTGCATTACAGATAGCTGAGAAAACAGAAAAATCAGAAGAAATAATCAATTATTTCAAGCAAAACAGCATTGATTAATCTGTTAAACATATCAGATGAAGAATTAATGATCTTGCTTCAAAACGGAAGCGAACCAGCTTTTAATATCCTTTATAAAAAGTATAGAAAAAAGCTGGTTCATTTTGCCCAAAGTTTACTTCATAACAAAGAACAAAGTGAAGATTTGGTGCAAGATATTTTCATTAAACTGATTCAAAACCCACAGTTATACAAATCTGGAAACAGTTTTGCATCATGGATATTTACGATAGTTAAGAACAACTGTTTAAATGTGATTAGAAACGATAAAAAAAGATTTGAGCTAAGAAACCTTCATTTATCAAATAACCCAAGCACTGAATCGCATTCTACAAATGATTACCAAAAATTAAGAAGTAAAATTAATAGTCTTTACCAAAGCTTTAATGATAAAGAAAAATTGGTTTTTGTATTACGTTTTGAATTGGATTTAAGTTTAAAAGAAACCGCTGAAATTGCCAATATTCCAGAGGGTTCTGTAAAATCCTGCATTTTTTATCTATTGAAAAAATTGGCTCCACATGTTAAAGAATACCGTCATGAAAAACATTGATAATTGTCCGAACGAAATTTTAGAATTACTTCAAACCACCTCCTTTTCACAGTTAAATCAACATGAAAAAGAAATGGTTTTAAAGTATTTAAACGAGGATGAATATGAAAATTTCAGAATCAGTTTAAATGAATTTAAGCTCGATTTTAAAGATGAGGAAGAAGAAGAAATCCCAGCTATTTTTCACCAAACTTTTGAATCAAAAAAGGAAAATAAACCGTATTTCATAAAAATTCAAGCCTGGCAATTGGCTGCTAGTTTAATTTTAATCGGCGGATTATGGATGTGGACTTTAAAGATTAAAGGAAATCAGGAACCTGTAGCCATCAATAGCAAAGACACGATATATTTAACAGCCAATACCAATCCTGAAAGCATCAAAGTTTATGATACAATTTTCATTAAAAAGACAATTATTAGTGAAAAGAAATCAGCCATAACAAAAAAGGATACTGCATTAAAAAACGATAATAATTCGAATGAAGAAATTCAGATTGACCAATTAAATGCCATTAGAAACCAAAGAAAATACAAAGGCATCAAAGGTGATTCATTGCTAAAAAACTTCGAGTTTGTGAGGATATAAATTCAATATTGTGCATTTTAAGATGACATTAAATAAAAGAAAAACCATGAAAAATCTAACAAACATTTTGACACTAATCATTCTAACAAGTTTTTGCTCTTGTGAACAAGATGAAACCTTTAAAGAGCCTCAACCTAGTACTGCTGAAAATTTATCCAGTTTCCCATTACAACTACAAGGACAATATATAAGCTTAACAGATAATTCTAAATTGAAAATCGGTGATAAATCCATTGAAAGGACCTATGATTATGTGGTTAAAATGCACCCAAATCAGCTTGACAAAAACAAAAGGCTATCTGGTGATACAATTATTGATATCAATACAAATGAAATTAATTTGGTGAAACATGAGCAAGACAGCTTATTAATAAATGAAGGATGTATTGACAAATCATTCGAGATAAATAATAGTAGTATCTTGAGAAAATTCAAAGGACAGTATTTCCTCAATGTTCTCAATGATAATAATGAATGGGATGTTAAAATGATACAATTAATCAAAGGTCAATTAACAATCAGTACAATTAAAACAAAAGCAGATATAGAAAACCTACAGGAAATAATAGAAACTGCCAATGATACCATGCCTCCTTATGAAGTAAAATTGACAAAGGATCAATCAAAAGAATTTGTTAAGGACGAAAAATTTAGAGAAAACGAAATTTTTATAAGAACAATTAAAAACGCTCCTTAAAATTATCAACACTTCATTCTTACTGCAATAAACACCTAAGTTTATTGAACCAAAAGTCTTTCTGTTCCGAATGGCGTTTTAACCAAATAAACCCCTTTTGTAAAAGTACTCACATCAATTCTATTGGTAAAACCTTCAAATATTTTTCTACCACTTAAGTCTGTAATTTCAATCTGAGTATTTTCACCCAATTCAACTGATTCGCCACTTGTAGGATTTGGATATAAAACAAAATCGGCATTGTTTTCACTGCGAACCAAAATAGTTTTTGAGTATTCAAAACTACCATCCAAATCAAGCATTTTTAGTCGGTAATATGCAAAATCAATATTGGTACTAAAAACATCATTAAAGCTATAATATGTATTTTTTGATGAGTTACCTTTAGCAAGAACTTCACCTTGTGCGCTCCAGGTTTCGTTATCAAAAGACCGTTCAACAACATATTTAAAGACATTAATTTCGCTTGCACTTATCCATTTTAAATCTGCACTTTGATTTGTTTGATTATAATTACCCGAAAAGCTTAATAGTTCAACAGGAAGAGGGTTTTGAGTAAGATCACCACCTAAAGCAAAATCTCCATAAATGTTTAAATTACTTCTTCCCAATACAACTGAATCAACACTCCCGGTTCCACTTATATGTGTTCCTAATAATTGAAAAGGACTTCCATTCATTTCTCTTCTGATTAAAACAAGATTGCTTACATTTTGAATTCCTCCAAATTGTTTCGCTAGCACATGAATATTATAATTCCCTGTTCCAAATCCATTTACTGAATGAATTCTCCAATAACCTTCAGTTCCAGTTTTGTTGATGGTAATACTTGTTTGATAAAGAGGTAAACCCAAAACGCCAGGTTGTGCATTTACAAATTGTGATGTTAAATAAGCCGAATTAGAATTATTTGTAGTATAAGATATTTGAATTCTTCTATCGGCCAGATTACTGCCAACTGGAAAATCATAAACTCCCAATCCGCTCGATATCCACCTACTAAATTTACCAATTATATATGAGCTTGAATTGAACTGAATTTGTCCTGATCCTGTAAGCGAACTACCTAAATAAAGTGTATCAGAATTATTTAAATAAACTTTACCATTCAATAAATTTAGAAAGTGGCTGATTTTTTTAGTAGCATGTAATTGAATTCCTCCAGCTCCATCAATAGTTAAAATTGCAGGAGTTGAAAAAGGTGATAAAATTTTATTGTTGGTTTGATAAATTCCCGTTTGGTTTTTGAAACTTAAACTTGATAACCCAAAATAATCTATTCTTCCATTTCCTGAAAAACTTCCTTTATGAATTTCGGCCAATGATTGTTCTCCAATGTTTAAATTACTCACTAAAACATAACCTGCTGGATTATTAAAAATAAATTGCAGGGAATCATCAACAGGATTATTGAAATTTAATGTTTGTGTATTATTCCCATTGAATTCTATTCTTGAATTTACCGATTGCCCTATATTTTTTATGAATCCATTATTACTAAAAAAATTGCCCTTTACGGATACTAAACCAAATCTTTGTGCAATTCCATCAAAAAACAATTCGCCTGATGTTTGCTGAAAATTTCCTAATAAAAACAATCGAGAGCGGGTTGTTTGATAACTTAAGCCCTGGTTGATTACTTTTAATCTACCTCCATCTATATTCAAATTTCCATGAATAGTGACATCATAATTATCGCCTAAATTAAACTGTACAAAACTGTTCCCTGTTTGAGCTATTTGAACATTTCCCTTAATTAAAACATCCTTTCTTAAATAGTTGTAATATGTACTTGCAGAAACTATTCTTAAAGGGGCATTGTTATTATTGTAGTTAATTTTTAAATGCGAAATACTATCAGGAAACTGAATCAAATGAGTCTGATTTGAGGGAAGCGACAAGACTTGGATTTCGGAGCCATCAAAAAAATGACCTGTAAAATTATTTCTACTTAAACTATCAGAATAATTGAGAATAAGTTTAGAGCCATTGCGGTATTCAATACAAGAATCACATGCATTTACAAACTGGTCTCCACCACCAATAAAATTTATTCTCCCGAAAACTTTCAGTTTTGAATTATAATTTGGATTACCGAAATAAGTATAACCAGGTTGGTTAGCAATAAAAACTCCTTGAAAATTCCCATTAACAAATTGAGTTGTTGAGAGCAAATTCATAGTACCATTTAAGATAATATCACTGTTTTTGAAATAGATATTACCCGGAGAAATAGTAGAATGTGATTTGACACTAATGGTTCCATTAATTAATACTTCAGACTTAGCAGTAGGATTAATATCAAAGGTTCTTGGATTAAAAGTATAAAAAGAAATTTCGGGCGTATATAAACCAAAATGTGCGTTTGAGTCAACAACTAAAACTGGACCATCACCGCCATATAAAGCCAATAAAGCACCATACATTTGGTTGGGAAAAGTTTGTCCTTCGAAAATGATACTTTTACCCGATTCAACCCACATTTGTGCAGCATTACTTTGGGAATTTACCCCCCATCCATAATTTGTTATAAGTAGAGTATCACCACCTACATTATTTCTAAAATGAAGGATATCAGTTACTAAAGCTGTAGTTCTAGCGGGGCTCCAATTAGAAGCTACACCAAAATCGGCTCTATTAGCACCTACCCATACATAAGTTGTTTGGGAAAATGATTGAAGCTGAAATGCAAGTAATAGTAGAAGTAGTTTTATTCTCATGCAATTGGTTTACAGGGGTTAATAAATCATTTACAAGTAAACCTAAAAAAAACTTAAAAAAAAGTTTTAAGCAAATTTTTAAGAAAATGCCTTCAATTTTAAGAATTTTAAGACATCTGATAACATTTAGTTAACCTATTGATTAGGAATTATTGGCTCATTTTAACTTTCCTAAAACAAATACCTTGCTTCCATTCTACCAATATGAATAACATCTGAGGAGCCACTTATTCTGCCATCATAATTGAAATTAATCTGAAGATTTTGCCCCAATCTTTGTTGGATATTCAGGTTCCAGATTTGATTGTTTCCATTACTTAATCCTTGCAACATTTCATAGGCAAGATTACTTCCGGCATTACCCAAATAATCAATTTGATAAAAGCTGTACTTCAATTGAATTACACCTAATTTACTCATAGAAAAGCGCAACTCTGCTCCTAATTCCTGAACTTTTGCAGCATCTTTGTTTGACTCATAATTATTCTTTGCATCAAAATATGAATAGTTCAATGAAGCCCTAAAAAACTGTCGGTATTGGTATTGAAGTTTTGGTTTGATTTCATTGAACAGATAAGCATAAGAATTGTCGGTAAAAAAGCCTGAATAGTAATTTCTTTCCCCCGTATTTAAAGCTGTTTGAACAGACCATGAACTTGAAAACGACCACCTGAAAGTTAAACCATGTTCGTATTTACTTCTTATTTCTGTTCCATTTGTTTGAAGTACTCTCCCTTGCGATGATTGATAGGTATAATCGAAACCAAAAACAGGATTACTTCTATTAAAAAACAAGGTGTTTCTTAACAAACTATTCATGCTGATTAATCCTGAATCGTTTTGTGAAATTGGCATGATGCCACTTAGTATATCCAAATCCGATTTCAGTTTCTTTTGTTCATAACGCCATCCGGTTTGGTAACTGAATTTTTTAAACCAAGCATTCAAACCTGAATTTCGATTGTTTAAAGCAAAACTTGAAATGTTTAATGTTTGGTTAAACTGATTACTAAATGTACCAATTAATGAACTTGAAGGAAGAAAAACCTTGATATAATTAGCTAGATTTTTATCTGCTAATGCTGCTGGCACAAATTCATTTAATTGTTGAATTCCATCTGAATTAAAATCTTTCCAAACATAAACACCTTGTCCGGTAGGGACCTCCAAATACTGAAAATCTCTTCTTAATTCAGAACCTGAACCTGTTTGTAAATAGGTGTTTGCAATTATTTTCCTTTTAAAAAATCCATAATCATATTCAATTCTTCCTAAAAAGGTTTCTTCATTTTTTTGATTGATGGAAGAAGCTTGCTCTAACTGAAAATTCCTGTAGGACACATCTAATCGCCATCTATTCGAATTTTTAGCATTAAATACTATTGTACCTTTTATTTCATCAGCCGAACTCGATCGAATCATTTGTTTGTTAACAGGCAACTCATCGATTCTTCTATCAATGTTTAAATTCCAGTTTAAACGTAAAGTATCTAAGCTTTTTATATAATA
>JAIYDG010000209.1 GCA_027487625.1 Bacteroidota bacterium
GAAATTGAGCCTACCACCAGTTGTAATTTAAGATGTCCGCAATGCCCAAGTGGTTTGCGTGAATTCACCAGAAATACCGGAATGCTTGATTTAACCTTATTCAAAAAAATTATTGATGAGGTTCAACATGAATTGGTTTGGTTAGTTTTATTTTTTCAAGGCGAGCCATTTTTAAATAAGAAGTTTCTTGAGTTTGTAAAATACGCCTCCGATAAAAACATCTATACTTCAACATCAAGTAATGCCCACTACTTTACTGATGATATGGCCAAAGCTACTGTAGAATCAGGCTTAGACAGATTGATTGTTTCTATAGATGGCATCACACAAGATTCTTATTCAAAATACAGAGTGGGTGGTGATTTAGAGAAAGTGCTTGAAGGAACAAGAAACTTAATCAAATGGAAGAAAGAATTAAACTCTGCAACTCCTCATATTATTTGGCAGTTTATTGTTTTTAAACATAATGAAGACCAATTACCCGAGGTAAAAAGAATGGCAAAGGAAATTGGTGTTGATGAATTAGGAATTAAAACAGCCCAGATTTACGACTATAAAAGTTCGGATGAGTTTATTCCTGAAAATTTAGAGTTTAGTAGGTATGTGAAAACTGAGGAAGGTTACCAAATAAAAAATAAGTTACTAAACCAATGCTGGCGACTTTGGAAAGGTTCTGTAATTACCTGGGATGGATTGGTTGTTCCTTGTTGTTTTGACAAAGATGCCGTCCATCGTTTTGGTGATTTAAGCAAAGAAACGTTTAAACAAGTTTGGACAAACCAATCTTATGAAGGTTTTAGGAAAGCTATTCTTAAATCAAGAAAAGAAATAGATATCTGTACAAATTGTTCTGAAGGAACAAAAATTTGGAATTAAACTATTTAGAGCCTGATGAAAATCTTTTTCAGCGGGCCCTATTTGACTACTTTTCGGTAAACTCGTTCCCCGCTAGTAATTTCAATTTCTAACAAATACATTCCTTCGGGTAGATGTGATGTTTCTATGTTTGATTGACTTCCTATTTGTTCTAGAATCAATTTGCCATTCATATCACTCATACTTAATTTGCTGATTTGGTATCCATTTAGTTCAACTTGAATTTCTTCTTTAAATGGATTAGGATAAACCTGAACATTTCTGTTTAAATCGTTTTTGTCTATTCCTAAAGTATTACCTAGCGTATCAGAATAATATACCATGTAACCATCATCTAGCCCAACAAATCTTAAAATAGGTAATCCAACATTTGCTTGAACCCAAAAAATTTCAACAAATCCAGGATTGTCCAGTAAAATCGGACCCAAATAAATGCTGTCAAATTGAACTCTAGTAATTCTAAAAACGCTATCAAATGTATGAGTTGGTGTTTTTAAAGTACCAAATCCATCATAAAAAGTTACTGAGTATACCTTGCCAATTGGTAAAAATGGATTTGTAGAATTCTGTTTTTGTGGGGTATAGTGAACAACAGTATCGCCAAAATTCATTGGATAAGTTAAATATGGTACTCTTTGAGGGTATTTCATCAGATGAATTCCATCCATGTATCCATCAAGAAATACGGTATCCCTTGCAGCATTGTAAGTATAGAAAAAGTTTCTTGGAATTGGAGTTTCGCAGTATTCATTCATCCAAGTATAATGCATAGCTGTAATATCGCTAAGAAAAGAATACCTAAATCCGTAGTTCACCATTGGAGAATTCCAATTTTCCTTACTGAAATCCCAAACATGGTTATAACCAGTATTTAAAAAGATGTCATCAATATCTTTGTTTGTTTCCTTTACAAAACCGATTGTGCTAACATTTCCTAATTTTAAACCTTCTTCAATTGTTAAAGCGCGTTGTGCCTTAATTTGAAAAATAGAAAAACACAATATTAAAAGCAGTAAATTTTTATTCATTTGATGAAAATTATATGGTCAATTTTTGTAGACCTCACAAATTAAACATTCTCACTGATTTGGCAAACCTTAGATTTCCTTAAAATTCTAGTTTAGGAGGTCTTTTGCCTTTTCAATTCCTTCTTCAGTGCTTCCTCCAGAAAAGAATATCAAGAGTCCTAGCCCAATGAACAATATTCCAATCAAAATATTCATCCTGTGTATAAACTGTTCGGAGAGCCATTTTTTTATTTTGTTTGATGAATAACAAATGCCAGCCTGAGTAGCAAATACGCTTGTCATAACAGCCAAAAAGAAAACAATCAGATGTGGTAAATCATACAATAATGATGATCTTAAATAAGCAGTAATTCCAATCCATGTAATTAAAATCATCGGATTAAGTTTATTTAGTAAAAAGCCTTTACTAATGAAATAGTAATTTGGTTTTTCTCCAATATCACCTGTTTGTAAAACTTTACTCGATTTTATTATCGTTCGAATACCTATAAATATAAACGAAACAAGTGCCGCAATACGAATCCATTTATCGTATTTAGGAAGTTCTTCACTGATAAAGGAAGTGGCGAACATGGCCATGAAAATATAAAGTGCATCACTTATTACAGCACCAACTGCAATCAAAATTCCCTTGTTGGTTCCTCTTGAAATGCTTGTTTGTACCAACGCAAAAAATCCTGCTCCAAACGAGAGAGTCAGTATAAGTCCGGTTATTATTCCTTTTGATATTATTCCTATCCAGTCCATTATTTATAAAGCCTGCCCAATATAATGAATTTGGACAGGCTTATGCAAACTTCCTAGTAGGAATGTTCAAACTGATTTTAATTTGTAGCTGTTTCTGCAACTACTTCACCATTAAAATACAGGATTATCTGCCCTGGATCTGCATTTGTATTTATTGTTGCGCTTTTTGTAAAATTCCCTACGGCTACTGCATTATAGGTTAGAGTGATAAATCCTTTTTTACCCGGAGCAATTGAGCTTTTGGTAAAATCATTTGTAGTGCATCCACATGATGGATTTACTGATGCAATTATTAATGGTCCTGTTCCTGAATTTGTAAATTCGTAAGTAATAGTGACAGGTTTTCCTTGAGGGATTTTTCCAAAATCATGTTTTGTTTTAACCCAACTAATTTCAGGTTTCAAATTGTTTGTGTTGTTTGAAGTGATTTCATTGTTTTGTGCCATTAACATCCCGCCAATAAGCAACATTACTAGTGTAAAAAGATTTTTCATTTTGTTTTTTTATTACTTATCAAAGGTGATATTCTTACATACACTGTTTAGTTAAGGATTTGCCAAATATTGTTAATGATATGTTAAAGGCCACTTATTCTATGAGCTTTTTAAGTTCAAATGATACATTTGTTAAGCTATGAGTACTTTAACCATTAGAATTTTTGTTGTGTTGGCAGTGATTTCAATTTCTGGAATCATTATTACACAAGTATTTTGGTTTAAGAAAGCATTTCAACATAAACAAGCGGAATTTAATAAACAAGTAGATCTTTCTTTACAAGAAGTTGTAACAGGTTTACAGGTTTATAATGGAAGTAAAAATGGTCCTTTGAAAAGTGTTAATCAAGTTAATGAAAAGCTTTTTGTTGTCAATGTTAATGAACCTATTCAAATAGAGGTTTTAGAACATTATTTAGAATTGTCGTTTTTAAAATATAGAATTCAAGAGCCATATGAATATGCTGCTTATGATTGTTCCTCTAAAGAACCTGTTTTTGGTGGCACAGTTGTTAAGCAGTTGAAGTTTTTAAGTGATGTAAAAGGTTTGCCTAGTAATTATTATTTCACAATTTATTTTCCTAATCATTCAGGAAATTTAATTAGTGAAATGGGTATTTGGCTCTTTTCTTCATTTGCGGTTTTGCTTGTTAGTTTATTTTTTGCTTATGGTTTATTTGTGATTTTAAAACAGAAGAGATTTGCCGAAGTTCAAAGAGATTTCATCAACAATATGGCCCATGAAATTAGAACTCCATTAACAACAATCTCGCTTGCAGTTAAGAGTATTTTGGGACAGTCTGTTTCTGAATTAAATGAGCAACGTGAACTGAAATATTTGCAAATAATTTCTCAAGAATCAGAACGATTAAAAGGTCAACTAGACAGAGTTTTATCTTTTGCTGGTGATGGAACTCAACTCAAATTAAAACTTGAAAAAACAGAACTTCATGATTTTATTCAAACTCATTTTAAAGACTGGTGTGCTGCCGAATTAAATACAAATTGCGAGTTGATTTTAGATTTAAATGCTGAAAATTCATTTGTGTTAATTGATACTTTTCATTTTTACCAATCATTACAGAATCTATTGGATAATGCAAAAAAATATAGCAATGGTTTTTCAAGGATTTTGGTCAAAACATACAATCCATCTTCAGATTATTTATTGCTTGAAGTTCATGATAATGGTATTGGTATGGCTCCTGAATTTTTAAATAGAATTTTTGATAAGTTTTATAGGATTCCAACTGGGAATATTCATAATGTAAAAGGTTTTGGTATTGGATTAAGTTATGTAAAAAGAGTGGTTGGTGCACATAAAGGAAAGATATTTGTAACAAGTAGGGTTGGCGCTGGTAGCACATTTACAATCAAATTAAAAGTATTAAAATGAATAGTATAGTCAGAATTTTATTGGCTGAAGATGATACCAATCTAGGTTTTATTATTCAGGATAATTTACAGCAAAATGGCTATGAAGTGGCTTTGTTTGAAAATGGTTTAAAAGCGTTGGATGCATATCATAAACAGAACTTTGATATTTGTTTATTGGATGTAATGATGCCTTTAATGGATGGGTTTTCATTAGCAGAACAAATTCGAAAAACTAATAGTCAGATTCCTATTATTTTTCTCACAGCAAAAGGTATGAAGGAAGATAAATTGTCGGGTTTTAGAATTGGTGGAGATGATTATCTAATCAAACCTTTTAGTATGGAAGAGTTGTTGTTTAGAATTAAAGTTTTTGTGAAACGAAAATTGGTTCATACTGAAATTGCTACACTTTCTGTTTATGAAATTGGCTCCTATATTTTTGATTATTCAAAACTTGAATTAGTTCACCCTAAACAAACAAAAACTTTAACTCAAAAGGAAGCTGATTTATTAAAGGAACTTTGTATTCATTTAAATCACTTGGTAAAACGAGAAGATTTATTGAAGAAAATCTGGGGCACGAACGATTATTTTACTGGAAGAAGTATGGATGTTTTTATTTCAAAACTCAGAAAATACCTGAGTTTGGATGACAAAATTGAATTAATGAATCACCATGGAACAGGTTTTCGCTTACTCATTCATTCATAAAAAAGGCTGATGAATTTTAATCTCATCAGCCTTTAAAATAATTGATTCTAATTATAAGTTTCCAACCATGTTGGCAGGAATAACCCATTGGTCGAATTGTTCATTGGTAACTAAGCCTAATTCAATTGAAGCTTCTCTTAAAGTTTTGTTTTCTTTGTGAGCTTTTTTAGCAATTTTAGCAGCATTTTCATAGCCAATATGCGTATTTAAAGCTGTAACAAGCATCAATGAATTTTCTAAATGTCTACTGATTATTTCATGATTTGCTTTAATACCAACAGCACAATTATTATTAAATGAAACGCAAACATCACCAATTAATCTTGCGCTTTGTAATACATTAGCCGCAATAAGTGGTTTGAATACATTTAATTCAAAATGGCCATTACTTCCACCAATTCCAACTGCAACATCATTTCCCATAACCTGAGCTGCAACCATCGTCATTGCTTCAGGTTGTGTAGGATTAACTTTACCTGGCATGATTGAAGAACCAGGTTCGTTATCAGGAATGATGATTTCACCAATACCACTTCTTGGTCCTGATGATAACATTCTGATATCATTTGCTATTTTCATCATGCTAACAGCAACTCTTTTAAGAGCACCACTTAATTCAACCATTGCATCATGAGCAGCAAGTGCTTCGAATTTATTAGGAGCAGTAACAAAAGGTAGGCCTGTAAATTCTGCAATTTTTGCTGCAACTAAAACATCATAACCTTTTGGTGCATTCAATCCTGTACCAACTGCAGTTCCGCCTAGTGCAAGTTCTTTCACCATTTCTAATGCAGAATTTAAAGCACGAATTCCGTTGTCTAATTGTTGTGTATATGCAGAAAATTCTTGACCTAAAGTTAAAGGAGTTGCGTCCATAAAATGGGTTCTACCAGTTTTAACAATGGTTTTGAATTCTTCTGATTTTGCAGCAAATGTGTCTCTTAATAATTTTATACCTGGAATTGTATTTTCTACCACCAATTTATAAGCAGCAATGTGCATAGCAGTAGGGTAGGTATCGTTGCTCGATTGAGATTTGTTTACATCATCATTTGGATGTAAAACTTTTTTCTCATCGTTTAAAGAACCACCACTTAAAACATGTGCGCGGTAAGCAACAACTTCATTTACGTTCATGTTACTTTGTGTTCCTGAACCTGTTTGCCAAATAACCAATGGAAATTCACCATCTAAATTACCTGTTAGGATTTCTTCACAAACTTTGCTGATTAAATCGCACTTTTCTTTGCTTAATACTCCCAAATCCATGTTGGCATGAGCAGCAGCTTTCTTTAAGTAAGCAAATGCATAAATAATTTCTTTTGGCATACTGGCTTCAGGGCCAATTTTGAAATTATTTCTTGAGCGTTCTGTTTGCGCTCCCCAATACTTGTCGGCAGGTACTTGTACCTCGCCCATGGTATCATGTTCTGTTCTGAATGACATATGGCTTTAAATTTTGCGCTGCTAAATTAAGGGAATCAAATGGAGAGACCGAATAAAAATTCTTGATTTTGTTCAGATATTGATTTACACAGAGCTAAGCATAAAAAAATCCCGCATTTGCGGGATTTTTTTATTATCTAATTAAATAGATACTTCCGGTTAATTTATATTTTTTACCATATTTATCCTTGGCACTCATTACAAATGTATAGGTATCAGGTGGCGCAGGATTAGTTCCATCTGTTCCATTCCACCATTGTCCTCCTGGCATTCTAGTTGCGAATATTTCTACACCCCATCTATTGAAGACTCTATATTCTAGGTATTCAAATTCAGAAGCCGTATAAGTAAATGCAAATACATCATTATCTCCATCGTTATTTGGTGTAAATGCATTTGGAGCAAATAAGGTTGCTGTTATATCAACATTTACAATTTTTGAAATTGTATCAATACAACCAGTGCTATCTTCAACAGTCAGTTTTACTGTAAATAATCCTTTTTCAGTATAAGTATATCCAGGGTCTTTTAAGGTCGAACTTGCTCCAACAGGTCCAAATGTCCAGGTATAAAAATGTGCATTAATACTATTGTTTGTGAACTGAACCAATAATGGCGCATTTCCTTGATTTGTACTTAGGTCGAAGGCCGCTGATATTGGTGGAGGTAATGATACTGAAACAGTATCATATTTTGTGCATTGATAATTTCTAGCAGTTAAAACATAGGTTGTATTTGAGCTAACTGAGGCAAATGGTGTTAAACTTAATCTATCATTTAAACCTGTAGCTGGTGTCCAAATAATAGATGTATAATCTTTTCCAGTTGCGTTTATTTGAACAATATCATCAGGACAATGTTTCAGGTCTGGTCCGGCTTCAATTGTTGGGAAAGCATGAATTTTGATATCTAATGAATCGTAATCAGAACAACCTAAGGCATCACTTACTTTTACTACCCATGTTCCGGAGCCAGTTGGTGTAATTAAAGGATTCGAAATATTTGGATTATCAGCACCTATAGCAGGTGTCCAAACATAATTTGTTCCACCACTAGCGCTTAGTCTAACAGATTCGCCTTCACAAACTGATGTATCCAATCCAGCCTGTGCATTTACAGATTGAACATCAACTTCAACTGAATCATATCTAAAGCAATATCCATTGGTTACAATTGCATAATAAGTTGTTTTAACAATTGGTGCAACTTTTGGATTTGCAATTCCAGTATCATTAATTGCGTAAAGAGGTAACCAATTATATTTTAAAGCACCTGTTGCTGTTAATTGTGCTGAATCTCCCAAACATATTTTCTGGTTTGTTCCGGCATCAACAGTTAAGTTTAATACTTGAACATTTACAGTATCAGTTGCAGAACAAATTCCTTGGATTACAGTCATGATATAATCTGTATTAACCAAAGGTGTTAATCGAGCTATTGCACCGGTATCAATAATTCCTGCACTTGGCGACCAACTTGTAATTCCATTTGATGTTCCATTAAATCGAATGGTATCTCCCAAACACATAATTTTATCTGAGCCAGCATTCGCAATCGGGCGATTTACTATAACTACAGCACTATCGTATTTTACGCAATATCCATTTTGTGATCTTAAGTAGTAAACTGTTGTTATTTGTGGTTGAACCCAAGGATTAGAAATTGCAGTATCTTCAATGAAATAATTTGGTGACCATCTATAATCTGCACCAATACTTGCAACAGCATTTAATTGAATTGAATCAAAAATACATATTTCTCTGTTTGGACCGGCATCTAAATTTAGTAGTGAAGTATTGGCATCAAAGGTATCCCTAACAGAACATCCAAATAAAGTTGAAGTAACTATATAACTGGTGTTTGTAGCAACTTTTACATATGGATTACTAACGGTAGTATCACTAATTCCGGTTACAGGGAAATAACTGAGTATACCAGTTGTATTAATTGAAATTTGTACACTATCATCCAAACACATTGTAGTATCACGTATAGGTTCAAGTAAAACCCTTGTTACATTAATATCAACGGTATCAAATCTGGTACAAAGACCATTATTTGCAGTTAAAAAATACCTAGTTGTTGTATCAGGTTTTACCCATGGGTCGGCTATATTAACATTACTAATATATAAATTAGGTGACCATTGATGCAATAAGGCAGCAGAAGCATTTAACTGGGTACTATCGCCATAACAAATGTTTTGAGGTAAACCTGCTTCTGGTTTGAAATCTATTACATTCACTCGCACAGTATCGTAGTTTTTACAACCACTAACATCGGCTCTTAAAAGGAAAGTTGTAGTATCTGTTGGCCAAGTTCTGATGATTAAAGCCGTTGAATCTGTCATTAAACTTCTGTTGGGTGTCCATAAGAAATTTGCAATACCAGTTCCAGTTGCATTGATATAAACACTGTCGTCTTTACACATGTTTTTGTCGATACCTGCATTTACAGCAGGTAGTCCGTTGATAGAACTCAAGCTATATAGTTTATAAATTTCTGCCCCAGAGAGTGCTCTATTCCAAATCTTTACTTCATCAATCACACCATTGTATTGGTCGGCGGCATTGGTAGGATTTCCTCTTCCTATTCTAAGATTTTCATTTCTTGCACTTGTATGAGGACTTGTAACAGTCGATGAACCAACAGGTAAGCCGTTTCTGTAATAAATCATCAGCGTATCTTTCATAGTAACCGCAAAATGATACCAAGTAGCTAAATTAGTATTTGTTCCTACTGTAAAGTTCCATTGTCTATTGTTGTTGTAACTTAGTATTCCATTGTTTTTTACTGAAAAACGATATTGGTAATTTGTTGTAGAACTACCTTTTGTTACCGCTGATGCAAAAATTGTTGTTGGGTTAAATGTATAAAATCCATTAATTCTTCCCCAAAATGCAATAGTTACTTCCGATGTGGGTGAAGCTAAACTGGCAGAATTAGGTACATTAATGAAATTATTGAATCCGTTGAATAAATAAGCACGGTTTGCAACTCCAAATCTATCTGCAGTAAGTGTAGCTCCAGTAACTGTTCCGTTATTTCCATTACCACTTTCGTCGTTAGCGTTTCCATTAAAAGGATAACAAGCAACTAATCCTTGGTTTATATCATAGGGTGTAGAACAAGTAATACAACAATTCTGGTTAACTGTAATAACTAAAGTATCGCGGGCAGTGCATCCCTGAAAACTTATGGTTGCAAAATAAGTAGTGTTGGATAAAGGTAATGTCCATGGACTTGCAGACATCGAATCTCTTAAACCTGTTCCAGGCGTCCATTCATAATTATATGCCGTATTTCCGCCAAGTTGTGTACTATCATATCTACAAATTGTTTTATCACCTAATCTTGGAGTAATAAAGGTTGTTAGTTTATTTACTATAATGGCAATTGAAGTGTCATTTGGTTCACAAGGACTTACACTTACAACCATATAGGTACCACCGATATTTGTTTTAAAACGATTATCGGAAGTTATTGTCATTAAAGTATCATTTCTTAACCACCTGTATGTTCCAAATACTTTATTAGGAATATAGAGGTAAGCAGTATCAGCCGTGCATTGAATTGTTGTTGCAGTACTTCTTAAAAATGTTGTATCATTTTCATTTATTTTAGCAAGAAATGCATCTTCACCGCCTGCACCAACAAGTGTATCATTTGAAAAATATACAGGTGATGAAATATAATATCCTCCAACATAAACCTTTCCTGAACTTCCGGTATGCAAAACACCGGCAGCCCTAAAACCAGGACTTGTAGTTCCAATTTTATATAGATTTAAAGGTACATTTAGTCTAGAAATTCTTCCTATATAACCTGATGAATTACCAGAAGATGAAATATTTATAGCTCCAAGTGCAATTGAACCTGAAAATTCGCCTGAGAACATTACGTTTAAGTTGGCATCTAACGTTAATCCATAACCAAATTCATTAGCAACACTTCCCATTGTTCTGGCCCATTGATTGGCTCCATCTAAATTCATACAAACAACAATTGCATCAAATTGACCATTTGTAGTAACATTTACAAATGTACCTCCGGGTCTACTTGTTACCTGAGAGTTTCCATTAAAATGACCTGTAACATATACTCTATCATTTAAATCATCAACAACAACATTTGAATAACCTTCAGATGCTGCTTGTCCCATTGAATTTGCCCAAATCCAAGCTCCATTTGGGTCTGCTTTCGATATAAAAGCACCCCAAGCCCCAGTATTGGAAATAGCATTCCCTAAAGTTATAACTCCTGATCCACCAGAACCAAATTGGCCGGCAACATACATATTTCCTAAACTATCAGTATCAATCGATGCACCTAAATCCTGAAAATTTCCACCACCTCTATTACCTGTTATAATTTCACCTAGGCTTGAATATTTAACTATAAAAATGTCGGTACTTCCGGCACTAACTAGTATTATATTTGATGTTCCAGTTGCTGAAGTAAAAGTTGCATTATTTGAATGGAATCCTGTAAAGTAAACATTACCTTCTCTGTCTGTACAAACACCTCCTGCTTCATCGTCCCCATTACTAATTACTGTATTAACCCATTGAACAATACCACTATTGGTCATCTTTAAGATAAATGCATTGTCTATTACACTTACAGGACCAGTAGCTCCTCTTGTAATGGTTGTTCCATTTGCTGATGTAACAAATAATTGTACTCTGTAAGATCCAGAAGCAAAAATATTTCCTAATGAATCTACAGAAATTCCCACATTATTAAAGTCGCCGCCATCCTGATAAGGTCCGCCAATCTTAACCACCCATTGGAATTGTTTATTACAATTGTATTTTACAATTGCTAAGTCTTTACCACCATTACTTGTAATTGTTATAGGTGTTCCTGCACTATCAATAGTAACACTTCCGGTATAATAAAAATAGTGATAAACATTTTGTTGAGCATCTGTTGCAATACCACGTGTATTATCTGCACCGGTTCCTGCGGCTTTAACCGCCCATGAATAAGTTTGAGCGGATAATCGCTGTGAACCTAATCCAATTAAAAATACAAATGCAAAAATCAACCTAAGTAATTTTATCTTCATATGAGTTTCCTTTTTCAATATTATTGGTAACTAAAGTATAAATGTTCACTAACGATTTTAAATTGTGAGTGTCACTAATGAATTCAGTTTTCCTAATCTCTCAAAATTAGCAATTTCGTACGAAAATTTTCTTAAAATAAACTTAATCGAGGTAAAGTAGAATTCCCGTAATGGTCAATAAATCAATGGCTTATAATTAATAAACTAGATTTTTTACAAAAGTAACCTTGAATAAAAGAAAAAAGAGACTGAGTTTTTCGAAAATTACCTGAGTATATCGAGTGTTCCTTTTAAATTAAATGGCTCATTATTTCGACCTAAAGCATCAATTTTATAAAAGTAGGTTCCAGTTTGGCAAGGTTCACCTTCAATAGTTCCATCCCACCAATTTGCATTGGGATATTCAGTAAAATAAATCTCATTTCCCCATCTATCATAAATGGTATATTTTAACCATAAAAATGCTTCTTCATTAAATACCGGAATAAACTTTTCATTTATACCATCACCATTTATTGTGATTGCATTTGGTATTTTTAAATATGGAGCTGTTACTAAAATCATGGTTTGTGTGGCTCTATCAGCACATTCTAAACTATCAATCGCAAATAAACGGGCTATGAACTCACCGGTATCCTTGTAATAATGAACAGGATTTACTTCTTGTGAAGGAAACGATCCATCACCAAATTCCCATGAAAATCGGGTGCCATTTATTGATTGATTAATGAATTGAACATAACTCGGTGCTATAGCGTTTTGTGGATTTGTAGTAAATTTTGCTGTGATTTTCGGCATTTCATAAACCAATATACTATCCTTACTTATACATGAATTTTTATAAGCAGTAAGTGTAAATGTTTGTTTGCCTTTTATTGCAGCAAATGGACGTTCAATTTTGGTATTATTTAAACCTGTTTGAGGCGACCAAATAAATGAATCAACAGCAGATTTAAAAACAGTAGGTATTTGTGTCGCACCATCAAAACAATGACCAAGGTCATCACCTAATTCAATATCTGCTGCTCCATTTACAGCAACTTTAACGGTATCATATCCAAAACAATTTCCACCTACCTGAACCCTTACAATATAACTTGTATCTACTTTTGGATTAACAATTGGGCTGGCTGAATTAATATCATTGATTTGATAATTTGTAAGCCATAAATAGTTGGTTCCGCCACTTGCTTTTAATTGGATTGGATTTCCAGCACAAGTAAATGTATCATTGCCGGCTCTTGCATTTATATTGTTAATAAAAGAGATATCAACGGTATCGTACCTGATGCAATTTGTAATTTCAGCTTTAAGTATAAGTTTTGTTGCTGCTTTGGGTACCATCCAAGATTGCAAACTTAAAGGATCTCTTAAATCTGTTGTTGGTATCCATTCCCATTTTGTAGCAACAACTTTTCCATTTAGTTGAATACTATCTCCCGCGCATATTTTCTGGTCGATACCGGCATTTGCAGATACTTGTTCCACCGTTATAAGAATTGTATCTTTTGAAACACATGAACCATTGGTTCGGGTAACATAATATCTTGTGGTAACTGGAGGTCTAACTGTAGGGTTTGGGATATTAATATTGTTAATATAAAAAACTGGTGACCAAATAAAACTTACCGCGCCATCTGCGTTTAGCATAGCACTATCTCCCAAACATATAGTTTGATCAATACCTGCATTTACTTTGTTTTGACAACATGATTTAAATGTAACATCATCAATTCCATAATCATTTCCATTGGTTGAAGTTTCAGCATTTCTAATTTCTAAATTAGCAGTTGTTGCAGTTCCTGAAATCCAGTTTGCTTCCAACAATCTCCATTCGTCTGGTGAATCAGAAACATTTAGTGTACTACTAATTTTTGTACCATTTATCCAAAGTTCCATTTTGGCAGTAGGTAAACCTGCATATTCTGGCAATTTTACTACATTTTTAAACCAAGATGCGAATAAATAAGCTTCTCCAGGATTAACAGTAATGGTTTGTTTCCAAATTACAGGGTTTGAACCTTGGTTAATTACCATAAAATTACCTGTGCCTGAGCGATCCAGTCCTGTATACCCAAAATGTACCAAGGCAGCATTTGTTGTAATAGTATAATTATCTTCAGTTAATGGATTGGCTGTTGAATAAGTTAAATTACTTATAAACCCTGTATTTCCTTGAGAGAAATCTCCATTAAAAGCCAAATTAGTATAGCTTAATCTATTGTTAAAAGTGCATTGTGCTTGAATTGAAAAGTGACACGCAATCAAAAAAATCAATAATAGACTTATGTTTTTAATGGGATTCAGTATAGATTTTTTCAGTTCCAAAGTCAATTCAATTTTGTTTCCCAATTTAATATAATTTGGTTTTAATAAAATGTTAAATTTATTTGCAATACTCTTATTCCTAAATAATTACTATTCTGTGGAATTTAAGTTCTTAAGGTTGATGAAAATTTATCTTTACTATTTTTTGCTTCATATCTTATTTCGATTTGATAAATAAGTATCAAAACTAATTGCAGCTAAGATTCCAATGCTGTATGAAACAATATCCGACCAAAGAAATCCAAATCCCAATACTAAGCCACCAATTGTTGTATTTCTTAATGAGTCGATTAAAGGAGAATGATACATTTGAGATATTTCAGTTAGGTAACAATAAATCAAACAGTAAAAACCATGTTTTAAAATGCGGGTTTTAAAGGCAAAAATTCTAAAGAAAAAGTAAACCATCATAGCCCAAATTGCATCGCCTAAATACAAATTTATTGTATCAGAGAAATTGGATTGATATTTCCTGCTAGCTAATCCTAGAATAATTAAACCAAAACAGATGAATAGATTTCGAAGTTTAATCTTTTCTAAAATCCAATTCATTGTCTTCTGAATGAATTGCCCATATATCCATATACACACTTCCGTCTTTGTCAAAATATTGATGAAAATTCTGAAAGTGCTTGTATTCACTTGAATTTAGTGTGGTTAAGTATTCACCAAAATTGTTAAATATCACAAATTTTGAATAACCTAATTCAGTTAAAAATTCAAAAATTTCAGTCCCTTTTTCGTTTTGTTTTGCCAAAAAGTATGGGTCATATTCGAAGAAAATTGAAGACTTAGATTCCAATAAAAATTGCTTCGCACCTCTTATTATTTTGTTATCGAAACCATCTGTATCAACCTTAATCAGTTTAGTATTTTTAAACTCTGGATGATTTTCAA
>JAIYDG010000353.1 GCA_027487625.1 Bacteroidota bacterium
ATATCAACTTTGTTCATGAAAACAACGATACGAGGAACACCAACCTGACGAGCTAAAAGGATATGCTCACGAGTTTGAGGCATAGGACCATCTGTAGATGCAACTACAAGGATAGCACCGTCCATTTGAGCAGCACCTGTAACCATGTTTTTTACGTAATCCGCGTGACCTGGGCAGTCAACGTGAGCGTAGTGACGGTTAGCAGTTTGGTACTCAACGTGAGCTGTGTTAATAGTGATACCTCTTTCTTTTTCTTCCGGAGCAGAGTCGATAGAATCGAAAGAACGAGCTTCTGATAAACCTGCATCAGCTAATACTTTAGTAATAGCAGCAGTTAAAGTTGTTTTACCGTGGTCAACGTGACCGATAGTTCCGATATTTACGTGCGGTTTACTGCGGTCAAATTTTTCTTTAGCCATTGTTTTAGTTATTTATAGTTTAAATTTTAGTTTGTCCATCTTGAACAATTCCCACTTCCCACTTCACATCTAGAGCCGTTGAGCAGGATTGAACTGCCGACCTCTTCCTTACCAAGGAAGTGCTCTACCACTGAGCTACAACGGCTTAGGTTTTCAACAAAGATTGAATCTTTATTGAAAACCTAGCAATTAGAGCTTTTGCTCTTTCTGAGAATAAAGTTGTTCTGATTTTTCAGGTAACCCTGATATTTCTTTACTTCCTTACGCTCTTACTTCCTTACGCTCTTTCAACGAGCGGGAGACGAGGCTCGAACCCGCGACCTACAGCTTGGAAGGCTGTCGCTCTACCAACTGAGCTACTCCCGCATAATATTCTTTAATTCTTGGTACTGGTGGGGAGAGAAGGATTCGAACCTTCGAAGTCGTAAGACAACGGATTTACAGTCCGTCCCAGTTGGCCGCTTTGGTATCTCCCCGAATATTAAAGAACAACGCCTTTTAAGGTATAATAAATCCACCCGTGGTGCATTGCAATTTGAGCCACTTGCCGGAATCGAACCAGCGACCTACTGATTACAAATCAGTTGCTCTACCAGCTGAGCTAAAGTGGCTTGATACAAACATCAGTTTGTAATTTCTTGCTTTGCAATGACACCTTTCTGACGGGTGGAAGTGCTTGATATACCTGTAAAGAACATCTAAATTTTCAGCCCTTTCTTTTTAAAAGGACTGCAAATGTAGCGATTTACAGGACATTTGCAATATGGAAGCTAAAATAAATTCTGTTAAAGACGTTGGAAGCGTAACAGCGGTGCAAATGTAGATTTATTTTTTTTATTTCAAACCCAAGTTTAGAATTTCCTTATAAATTACTCAAATCCAGCAAAAAATATTTAAAAACAGCTAAAATTTACCCCTCTTTTTCATGAAACATTTGATGTGTTATTTTAAATTTCTTTGTCAAAAAAAAAATATTTTTTTTTCAAAGCCCATAAAAAAAGCCGGAAATAATTCCGGCTTTCCTCATATAAATGAAATTTAAATTGATTTCGCTTGTAGTTTTTCTTTGTGCTTTTTAACCTGAGCTACTAACTTATCCAATACTAAATCGGTTGCAGCTTCAAAGGTGGTGGCATGTTCTTTGGCAAAAAGTGGATTTCCGTTTAAGTTTAACTTGATTTCAATGACTTTGTTCTCCTTTTCTTGGTCTTTTTCAAGTTTTAAATAAACATCAGCACTTCTTACATTGTCTAAAAAGGTCTGGGTTTTTTGAACCTTTTGTTCAATGAAGTCAAGCAATTTTTGATCTGCTTTGAAATGAATAGATTGAATGTCGACTTGCATAATTCTGAATTTTAGATTGAGATTGGAAAACACCTGCCAGGTTTCCCTCCCCCGATTTGGCTATTTTTATGACAGGATTTTAAGCTCTTGGATGCTTTTTATACACCTCTTTTAATCGCTCTATACTATTATGAGTATAAACCTGAGTTGCTGATAAATTTGCATGACCCAATAATTCTTTGATGGCATTTAAATCTGCTCCTTCATTTAATAAATGAGTTGCATAGGTATGCCTTAAAACATGGGGACTTCTTTTATCTTGTGTACTAACCAGCGATAAATTTCTTTTGACAATTTCATAAACTTTTCTGGGGTTTAAAGTTTTTGATTTTAATGAACAAAACAAGGTTTCGGAAACCAGGTTTTCAGCTCTTTTTAAATCTAAAAAGTCTTCAATCATTAATCTGATTTCAGGTGTAATAGGAACGATTCGTTCTTTTTTCCTTTTTCCCAAGACTTTAATTTGTGATTTATAAAGATTTAAATCCGTTTCCTTTAGTTGAATAAGTTCGGATAAACGTATGCCTGTTGCATAGAATAAGCCTATAATAAGTTTCTCCTGTTTGCTTTCAAAATCATCTCCAAATTCAACCTCTTCCATTAACTTATTAATAGGTTTATCTTCAATAAATACTGGTAAACGTTTGCTGATTCGGGGACTTTGAATTTTAGCCATTGGACTTACTGTTATCCAGGACTCTCTTAAGGCATGTTTATAGAAAGATTTTAAAGCAGAAATTTTTCTTGCTACACTGCGTGAATTAACACCTTTTTCGAGCAATTCCGCCATCCATGATCTGATTTGCAAATGAGAAATTCCTGATAAATCATCGGTTTGGTAATTCAATTTTAAAAAAAGGAAAAATTGTTCCAAATCGTTTTGATAAGCAATTGCAGTATGATTAGAGAATTTCTTTTCAAACCTTATGGTATCCAGAAAATGTTCTATCGATTGCTTCAACTCCATGCTTTAATCTTCAAAAACTAAGATAGATTAAATTTTTGTAAATACAACTGATAAATAGTTCGATTTGGATATGAAGCAACTAAAACACAGATTTTCAAAAAAATGAAATTGTCAGTTTCCTGCAAGAAATGTTTAGGCATAAAAAAAGCGCATCAAATTGATGCGCTTTTATAGATTCAATGCTGAATTAACTGCTCGCTTGTTGTTGAAGGAATAGTTTGTAAGCTGCACGGATCTTTTGTTGACGTTTAGTGATACAAGGTTTAATAAATTGCTGACGTGAACGTAGTTCTTTAACAACACCTGTTTTCTCATACTTCTTTTTGAATTTCTTTAGAGCTTTGTCTAAAGATTCGTTTTCTTTTACGTTAATCTGGATCATTTTTGTGCACCTCCTTTCCTTGAGTCTCCTTTATTTTATTTAAGGGACCGCGAAAGTATGATTTTATTCTAAAAAACCAAAGGTTTAAATGAAACTTTATAAAGAAACTAACTGATTTGCAAGATATGACCAGGTAAATCTCTTCTTTTCTTCAAGAATTGCCTCTGACATTTGGTTTTCTAGGTCTTTATCGAAATAGTTATTCCACCTGAAAGCAATTTCATCTGAATCAACTTCACATACCATTCCAGCTTTGCCATCTGGAACTAATTCAGCCAAACCACCCACATTGGTAACCAACATTGGTTTATTGTAGTAATATGCAATCTGAGTTACTCCACTTTGTGTGGCAGAAATATAAGTTTGTGCCACTAAACTTGATGCACAAAAATAAGTTCCAACCATTTCATTTGGGATAAAGTCGGTTCTTAAAATGATAT
The DNA here is from genome assembly GCA_027487625.1 of Bacteroidota bacterium. Classification (GTDB taxonomy): domain Bacteria; phylum Bacteroidota; class Bacteroidia; order UKL13-3; family UKL13-3; genus CAISCU01. Next base: position 3,553 of record JAIYDG010000353.1, read on the forward strand.
CATTTTCTAAACCCAAATCCTTAATTTGCTGAAGGTAAGGTGCAGAATCTTCGTAGAACTCCCCTGCTATTATCAATTTTAATTTGTGTTTTGCACGATTAACTTTTGCGAAACTTTCTAATAGTAAACTCAGGCCTTTGTATTTTCTGATGAATCCAAAAAACAAACAATAGTTATAATTAGGATCTAGCCCTAGTTTTAATACCGCAATTTCTTTTGGTACAGGTTCACCAAACATATCATACATTGGATGAGGAACATATACCCTTGGTTTATTTGGTTGAAGTTCTTCCACTTGTTGAAAAACTTCCTTCGACATACTTAAAAATCCATCTATAGAATTCAAAAAATAATTTGTGAAGGGTTTATCGAAGAATTTCTTTTCGTGAGGAACTATATTATCAGTAATAGCAAGAATTCTTGTTTTTGAATTTCGTTTTAGTAAACGAGCAATGGTTCCAAAAGCCGGCCCCATAAAACTCATCCAATAGCGAAAAACAACATAGTCGTAATTGTTTTTTGAAAATTTTCTACCTGTAAACAACCAATTCAAGGGATTGATTGAATTAACAGCAGAATGTATTGTTATATCAAGTGGCTTTGGGTCGTCTGAATATTGTGTTTTACCGGGAAATAAGATTTTAGGGTATTGCAGACTAAAACTTAGGATTTCACATTCGTATCCCAAGTTTATAAATTCTCTGCATAATCTTTCATCATAAGTAGCTAAACCACCTCTAAGAGGCCATGCAGGACCAACAATCAGTACCTTTTTTTTAGCCATCTAAGCCAATGCGTTTTGTAATACCGTAAATATTTCTTTCGGTAGCATTACGCGAAATCATTTCACCAATAAAACCTGCTAGAAACAATTGAACTCCAATGATTACGGCAACTAGAGATATAAAGAATAATGGTTGGTCAGTAATATTTCTTTGAACCACATCACCATTATAAACACTTATAAGTTTATCACTTATGATATAAATTGAAAGGCTAAATCCGAAAATAAACATCAATGTTCCCAATACACCAAAAAAGTGCATGGGTCTTTTACCAAATTTAGAAACGAAGAAAATGGTTAATAAATCAAGAAAACCATTGATAAAACGGGAGATTCCGCCAAATTTAGTTGAACCATATTTTCGGGCTCTGTGTTGAACAACCTTCTCCCCTATTTTCTTAAAACCAGCCCATTTTGCAATCACAGGAATATACCTGTGCATTTCATTATAAACTTCAATTGATTTTACTACCTCAGATTTATAAGCCTTTAAACCACAATTGAAATCATTGAGTTGAATACCAGAAATGGATCTTGTAGCGGCATTAAAAAACTTAGTTGGAATAGTTTTGGTAAGTGGATCGTAGCGTTTTTTCTTCCAACCACTTACCAAATCATATCCATCATCAATAATCATTTTATATAAACCTGGAATTTCATCAGGACTATCCTGCATATCAGCATCCATAGTAATTACCACATTGCCCGATATTGCATGAAAACCTACATTTAAAGCAGCTGATTTTCCGTAATTCCTTCTAAATTTTATTCCTTTTATTGCAGGGTTTCTTTTTGAATTTTGTTCAACAAGTGACCATGATTTATCGGTACTCCCATCATCAATTAAAAGAATTTCATAGGTGAATTTATTTTCATTCATCACCCTTTCAATCCATTCAATTAATTCAGGAAGTGACTCATCTTCATTTAAAAAAGGAATTACAACTGAAATATCAATACTACTTTCTGTGGTCATTTAAATTAAGCTTCTAAATTATTATAAGCTGCATTAGGATTTTCTCTCTTATTTACTGCAGCTAAAATTAGGGATATAATCAATCCAAAAAACAAGGAACCCAAATATGCAAAAACTGTCATCATAATTGGAGTCATGAACTTCTTACTCATTTCAAGAGCTTGTTCAATTTGCTCATCAGCCATATCTTTTTTCAACATCTCGGCTCTGCTAATTTCAAGCATTTTATTGATGAAATCAGGGTCAATGAATGAATAAAAAACGAATGTATAAACAGCTGTAATTAATGCCCCAAAAATGGTAATCAAAATACCTGTTCCGAAACCCTGACCATAAGTCATGAATCCGGCAAGGGTATCATTTTTCCTTGATTTCATGGCAAAAAACAAAATTGCTGAATTAACTGCCAATGATAAAATAGTAATCATCCAACTTTTGTCCATTACTTCTAGAATGTAAAGAACCAATGCCATACCAATATTGGCAAGGGCGTAGATGATACTGAATTTAATAATTACCTGATTTTTAGTAGTAACGTGTTCGATTTCCATGTTTTGATGATTTTTTAACAATTATACTATTATTGTTCAAAAAAAGCGAGCATTGAATTATAAATGGAAAGTTCGAACGCACTTAACTCCATATTTGGCTCCGGAGTAAAGCCCTCTGCTTCTTGGAAAAACAGAACTAATCCAACAAAAAGTTCCTTTATCGGATTGTCAGCGGCAATTTTATTCTGAACAGTTCTAATAGAAATTAAATCAGCTTCAAGGATATTTTCGTTTTTAATGAAACTCTCATAGATTCTCATTTCATCTTGGAATTCATCTTCATCAACCAATAGAAATTCATTTAAGAAATCATCTAAAGTAATTTCAACTTCTTCTTCTTTTGCTTCACTTAAATAAAGGAATAAGTTTAAAAGTTCAGTTCCTCTATCAAGAGTTTTAGCTTCAATCTGATCCCATTCTTCGGAATCAAAAAATTCTTCAGGTTTATTTTCAGCAGATAAAAACTTTACCAACAATAAATCGAAAAGCACTTCTCTGATGTCTTCATAATCAGTATTTTTATCGATTAAGCTATCAATTAAATTAACTCTAAACAAAAATTCTTCTCTGGCATCACCAATAATATCCCAACAAGCTTGAGTAATATCAACTAATGACCTAGAAGTTGCATAATTTTGAACCAAAGCCTTTAGGGCCGCATATATCGGAGCTTCTTCCCTTGTTAATGATACTGACATATTAATTATAATGAATTTGATCTTTTACATAAACCGCAAATACTTTACCGGTTAATGTTTGGTTAAACAATGGTGAATTTGTTGATTTTGAGCGACTTTTATTATAAACCCAGTTTTTATTCGGGTTAAAAACAGTTAAATCTACTTTAGCACCAATTTGTATAAAACCAGTTTGAATATTTAAGATTGAAGCTGGTTTAAAGGTTAATGCAGGAATGATGTGTTCCCATTCAACATTTTTAGGTTTTGATTTAACTATCATTGCCAGAACTGTTTCCAAAGTATTCATTCCGGGTAAGGCATATTCGAATTCAACGGCTTTATTTTCTAAATTTTGAGGATGGTGATTGCTACAAATAGCATCAATAGTACCATCAACTATGCCTTCCCAAAGGGCTTTTTGGTCTGATTTTCCTCTTAAAGGCGGGTATACTTTAAAATTGCTATTGTAATCTGATAATACTTCATCGGTAAAACAAAGATTTGCAACAGCCACATCACAAGTAACCTGTATTCCTGATCTTTTAGCTTTTCGGATTAATTCAACTGAACCTTTTGTAGAAATATGTGAAAAATGAATTTTAGAACCTGCATATTTCGTTAGTTCCAAATCTCTCATGATTCTAATTTCTTCGGCAATTGAAGGAATTCCTTTCATTCCCAAATAAGTACTTGTTTCGCCTTCATGCATTCTACCGCCTGCACTAATAGTAGATTCATCAGGAGAACTTAGGATTAAACCACCAAAAATTTTGCTGTATAACAAAGCTCTGAGTTGCAATCCTGCATGGTGAACGGGTCTGTTTGCATCTGTAAAAGCTAGTGCTCCAGCTTGATACATGTCATAGAGTTCTGCAAGTTCTTTACCTTCTCTGTTTTGAGAAATACATCCATATGGGTAAACATTTACAGGAAGATTTTTATTCTGAGCACTGATGTATTCAACACCCGTTTTTTTATCACAAGCAGGGTCTGTTGAAGGTAAAAGTGTCACGTGAGCAAATCCCCCAGCAATTGCAGCCTTTGAACCTGTGATGAGTGTTTCTCGTTCTTCATGTCCAGGGTCACAAAAATCGGCACGCATATCAACCCAGGCATTTGAAATCAAAGCTTTTTCAGCATCAAAAATTTGGTAAGATTTTGAAACAGAAACAAAAGCTTTTTTTGAAGATGATTGAATATCTTCAATGAAACCATCCTTTATTAATATATCACAAATTTTACCATTAAAATCTGATTTGCTATCGCAAACCTGTGCATTGAGAATTAAAAGCTTCATATAACAAGTGGTGCTTCCGCGCAAATCTATTGAAAAGCTTTGAAAATAAGTCTAAAAAAATGAAAGCAGAGCTTAATTCCTCTTATAAATTCCAATTTATTGAATTTTCCTGCGCCTTAACAGCAGCATTTCTATCAAAAAGAAAACAAAAGCTGCAATTAAAAAATATCGCCATAAAGGAACTCCATTTTCATTGGCAGAAATTCCCACACTCAGCTGATTGTCTTCTGCTTCCGAAATTTTAAAACCCTTATCTATCAGTTTTTCTTCTGTTAGGTAAGTTAACTTTGATTCATTTCTAAGGTAATTCAAAGCCAATTTTGCAATTACTTCTTTCTTTTCATCTTTTAAATCGAAAAAACCTGCTTCATTTAAATCAACAGGTAAAAGCGCAAAAGTATTACCATCTCTATTATCTGTTTCGCAAATCCATTCTTCCTTAGCTTTAAAAATTTTAAATAACTGATTTGAATTTTTACTTGTAATTGGAATTTGATTATTTAGACCCAAGCTGTAAGATAATGCCAATTTTGACTTAATCTGAAAGGGAATTTGTAGGAAAATAGGAA
>JAIYDG010000475.1 GCA_027487625.1 Bacteroidota bacterium
ATACAGGATGTGTTTCGAAAGTAACATTGTTTAACTCACCGTTTAAAGCAGCAGTAATCATAGCGCGAGTGTATGATAATTTCATACGTGAGCCTACACCATAAGCACCACCAGACCAGCCGGTATTGATTAACCAAACATTGATATTTGGATTGTCTTTTAATTTTTTACCTAACATTTCAGCATATTTTCCAGGATGTAATGGTAAAAATGCTTTACCAAAACAAGCAGAGAAAGTAGCTTGTGGTTCAGTAACACCAGCTTCAGTTCCTGCAACTTTAGCAGTATAACCACTAATGAAACTGTACATAGCTTGTCCAACATTCAATTTAGAAATTGGAGGTAATACACCAAAAGCATCAGCTGTTAAGAAGAAAATATTCTCAGGAGCTTTACCTAATGAAGGAACTGCAACATTATCAATATGATGAATAGGATAAGCAACACGTGTATTTTCTGTTACACTGATATTGGTATAATCTACAGTTGATGTTCCTGGAATAAATCTAGTATTTTCTAATAAAGCACCAAATTTAATTGCATTGTAAATTTGTGGTTCTTTTTCAGCAGTTAAATCAACACATTTAGCATAACAACCGCCTTCAAAGTTGAAAACTGAATCATCAGCCCAACCATGTTCATCATCACCAATTAATTTACGCTCAGGATCAGCAGATAAAGTTGTTTTTCCTGTTCCAGATAATCCAAAGAAAATAGCAGTATCACCATTTTTGCCAATATTGGCACTACAGTGCATACTTAAAACACCTTTTTCTTCAGGTAAAATGTAATTTAATACGGTGAAAATACCTTTTTTCATTTCTCCGGTATATCCGCTTCCACCTACTAAAATAATTTTTCTGGTGAAATCGATAATAGAGAAATTGTGTTGTCGAGTTCCATCTTCTGCCGCAATAGCTTTAAAGCTTGGGGCATTGATGATTAACCATTCAGGTTCGAATGATTTTTGCTCTTCTTCACTTGGTCTTAAGAATAAATTGTAGCAAAATAAATTGTGATAAGCAGTTTCGTTGATTACACGGATGTTTAACTTGTAACGTTGGTCGGCACAAGCATAAGCATCTCTAACATAAACTGGTTTTCCTGCATAGTGATTCAAAACTTTGTTCAACAAAGCATCAAATTTTGCAGGGTCGAATTTTTGATTCACGTCACCCCACCATACAGTGTTTTCGGTTTTGCTATCGTTTACGCTGAATTTGTCTTTTGGAGAACGACCGGTAAATTCACCGGTATCTGCCATTAATGCGCCTGTGTCGTTTAATACGCCTTCTCCATTTAAGATGGCATGACGTACTAATTCTGCAGGGCTTAGGTTTAAATGAGCTTTAGATGCTGAGCTCAATACCTTTTCAACAATCTCTTTGGTTTTCATTGTCAGGGTTTTGTATTCGTTGGTGGGCAAAAATAAGCTTTCCTTTGGCTAATACCAATTCAAAGCATTAACAAGCGCAAATTTCAGAGCAATTTCATCTAAAAAAAATGAGTAAAATCAGTCGAGATGCCTAACAAAAAAATCTTGATATTTTCAAAACTTTTTGTGTCATATTTTGTTCTAAAGCCAATGTTCCGTAAGTCCCTTATCCAACTTTTAATCAAATTTGCTGAATCTTCTGATGAAAAACTCAATTATTTTGAGTTTGCACAAGATGCTCTTTATCCTACTGATAACAAATCTGATGATTTTAATACCTTTCTTTCTCTCTTTAGAGAAATTTCTGATTCAGCTAAATATCACTTCGATATTAGATTGATGAAAGTTTCAGAATTTGAGCGATTTGTCTCTAATTTGAGTTTCCCAATTATCGCATTTTCAAATGAATCAAATGCTATAAAACCTTTATTGTTTTATCATAATAAACAAAAGGAAATTGAAAGCATTGAATTTGACATGCTCAATGGCAATTCTACATCAAAAATAATTATTTCACATGAAGTAGTTAACTTATGCAAAAATTTGAATGATTTGATTACTCAAAATTCTTTTAGTGAAGATTTTGAAAAGGATATGATTCAAGGAAAACCATCTGATTTTGTGCTATTCCTTACCGGATTTAAAATTTCTAATATGGATGACAAAAAACCTGCAAAACCCAAAACACCCTACAAACGATTTCTTGAATTAATAAAATCAGAAAAAAAGGATATTTATGCCATCTACTTTTTTGCTATTTTAGTTTCATTAATAACTTTAAGTATTCCTTTGGGAATTCAAGCTATTATTGGTTTGATGTCGGGAGGTTTATTACTTGAATCTGCAATGGTGCTTATATTTTTGGTTATTCTTGCTACTTTGGCTTCTGGTTGGTTGCAGGTTCAACAATTGGCTTTGGTTGAAATTTTGCAACAAAGAATTTTTGCTAAAACTGCTTTCGATTTTTCATTTCGTATTCCCAGAATAAAATCTGAAGCGCTTTCACAACAATATACTCCCGAAATTGTAAATAGGTTTTTTGATGTTATAAATGTTCAAAAATCCTTGCCTAAAATTTTAATTGATTTTACTTCTGCTTTAATTCAAATTGGTTTTGGTTTAATTCTACTTGCTTTTTATCATCCCTATTTTATTGTCTTTGGATTTATTGTCTTATTCGTTGTGCTTTTGGTTTTTGTTTTCACAGGAAAAGAAGGTTTGGAGTCGAGTATTTATGAATCAAAATACAAATACAAACTGGCTTTTTGGTTAGAAGAATTAGGTCGTTCTGTTCATGCTTTTAAAATGTCGGCATACCATGGTTTACCTATCAACAAAACAGATAAAATCTTAGATAAGTATTTATACTACAGAAAAAAACATTTCAAGGTTCTTGTTAAGCAATTCGCCGCAATTATTGCATTTAAAACTGTTATTACAGCCGGTTTACTCATACTTGGTGGATACCTGGTTTTTTCTAAAAAAATAAACTTGGGTCAGTTTGTTGCTTCTGAAATTATTATATTATTAGTTATTAGTTCTGTCGAAAAAATTATTAGTAATATTTCGAGTGTTTATGATATGTTAACCGCTATCGATAAATTAGCTACCGTTTCTGATTTGCCACTTGAAAGCAGTGGTGGTAGAAGTACTTCTGATATTATTTCAAAAGATACTTTTGAGTTGAAATTATCAAAAGTAAGTTTCACTTATCCTGATTGTAAACATAGCAGTTTAAATGAAGTGAATTTTCAAATTTCAAAAGGAGAAAAAGTATGTATTTGTGGTTATAATGATAGTGGAAAATCTACATTGGTTAAAATAATTTCAGGTGCTTATGAATCGTTTTCCGGTGCTATTAGTTTGAATGGAATTTCATTACGTGAATTAAATTTAAACAGTTACAGAGGTTTAATAGCTGATGTTGGAAATGCTACTGATTTATTCGAAGGGAGTATTGAAGAAAATATTTCAATGGGAAATTCAACCATTCCTTTTATAGACATTTTAGATGCTTGTGAATGGGCAGGATTAAAAGATTTTATCTCTAATCTTGAAGAAGGTTTGAAAACACAATTAGCTCCTGCAGGCGCAAATTTTCCATCCAGTATAGCTAAAAAGATTTTGTTGGCTAGAGCATATTTAACAAAGCCCTCTTTGTTAATGATAGATGAAATGTTTAATCAGGTACAACGTCAAGAAAAACAAAGAATTTTAGATAATCTTTTCAAAGAAAAAGACATGGCGCTTATCATCATTAGCTCTCTTCCTGAAATCATGGAAAGATGTGATAAAATATATATTATGCAATCTGGAACTATTATCGATCAGGGAAATTTTGCTAGTTTAAAAGATCGTGCTTCACTTCGTTTTTTAATCAATCAATAAGTTTTTTTGTTATGAAAGAATTGTTAGAAAATGAATTTAGGTCTTTAAAATTGGTTCAAACACCTAAAAGATATACCACTATTAGAAATTACCTTTTAGGTCTTTTTATCATATTGATATTAATCCTGTTTTTACCTTGGCAACAAAACGTTCAAGGTAAAGGAAAATTAACTCCTTATCGTCCGCAAGATAGACCTCAATCTGTACCATCTGTTATTGGTGGAAGAATTGAAAAATGGTTAGTGCAAGAAGGACAGTTTGTTAAAAAAGGTGATACTTTAGCTGTTATTAGTGAGGTAAAAGAAAAGTTTTTCGACCCTCAATTATTGGGAAGAACTTCATCTCAAATTATTAATAAGGAAGATGCGGTTAAAGCTAAAATGCAAAAGATTCTGGCAGGAGAAAAACAAGTTGGTGCCTTAAAAGATGGTTTGAAATATAAAATTCAACAAACCAAAAACAAGGTGAAACAAATGCGATTTAAGGTTGAATCCGAAAGAGCAGGACTTGAAGCTGCCAAGGTTTCTCAAAAAAATGCACAAGATCAATACAAACGTCTTGAATATCTCTACGAAAAAGGATTGGCTACTTTAACAGAACTACAAAACAGAAACAATAAAACCCAAGAAGCACAAGCCAAATTGGTTGAACAAGAGAATAAATTTAATTCAGTTCAAAATGAGTTAATCAATGCAGAAATTGAATTAAATTCAGTTGAAGCTGATTACCTAGATAAGATTTCAAAAGCTGAATCTTCAGTGAATGAAACTGCAGGAGAAATTTTTGAATCACAAGCAGAAATTTCTAAAATGAGAATTGAATTGTCGAACTTAGAACTACGTTCAGGTTTTTATGTAATTCGTGCGCCTCAAGATGGTTTTATTGTAAAAGCATTACGTTCTGGTATTGGTGAAAATATCAAAGAAGGTGAAACTTTATTGACAATCATGCCGGCAACTGCCCAAATGGCTGTTGAGTTGTATGTGAGACCAATGGATTTACCATTAATGAATCCCGGTATTAAAGTACGTGTGCAGTTTGATGGTTGGCCTGCCTTAGTTTTCTCAGGTTGGCCAAATGTTGGGGTTGGTACTTTTGGTGGTGTAGTTGCTGCCGTAGATAAAGTTAATTCTGCTAATGGAATGTTTAGGGTTTTGGTTACTCCCGATCCTGATGATGAACCTTGGCCGGATCAAATTAGAGCAGGTGGTGGAGTTTATGGTTGGGCAATGCTGAAAAGCGTGAGAATTTGGTACGAATTATGGCGTGAATTCAATGGCTTTCCTCCTGAATACATTAGTGAATTGGAAGCTGCTACAGCTAAAGCAGATTCTAAGTCTGAAGCAAAATCTGATTCAAAAGATAAGGAGGATAAAAAATGAAAATAAAGTTTTTTGTTTTCTGTTTTCTCTTCTCAATTTTTCAGTTTCATGCTTATTCCCAAGATTCAAGTTTTTTGAGTTTTAATAAGTTTTATGATTTGGTTTTAAGAAATCATCCTGTTGCTAAACAAGCAGGTTTATTGCCAGAAATGGCTAGAAACGAAATTAGAACGGCAAGAGGAAGTTTCGATCCTGTTATTCAAACTGGCATTGATAACAAAACAACAAAAGGAGTAAATTCATACAGCTATTTTGAGCCTCAAATTAAAATTCCAACCTTAATTGGTTTAGACTTCAAAGCTGGTATGGACCAAAGCAGTGGAATTTCTGTTAGTCCAGAAGCTGGTAAGTTCGACCCGCTTACTGGAGGTACTCAAAATGTAAATTATCAACTACTTTATGCTGGTGTGAACTTACCAGTATTAAGAGGCTTAATTACCGACCAAAGAAGGATTGGTTTAAGACAAGCTGAATTGCTTTCTCAAATGAATCAAGCTGAACAAATTAAGGTTGTAAATAAATTGTTTATTTCAGCATCAAAAGAGTTTTGGAACTGGCAATCGGCTTATCAGAAGAATATCTTAATGGTGAAAAATTTCGAATTGGCATCCATAAGATTAAACTTTATTAAAAACCGAATTCTTGGTGGTGAAGAAAAACCTATTGATTCTGTAGAGGCTTGGACGGAACTAAAACGACGTGAAGTAATGTTAACAGAATCTAACATGGACTTACTAAACGCCCGAATTTCTTTATCAAATTATTTGTGGGATGAGCAGAACAATCCCATTCAAATTGCAGATTTTGTTAGGCCTTCTTCACAAGGAAATGAGATCATGTTACTAAGCAAAGATTCGTTGGCAGGATTACTAGCATTTGCAGAAAATTCGCATCCAGAGGTAAGAAAATTGAGTTTAAAAATTAACCATTATCAATTCGATAGAAAATTAGCTCTTGAAAACTTAAAGCCACAATTGAATCTAGAATATTATCCATTTCAAACTTATACAAATGGTAGTGAAGACGTAGTACCGGGTTTGTTTTCCAAGAACTATAAATTCGGTATGACATTTTATTCGAGTTTATTTTTAAGAAAAGAAAGAGGTAAACTTCAGTTAACCAACTTAAAAATTAAAGACAGTGAATTAGAGTTTCAACAAGGTAGGAGAGAAGTGGTTAACCAGGTTTTACTGGCTTATAATGAAATGGATAATTTCAGGCAATTGGTGCTCATTCAAAGAGATTTAGTAATCAATGCAACACTACTACGAGATGCAGAAGAAATTCGTTTTGAAGCAGGTGAAAGCTCTTTGTTTTTAGTCAACCAAAGGGAAAGAACATTGATTGAAGCCCAAGCAAAACTGGTTGAATTAGAAGCCAAATATGCACAATCGAAAAATAATTTGCAGTTTGTATCGGGAAGGAGCTTGTAGGAAGGCTGCTGGCAACTGGCTTCTGGCCACTGGCACGATTGGAGTGCGAGTTAAATTTTAGTAGAGAAGTTTGATTCTTTGAGTTTAAAGGACAATTATTACTAGTTTATTTTATAAAAATTACCAGATGGTATCAAGGTTAATGAAGCAATTTTCAAAGTCTGAGAATGTCTTTCGAATTGGCTTTTTAGAACTTGAGAATACACGAATGCATTCATATTTACCCTGTTTGTTCTTTTTGCAAATAACTTCACTATGATTTTTTCTTGTGAAAACTATCATTGAGGAGTCAGCATTAATTTTTGTTTCATCTATCCCTAATATTTTGAGGCTTCCATCAAGCTCATAAATTTCTGTTACAGAAATACATTTGCTTGTATCAAAACATGATAAACACAAATCATTTTGAAAATATTTCCATGTCCCCATCTTTCTTCCTTCAAAATAAGAACCAGTATTTAAAATTCTTCTGTTCCCTTGTTTATCATAAAAATATTTAAGCCATAATCCAGATTTTCTACCTAAAGAATCACGCTTATTTATAATGCTATCTTGAGGATGTGCAGATAGATTCATAGAACTAAAAGGATTAGTAAAATCTTGCCTTAAGGTAGTTAGTGATAATAAACAGAATACTATTAAAAGGTATTTCAACATCTACTATTCATTATTACATTTCTAATAAAAGATTATTATCAATTTTAAAGATATAAAAAAACGAATACTTCATTAAACATTCAATCCTAAAATACCAAGAATTCAGTGTTAAAAGCCAAAAGCCGACTCCAAAACTACAATTATTCTATCTCTCCAATCCCAGCCAAAAGCTAAAAGCAAACAGCCAAAAGCCAGATTAAAAGACTTGCGAAGCAATAGCCTTCGTAGTCTCACTCACACCCATAGTGTAATAATGTAAAACCGGAACTTTACCTGCTTTTAGTTCTTTAGATTGTTGAATAGCCCATTCAATTCCAACTTGTTTTACTGCTTTATCATCTTTGCAGGCATCAACAGCATTTACTAAATCATCTGGTAAATCAATATGGAAAATTTTAGGTAAAGCAGTTAATTGTTTTTTAGTTGTTAATGGTTTAATTCCTGGAATGATTGGAATATTGATGTCCATTTTGCGGCAATTGTCTACAAACTCAAAATATTTTTGGTTGTTGAAGAACATTTGAGTCACAATATAATCAGCACCAGCATCAACTTTTTGTTTCAACCAGGCCATATCCTTGTTCATATTTGGTGCTTCAAAATGTTTTTCAGGATAACCCGAAACCCCAATACAAAATGAAGAAGTGCTAGTGTTTTCAATCTCTTCATCTAAATATTTTCCATTGTTCATTCTAACCACTTGTTTTAATAGTTCAAGTGAATCTTTATTGCCATCAGGCTCAGGAACAAAATTGCTTTCGTTTTTGATATTATCACCTCTTAAAACAAGCACATTGTCTATACCTAGGAAATGTAAATCTATAAGGGCATTTTCTGTTTCTTCTTTGCTGAAACCACCACAAATTAGGTGAGGAACTGTATCAATATGGTATTTGTTCATCAAAGCAGCACAAATAGCAACAGTTCCGGGACGTTTTCTGGTATACACTTTATCAAAGCCACCATCTTTACGTTTTCTCAAAACGAACTCTTCACGGTGATAAGTAACATCAACAAAAGCAGGTTTAAATTCCATTAATGGCGCAATGCCACTAAAAATACTTTGAATATCTTTTCCTTTTAAAGGAGGTAAAATTTCTATTGAAAAAAGAGTGTCTTTAGCTTGACTAATGTGATCTGTAACTTTCATTTGAGTTTCGTTCTTATGCGTGCAATTTAATGTTTATAATTTAATTTTAAATGTTATAAGGGAAATATTGACTTCCCTAAGGAAATGCCCCGTTCTGCTTTCCTTAAAAGAGCAATATATTTTACTGTAATTTTCCTAATTGAGTTGTTTTTATACATTAAGCGGGAACTAGTTTCATTTTATTAAATTAATCTCAATCTGGTTAAAATAAAAACCAACTATTTATGGGTTTCTCTATTCCTTCACTATTTTAATTTTTTTAAGTTTTTCCATGCTGAATTTGCAAGGAGTTAAATATGTCAAGATTGCTCAACAATTCAATTTGCTAAATGCTTGCCATATCTTTAAAATTTCCATCTAATATTGGTTTTTTGCAGCGCCATTCTTTGGTATTTGTTCCAAATCCACATTTTTCAGTTCAAAGAAAATTTAATAATTCTCACAGTTTGTGATAATTTCAACTTGATAATATGTCTTTTCATTTTGATTATAAAAATTTATTGTGCCATAATTGCCATTTGAGCTGAAGGCTATTGAAAATATTGAGTCGTCTAATTCTTGTTTAAAACTATCAATTCCACCTACTTTTAATCCATGTATGTCATCGTAAAACTTTAAGATTGAATCTTTAGGTACATTCCCATAAGTTTCTAAGTCCCCAAAGATTTTAAGACCCCTCATTCCATTTAATCTTAGATTTGAAAAATAATCAGGTAGCTGTTTTTTATGATTATAACTTGTAATAAACCTTTTACTGATGTCAAATTGATACAAAAAAAGGAAAATTACAAAGACTGGAAGTATTCCGTTAACAGTGTATTTTAACAATATTTTTAAATATTTCATGTTGGAGATTCGTATTTAATATGCCAATATCTATCGGTGAAACCATTAATCTTTTCGACCTTTTCTTTTAAACTTATTCAAGTCATCCTGACTTTTAATTGTGGCGAATTCTCCATAATTAAACTTTGTGTAATTCTGATTAGCTTTCCTTTTTTTACTTTCCATCCAATTCCTCAATCCCAGCTTTGTAATAGTGTTTCTTTCCGTCAATTTCTACTTCCATGCATTCTTCAATCAGTTCTGTTTTGGTGGTTTTCAGTTCTCCATTTTTGTCATAGATATAAGTAATCACTTTGCAGCTTGTTCCTTGAAATGTACAAAAGGTTTCTTGTTCTAGTTTATCACCAGGTTGAATGTAGGATACTTTATAAAAACTCTTATCATTGAGTTGAAGTGCCCAAAAAGTTTTCTGCTTGTTTTCATTGAATTTTTCAGAGTATAAATAATCAGGACATTCATTCCTGAATTTGCGGTATTCAATGATATCACCGTCATCAAATCGGTTAATGTATTCAGTATATAAATCTTTAAAATAGCTATAGAAATATTCTCTGTTTGCAGAGCAGTTATCAGGAGGAATATTTGTGATGTGCACACATCTTTCATCTGTTACAATTTGAGCTAGATTTTCAGTAAGGTATAAGTACCTATCACCATTAGGTTTGATATAATAATTTTTACCAGAAATATTGACTATCGTATCACTGGTCCTTTTAATTTTGATTTGAAGGAAGTTACTTAAAAGACCCGAACTCGACATTGCCATTTTGCCGTCATAAGGAATCTCTTCTTCTGAATGATTGTAATAGTGAAAAATACTGGAGGCTTCATTTATTCCCAAAGTTTGATAGTTAATTCTGAATCGATAAATCCCAGCAAATAAAGATACTCCAATTTGATGATTGAAGATTGAACTTGTATCAGTATCATTTAAATAAAAAGGAATTTCAATACTTTCAAGAGGTCTTAAATTCCTTATTTCATAATCGCCTTTTTGAAGATTTATGTTTTTTGTTTTTTCTTCTTGATACCTCATTAAAGAGGTGTTTTTTGCTGCATCGTAAACTTCTAAATAAAATAGTTTTAGTTCATTGTTATTTGCCTTAGGAACTAACACATTATAATTGCTGAGATTATCTATATTACTTATAACAATCTTTAATCTGATTATTTCTCCTTCCTTGTACATTTCTTTATCAGATTTTAGCTCAAATTTTAAAGGCAGGTATTTTAAATCAGCATAAGCAGTGTGTGATAAAAAAAAGAAAATAGAAATAAGGTAATTTAGTTTCATCTTGTAGGAAATTTTACTATTTCCAAGTGATTTTTTTAATATATGAAGGTGAATTTGAGTTGTTTTCGTAATATTCAATTGTTGCGCTTCCTTCATTTTCTAAATTCATACCCATTGTCATAAGTTCATTCTGTCTTTGAGAGTTTAAAGTAAATCCATCTGGGAAGTTATTAATAATTTCCCAACCATGACCAACTCCATCAAAGGAAAAGGAGCCAGAAAATATGAATTTAATTTTTAATTTTTTGTTTAAAGGAATAATTGCTGCTATAGAATATGGGCCGGATTCATAAATTGTATCAGTTGGAACTAAAATATTTTTGATTTTTATATCAGGAGCAATTATTGGTTCCGGAGAAGCCATTAATGGGTAAGTAAAATTGGTATATAAGTTATTGCTATATTTTTGTTGAAATTGTGCGATGTATTTTTCAAAATTTGGAATAGAATCAGATTGATTTAATTCTGTATATTTTTTAACAATATTATTTCTAATTTCTATCAAATTTAGTTGAGAAATGTTATATAAAATTTGATCAATGGAAGATCTATTAGAAATTAAACCATCTGTAGCAAAGTCTACATGCAAAGTAGAAAGAAGCTGAGTTAGTTCGGCCGTTATTTTTCCTTCCTCACCTAAAATTGTTGTGTAACGTTGTAACATAACTGAAGTAGCTAAAAGTACTGCATTTCGGTCTTCATTTGTTGAAATATCTAAGTTCTCGAAATCTTCATTAAATATATTTGTTACTCCTAAAAATAATAGGAATTCTGATTTTGCTTGATTATTTGCATCGTTAAAATTCATTCCTTTTGAAACTAAATTTTCTATTCTTCCCCTAATTAGATGGGTTAAAACATTAATATTTACTTTTTCCTTGTTTGATATATTTGCTATGGCTTGCAAAGTAATTGGGGCTGCTGATAACTGGCCATAGATTTCACTATAATAAAATCCATTTGCAGTTAGCAAAGCCAAATTTGAGTTTAATGAAACATTGTTTAAGATAAAACTTCCATTATTACTAGTAATGGAGCTTGTGAAGGATTTTCCTGTCTGTCCCAGATTTGAATTTAACTCATTTAATGTTACTATAGATCCAGTGATAAATGGTCCTTTTTGCGCTTTTCCATTTAGTGAATAATTTTTACTTTCTTCGTTCTTTTTTTTACAAGAAATAGAAATTGAAATAATTAAAGCGACGAATAAAATTTTGAATTCTTTCATAATTTTTAGGGGTTGTTTCTAGAGGTTTTGGAATTAAATTTTAAAAAGTAGCTAAATGCTAATTAACAACATTAATTATTTTCAAAGATTAAGAAAATGATTTTTTTATAAATGTTTGAATTCAACTTAGTTTTGTGAATTAAAATTCAATTTAGCAAAACAAACTAAATATTTTAGGTGGTTCTTTAGATAAGTAAAATGAACTTGTATAGTGAGAAGGTGAAGTTGTGATTACTTCAATTTTCTCAGGAATTTTAACTAGAAATAGGAAGTCAAATTCAATTTTAAAAGTCATGTCTTAAATTGATTTGACAACTTGATGAAAAGAGATTTCAAAATCTATAATTATAAATTTTTAGCCTCCAAAACTTGATAAGCGCTTAAGTTGTCGTCTTGATGTGGAGGTATTTCTTTGATTTTATCTATTATATGACCTTTTGCTTGATATGAAAGTAATATATTTTGATGGAAGTCAAGCACAATTTGCATTTTAGTACTAGGGAAATTCGATAGCTTTTCCAGGTCTTTTATAAATTCACCCTTTAAATAAATAAGCTCTTCTTTTCGTTCAATTAAACAAGTAAAATAATAGGCATTAGGATGCTCAAAGTAAAGGGCTTTTCTTCTTGATATTTTTATAACATCTAGATTGATTTCAAAAGCTTTTCCCTTTTTAATGGAATCATCAATAGGATTTCTGTAATTGAGATATCCGGATAAATAATAAATATAAAATGCTAATGCAAATATGATAGCAAAATAGAGACCTGTCAGCAAAAGCTTAGTATCGGATGAATAGGATTTATCAAATAAAATTATGACTAAAAAAATTCCTGGTAATAAACCTGCCATAAAAAATGCTATTCCAAATTGCTTCACTTTTTCCTTATTATTTGGAATAAGTGAATGCAATTTTTCTAATTCATCTTCTCGATAAGGTCTTTCCTTGAAATAGTTCATTCAATATTCAACACAATTTTTCCAAACTGCTTTCCTTCATCCATTTTGCGCATGGCTTCTTCTGCATTGGCCAATGGAAATACTTCGTCAACCACTGGAAAAATTTTGTGTTTGTTTACAAATTCTAACATGGCTTTAAATTCTTCATCATTGCCCATGGTTGAACCTAAAATATCTAATTGTTTCCAGAATATTTTTGCAGGAACACCGCTATTAAATGCACCCAATGTTGCACCATAAAACGCAATTCTTCCTCCGGGTTTAGCCATGTCGGCCAGTTTAGCGAAATTGTCTCCACAAGCTGAATCTATTGTTGCATCAAATCCACCACTTATTTTAACCAAAGCTTTGTGCCAGTCTTCATTTTTATAATTCACTCCACCAATGGCACCTAAAGCCATTGCTTTTTCAATTTTTTCATTTGAACCAGATGTTACAAAAACTTTACAACCTTGAGCAACTGCATACTGAATGCAAAATAATGCAACGCCACCGCCGGCTCCTGTTACTAAAACCGTTTCGCCTGGTTTAATTGCTGCTCTTACCATTGCGGCTCTATAAGCTGTTAATCCTGCTAAAGGTAATGCCGCAGCTTGCTCGAAACTTAAATGAGAAGGTTTTTCATGAACTAGTCTTGCAGGAATGCTTACTTCTTCTGCTAAACAACCATTTTTTGGCAACCCTAAAATGATATAATCTTTTGCTTGAACACGTGGATTTTCTCCCCAGTTTAATGAAGGGTTGATAATGACTTCTTTTCCTATTAAATGTTTATTTGCTTCTGAACCTGATGCACTCACAATCCCTGAACCATCACTTCCAAGAATTATTGGAAATACTAATCCTGCATATTGGCCTTTTTGTATCCAAACATCTCTGTGATTTAATGCTGCTGCTTTTACTTTCACTACCACCTCATCTGCTTCCGGAACTGGACTAGATGTTTCTTCAAAAACCAAAGCTTGGTTAATGCCTTTTAATATGCTTGCCTTCATATTTCAACAATAAGAAAAGAATTGATTCTAGCCAAGAGTAAGCAGATATTTTTAATTTCAAAAGAAGTTGAAACTACAAAAAGTGGCTATAATTTTAATCGATTTAAATAACAATTTATGGATATGAAAATTTATCTTAAAATCTAAAATCTAAAATCTAAAATCTAAAATCCTTCCGCAATCTCATGCCAATAGCCAACTGCCAAAAGCTAAAAGCCGTTTTAATGAATAAATACCAATTTCCCAGCATACGACTGATTGCCATCTTCATCAGCCGACATCACCAAATACACTCCTGTAGAAGCTCTCTTTCCTGAAAAGTTTCTTCCATTCCAGGTTGCTGTTCCTCCATTGGCTGTTGTTTCATACACTAAATTTCCACTGATATCTGTAATCTTTACAATGGCATTGTTTACCAATCCTCTAATTGTAATATTGTCGGTGAATTCAGGTCTCACAGGGTTAGGGAAAATCTTTACTTCATTAAAAGTTTCTGCTCCTTTTGTTGCATCTGCTACATAAGAAATAATTCCTTTTTCTGTGCCAAAAAATACTTCGCCAGTTTTTTCATCTATGCCAATTTCAATCACATTATTCGATAACAAAGGTGAGTTGGATATCGTAAATGTTTTTAATAATGTATATCCATCAGGTGAAACTAAATGAACACCATTTCTGGTTCCAATCCATTTACGGTTTGCTGGATCAACTTTAATACAATTAATGACTTCTTTACCTAAAAATACTTCATAATTACTTCCAACCTGAATAATAATTTGACGAGCATCAAAACTTGAATTTTTGTTGTTAAAAATCAAACCAGGATTACTCAATATAGCTAAGCCCTGATTGGTTCCAATCCACATTTCACCTCTTTGATCTAAACTCATACACAAAACAGTATTACTTGGTAATGCACCTTGTCCTGCATCCTTAGTTAATAATTTATAGGTATCATCATTCGGGTTATTTGGAGTTCCTGCATGGTTATAAACCAATATTCCTTTGTCTTTTAATGTATTGGCCCAAACATTATTATAATCATCACAGGTTACCCAACCAATTTCATTTCCGACAAGTAATGTACCTATTGAGAAAGCTGTCCAACCTGTTTTTGATTTAACACTTAATGGTTTGGAAGCACCAAAATTACTCACCCATAGATTTCCATAAATATCAAAATCCATACCTCCACTTAAAAGAGGATTGTAATTTGGGTCTGCAACCTGAAGTCTTTGTAATGAGCTGTTTTTATCGTCATAAACATTTGTAACGATATCATTTTTAACTTCAAAGATTCCTGTTCCAAAACTGCTTAAATAGATTTCATTGGTATAAGGATTTTTCTTTACATCAATAAAATCTTTTGCATTATCGATTGCTGGATGATCGGTTTTTGAATAATTGAACCAAGTATTATCGAAAAAGGTTGAAAATTTGGTGTTGTTATAAATTAATGGACTCCAAACATCATTTACATATCCTCCTGTTACCCAAAGTTTTTTATCATAATAGAGCATTTTGCCAAATGTTTTTCCAGCAGGTCCATTTGGATTGTAATAATCAATGTTTCCATTATCAGTTCTCTCAAATGTTAATCCAAAAAGGTTATCAACCATGGCTAAAAATCCTCTTTCATCTATAACAGCATCATTTCTAAAAGTTAGTGGTTTTTTGCTAAATGTTCCATCAGAATTTTCAATCACAATATGCTCTTCAGCCACAAAAATGAGTTTGTTATTGCTGCTTTTCAGCGTTTTTATTCGAGTGCTGTTGCTTTGAGGCCAATCAATCCAAGAAATTCCATCATAAATTTTGACTGTGCTATCAATAACTGCATAAACTTGATTTTTAAATACACAAGATTGATTGCTATAAAGAGATGCTTTTGATTTAGCCCAGAATTTAAAGTCAGATAAATTGGGTGCATTTAAAGATGCTCTGTAAATTCCATCAGCTGCCGAAGCAAAAATTGAATTATCGTTAATCACCAAAGATAAAAACTCTAGTTGAGCACCATTAGCTCCTAAATTTTGGTAAGATTCTGTAATTTGTTTTTTATCTAAATCAACCACAACCACCCCAAAACTACAAGCTAGATAAGCTTTGTTTTCAAAGAAAAATACTGAGTTGACAGTCTTTTTTCCAATCATACTTTTTTGCAGAATATCTGGAATATTGATGATTTCATTTGTTTGATGATCGAGCAAATCAATATTTGTATTGGAATAAATCACAATACTCATTTTTTTTGATTCATAATACCTGAAAATATCTACCTCCACATCAGATAATCCAGTGTGCTTTGATAATCTTTCAATACTATTATCATCAGTATTAAAAGTAAACAATCCGCTGGGTGAACCACAATATAATTTGTTTCCAACCCTTTCAACGCAATAATTTGTTTGGTATGGTAAATGAACTCTCCAAGTGCCTGGAGCAGGTTCTTTATTACTTTGTGCTGAAGTTATTTGCACTAACGCAGGGAAAAGTGCGATTGCAAGAAAAATTAGTCTTTTCATTTTTAGAAACACAAATAAACGATATGCAAATTAGTTTCGTACCGCATTGGTGAAAATTAGTTTCATTTTTACGTACAATTTTCAGAAAATCGACTCATTTTGACAAAATTCGACACTAATATCCTTGGTTTACCTAAGATTTTGCTCAACTTATCTCATTTACAATTTAATGATGATATGGTACTTATAATTTAAGTACTTTTGCCGATTACTATGTGGAATACGTTTGGTACTTATATTTTACGTAACCGATTTTGGATATTGGTTGCTTTGGGTGTTTTTACACTCGGAATGGGATTTTTTGCCACCAAAGTTCAAATGACTTATGATTTTGCAAAAGTTATTCCTCAAGATGATCCAGATTTTATTGAATATGTAAAATTCAAAGAAACCTTTGGCGAAGATGGAAATATTATGGTCATCGGAGTTCAGCAGGATAAACTCTTTCAACAAAAATTCTTTTCAGATTGGGCAAATCTTTGCGATGATATTGAAAAAATTGAAGGTGTTGAAAAAGTTTTGTCGATTACTAAATTATACAATCTTTATAAAAACGATTCTACACAGTTATTGGAGTTGAAGCCGCTAGTTGTAAGTAAATTCAAAACTCAATCTGATGTAGATTCATTTGAAAGACAATTAAAGGATTTACGTTTCTATGAAGGTTTGCTTTATAACCCTGAATCTCAGGTAACCTTAATGGCTGTTACTTTAAAGAAAGATAAACTCGATAGCAAAGCCAGAATTCCTCTAGTAAAAAGCATTGAAGAAAGAGCAAATTTATTAGGCGCTAAACACAATACTCAAATTCATTTATCAGGTTTACCTTATGTTAGAACCATTTACAGTTCTAAAGTTTCTGATGAAATTAAGATATTCACCTACTTATCCATTGCAGTTACAGCGTTATTTATTTTCATCTTTTTTAAGTTTTTCTCTGCTGTTATTTTCTCAATAATAATTGTAGTTATAGGTGTTATAACCACTTTAGGAACTTTAGCAATTTTTGGATACAAAATCACACTTTTAACAGGAATTCTGCCACCTTTAATGGTAATTATCGGAGTTCAGAATTGTATTTATTTATTAAATGTTTATCACCAAGAGTTTAGTAAACATGGCAATAAAATGCTAGCAATTCTGCGGTTAATTTCTAAAAACGGATTGGCTCTATTTTTAACCAATGTAACAACAGCTGTTGGTTTTGTGGTATTCAGTTTCTCTGGTTCTGCCATGCTCGATCAATTCTCAATCGTTTCAGGAATTGTAATCATGGTGATTTATATTATTTCATTGGTGTTTATCCCGGTTGTTTATTCTTATTTGCCTCCACCTCAACCGCATCATATCAAACATTTAGATGGTAAAAGATTAAATAAGGTTTTAGACTATTGCAATTATTTGGTTTACAACAAAAGAAAATTAATCTATATCACCACTATTTTGCTATTGGTTGTATCTGTTTTTGGAGCGTTTAAAGTGAAGAATTTGGGTTATGTAGTTGATGATTTGCCGGAATCTGATAAGGTTTACCAGGATTTGAAATTTTTCGAAAAACACCTAAAAGGAACGCTTCCATTTGAAATAAAAATTGATACAAAAAGAGAAGACGGAATCAAGGATTATGTGGTTTTGCAGAAAATTAATCGTCTAGAAAAGGAACTTCATCAGTATGCAGAATTTTCTCGTCCGGTTTCTATTGTTGATTTTCTGAAATTTGCAAATCAGGCTATGAACAATGGAGAAGCCAGATTTTATGTGGTTCCAAGTGTAGTTGATATTACAAATATTGTAGATTTTCTTCCAAAAGGAGGAAATAGTAAAGGTTTACTCAAGTCGATGGTTGACAGTAATTTTAGAGTTGCAAGAGTTAGTGTTCAAATGGCTGATATTGGATCTCAGAAAATGAAGGTTTTGTCAGCAAGTGTTCAACAAAAAATAGATTCAATATTCCCTAAAGATAAGTACGATGTTAAAATTACAGGAACGAGTGCTATTTTCTTAAAGGGAAATGACTACCTGATAGAAAACCTTATTCAAAGTATGATTTCGGCTTTGGTGATTATTTCAATCATGATGGCATTTTTGTTTTTTAGCTGGAAAATGGTACTTATTTCTTTGATTCCTAATTTAATACCATTGATTATGACATTTGGTATCATGGGTTATTTTGATATTCGATTGAAACCATCAACCATTATCATTTTTAGTATCGCTTACGGAATAGTAGTTGATTTTACCATTCACTATTTAGCTAAATATAGAAATTCACTCAAGAAGCATAATTGGGATATGAGTCTAGCAATCCCTGAAAGTTTAATGGAAGCTGGTCCTAGTATTATTTATACTGCAGTTGCACTTTTTGCGGGTTTCATCATTTTTGCCGCATCAAATTTTGGTGGAACTGTAGCTTTAGGTGTTTTAACTTCATTAGCTCTTTTATTTGGCATGTTTATGAATCTTTTATTGCTTCCATCCATGTTGCTTTCTTTGGCAAAAAGTATCAATGCAAAAGAAGAATTTGAGACTGTTTTGGTTGATGTGGAGCCTGAGGATTAGTTCAAAAACTAGTATTATTTCTTCAATTTATTTCAATTTATAATCAGTGGTTTAGCTCCAAAATTGAATTATTTTATTGTTATTTTTGGGATAAATTCGTTAGGAGTAGTGGTTTTTCTCATTTAAATGGTTTAAAATTGAGAATAAAATTTTAAACTTATGCGTAAAAATTCTACACTTTTACTCAAATTTTTATTTCTCTTTTTAGCGTTTTACTCAATTCCTTTTGACTCAATAGCTGGTTGCGGAAGTGGGCATAACAATGGAGATTGGCATCCTTACACAGAATTTAATAAATGTAATATGTCGTTTAATCTTAAACGAATTAAGTATTACGAGTGGAATTCAGGTGACCCTGATGACCAAATGAATTTTATAAGAGTATACATCTGGCGAAACGGCTCATGGCAAATGATTTGGAGGATGGAGAGATTTGGATTAACCAATGGATCAACAGTTGACATGAGAGAAGGTGTAGACTATTCCTATGCCGCTCAAAATGGCCATAGTGTTAGTGCATCATTTTGGAACCAAGATATAGCAAATCAATGGTTTTTCGCAGATTTGTCGCTGAATTTTATTCCGCAAGATGTTTATAATTCTGGGCAATTGAGAATTCGTGTAGAAGCCCAGATGTTAAATAATGGTTGTGGCGGTGGAAGTGGTTATGGCCAATTAACCAAGGAGTTTACACATGATTTTCCAGATATAAGTTCTCCAACATCCTTAACTGCTACAAATAACTTGTGTAACAGTGTAAATTTAAGTTGGACAAATAGCAGCCAATTCTGGGAAAGCACCGCGGGTTGTACAATTTCAGGTACTTATTTTGTTGAAGTATTAAGAAATGATGCTTTGCTCACAACATTATCAGGTTCACCAACAACCTATACTGATAATACCGCTGTTAGGGGTGTTAATTATAGCTATACAGTAAGAACTGGATATAAGCCAACTAATTCAGCAACTACCTATAATTATAGTAATAAAAGCACAGCTGCTACAGGTTTACTAAAGCCAAATCCTATTGCACCATCAGGTTTAGAGGCTTCAAATGACCGCTGTGATGGAACTGTAGTAATTGAATGGGTTTGGAGTGATGTAAATCCACAGAATGGATTTGTTATCGAACGCGCAACCAATTCATCATTTACAAATTCCACAAAAATCCCATTATCAGGTGATAAACGATCCTATAGTGATGGCGGATTAACAAGAGGAATTAGCTTTTATTACCGAATTTATTCTAGAAATGATTGTTGGGATGCTAATAATGTTACCAAACCGGGAGAGTCTGCGCCGAGTTCCAGTGTTATTGGAATTTCACCTTCAGTGCCCGCAAGAGCTACAAATATTAGGTTATTTCCAGATTCCATCAACAATACAATTACAATTAAATGGAACGATAATACCGCAATTGAGAATAGATATACCATAGAAAGAACTGCAATTGGTGGCGGCTTATCAATTTTCGAAGCCAATGTCAACGATACTTTTTATGTTGACGACCAAGCCTCAAGCTGTGTCAATTACAATTATGTAATTAAAGTATACAGTGAATGTGCAGTAAATGGTGTTTCATCTGTTGGATTAAATCAAACTAGATTAACGCCAAACCTAACAAATACATTTGATAATGATTTTTATAAGGTTAAAGTTTCAAAAGGTTACTATCCAGATAGAATAGAATTAACTTGGAATAATAGAAATAAAGCACAATTAGATGAAGTTAGAATTTACAGGAAAATTTTTGGAGGTAATTCTGATTCTATATTGGTTGGAAGTGTTCCATCTGGTTCTGGTTTATATTTAGATAATACAGGAGTTGCGGGTGTTCTTTATAAGTATACTTTGATTGGCGAAGTGCAATGTGCTGGTGTTACTAGGTATTCAAATTTTACTGAGGATATAGGTTTTAGGTCTCCTTCAGGATTAATCAATGGACAGATTTCTTTTAATGGCGGTTTTGCAGTGGAAGGTGTAAAAGTACTTGCACAAACCACTGCTGGAGCAAGAGGAGCTTCATTGTTTTTTGATGGATTAAATGACTATGCCAGGGTACTAAATCCTGATCCTATAGGTTCATCTTCTAATATTACCATAGAATTTTGGAATAGAATGGTTCGCAGAGAGTCATTCATGATGGTTTCAAAATACCATGCCACAAATGGAGGTTTTAGGGTATATTATGATTCAATTAGTAATTCAATTAACTTTCATATAGCCAATAGTTCAGGTTCTAAACTGCTCACATTAACAAATCCATTTACCAATTTCAATACTTTT
This sequence comes from Bacteroidota bacterium, assembly GCA_027487625.1. Lineage (GTDB taxonomy): Bacteria > Bacteroidota > Bacteroidia > UKL13-3 > UKL13-3 > CAISCU01. The sequence continues at coordinate 21,139 of JAIYDG010000475.1, forward strand.
AACCAAGTAACTGCGGTATTAAATAATGATAGTTTGTTACTATATATCAATGGTATATTCAGAGCCGGAATACAAAAAGGAAGTGTAAGTATTGGTTCAAACAATGAACCTTATTATATGGGTGGTTCGCCAGTTCATGGAATGTATGGTTCTGGTTATATGGATGAAGTAAGGGTTTGGAATATTGCAAAAGTTCCACAACTTATCGATCGTGATTTTTCTAGAACTATTGATCCCAATAACCAAAATTTAATGTTGTATTGGACTTTTGATGAAAAGGTAAATGGCTTAAATCGGTTTTTTGATTTATCAAATAACAACCAAGTATTTAATGAAAACCATGGTGAAGTATTAAATGGTGCTTTTTTAAGTGATTCAATTCCTTCTACAAATCAATTATCACTTGCAGCTTATACCAATTCACTTGGTAGTTATTCTATTACTAATGTTCGCTATACAGGAACTGGTAATACCTACACCGTAACACCTAGTCTAGATATTCATCAGTTTTCACCAAATAATAAAGTTATCTTCTTAGGTGATGGTTCTCAAGTTCAAAATAGTGTTGATTTTACAGATATTAGTAGTTTCGAATTTACTGGTTTAGTAAGATATGCCGGAACTACTTGTCCTGCAACCGGTGCAACGGTATTAATAGACGGACAACCTGCAATTTTAAACAGTATGCTAGTAACTGTAAATGATAGTGGTAAGTTTAGAATTCAAGTTCCAATTGGAAACCATGTAGTGAGTTTATCACAAAATAAACATCATTTCAGTCAAGGTAGATTTCCCCCTGTTAATACGTTTAATTTTCAATCAATTGTTTCTGCTCAGTTTTACGATTCAACAGTTGTTGAAGTAGTTGGAAGAGTAGTGGGTGGTCTTCGTGAATTAAATAAAGTAGCAGGTATAGGTCGTTCAAAAAACAATATAGGCCGTGCACAATTTAATTTTAATTCAATTGGGCAAGCAGGTGTTAATGGATGTTATACTGTTAATGTTGTAACAGATAGCAATACTGGCGAGTACCGTGCAAGATTATATCCTTTAAGATATACTATTGATGGTCTTCGTTTGGTTAATAATCCAGACCCAACTTTATTAACAGCACCTAGTCTCAGTAATCCGAATAATATAGATTTAACAAGTATTCCTGATTTAATTTCAATTGCTGATACATTTAGAACTGCAACTTTAAGCCGTGTTGATACTACTAGTTATCACAAACGTTTGGATTTTAAATATTTTGTACAACCTCAAATTTTCGTAACAAATACTTCTACAGCTTTTGATACATTAAAAAATAATTTTATTGGTGAACGAACATTAAAATTAAATGATACAGTTAGCTTAGATGTTAAAGACAACCAAATGGGTTTTCCTGTTTTTCTACAGAATAAATACTATAGTTCTATAGTGAAAGTCTTAGAAGTATATACCAATATTGATAAACCTCTGAACCATGCACAACGTTTAGATAATGTTCCTGTTTCTGGAACCATGCGCTTTTTTAATGAATTGGCAACCTTCGATGATACTATAAGAGAAGTAGCAATTTCAAACGGTCAATTCTTATATAACTTTAGAGCAGGTACGCCAAATATTTTAAGAAATTCCAGTAATTCTAATTACGATTATACTAAAACATTTCAAATAGAATTTGTTCCAGATTTAGGATTAACAGTGAATTGGCAACCACTCCAAACAGAACCAGTTATTAAGTTCTATAGAGCTTATGTTTTTGGAGCTAGGAGCGGGGGGGCAAACTTTACCAGCACTGGTCCAGCTCTTGTAGATTTTATTTTACGAGATCCGCCTGGAAGTGCCTCAAGCGCAACATGGAGCAAAGGTAAAGCGTTTTCAACTACAGAGAGCTGGAACTTGTCGAATGTTTATGGATTTGGTAAAACAGGGACACTACATCTTGGAACAAAAACAGTAGTTTCTGTAGGTGTGGGTGCTGAGGTTGAAACAAATACTGAAATTGATAACAATGTAACTATTGGTGTAGCATTCTCTAAGGCTATTAATGAAGAGGGTGAATTAGTAACAACTACAACTAGTAATACAACTATTTCAACAAGTTCAGATCCGGGCTCTGTTGGAGCTTCTGCAGATATATTCTATGGTAAAACCACAAACATCATTTTTGGAAATTCTGATGAGATTCAATTAATTGATACTGCAACTTGTAGAAGCCTTGAGGCTGTTACCGGTGTTACAGTTTGTGTTGGCGCTGAATTAAATGGATACAAAATTGGTAAACAACAAGGATACTATGTTGTTCCTGGTTCAATTGCATCTACTTTTGCTTATACGCAAGATGAAATATTAAACATTGTGATTCCTGGTTTAGAAGCTTTGAGAAATCAATTGTTTACAAGAAACACATTAAATAATAGAGGTCAAAAGAAATATACATTGCTGTTTTCTAATGCAAGTGACCCAGATTATGCTAGGAAGTTAGGCTCAAATAATGATGATCCTATTTGGGGAGCATTAAGGTCTTCTAGCACTCCGTTTACAAGAGACCCTCAAGATTCTATGGGAGTTAGTTATGTCTTTCATGGTGACAAACCTCAAGACCCAGATTCAGTAAGGTTTTATAATAACCAAATTCGTTTGTGGAAAAATGCGATTGCTAGAAATGAGGAAACCAAATACAAATTCCTTCAAAATAATAATGCAGCCGCTGTGAATGGCGGACAAAATATAAGTATAGGAAAAGCTTCTTTTACTCAAGACTTTACTTCACAAGTTGATGATACATATACTGAAAGCTTTGAGTGGAATATAAATGAAGATTTATCTTATCAGTTCGGGTTTAAATTCAATGGATTTGGTATTTCTACTACTGGTACAGTTACTTTTGAACAGGTTCGTGGTGGTGGAAGTTCATCAACAACTACTCAAACAAATTCATTTTCATATACCTTAAATGATGGTGATGATGGCGATTTAATTTCTGTTAATATTGTTGATCCCAAAGATGGAACTGGACATGTATTTAAATTAATTGCTGGTAGAACCTCTTGTCCTTATGAAGGACAAAAAAGAGCAATGTTCTATGATCCTTCAAATGATACCATTACTTCTTCAACTTTACTTAGCAATGGTCCAGAAATTCAAGCAGCTACTGCACAAAATGATGTGCCTTTAATAAATGTTCAACAAAAATCAATTTACAATGTGCCTGCCACAGATGCTGCAATTTTTGTTTTAGAATTAGGTAATTTAAGTGAGGGAAGACAAGATAGAACTTATGAGTTACGTGTTGATGAAAGCTCCAATCCGAATGGTGCTATTGTAAAAGTTGATGGTTTAGATCCAACTCGAAGTTTTGATGTACCTTATGGCACTACTTTACAAAAAACTTTAACTATTGAAAAAGGTCCTTTGTATTATGATTACAATAATATTAGGTTAATTCTCAAATCTCCTTGTGATGATGATATATTTGATACGGTTTCTGTTAGTGCAAGGTTTTTACCTTCTTGTACTCCTTTAACATTAAAATCTCCTGATGATAGATGGGTTTTAAACAATTCCTTTAAAGATACTTTACCTGTCCTAATTGGAAATTATAATTACAATTATGGTGGATTAAAACGAATCGATTTTCAGTTTAAACCCGCAAGTGGAAATGTTTGGTTTACTGAAGCTTCATTTTTTAAAGATACTGCCGATGTTTCAAAGCTAATTCCAATTGGTACTCCTGATATTTATTATCCATTTAAATTCAAAAATTTGCCTGATGGTAAATATGAACTTCGGGCTGTAAGCGAATGTGTAGCTCCTGGATATCCAAACACCAGAATCAGCTCCGAAATTTTACAAGGTCTTGCTGATAGAGTTAATCCTAGTCCTTTTGGAACCCCTAGTCCTGGCGACGGAATTGTATCTCCTAATGACGATATTGCTATACAGTTCAATGAAGATATCGACCAAAGCAGCCTTTCTTTTTCTAATTTTGAGGTAAAAGGCGTTTTAAACAAAACAAGTTTAAAAAGTAACACAAGTATATATCTTGATGGTGATAACGATTATTTAGAAGTTCCTCCAGGTTTAAACTTACAACGTCAGAATTTTACTCTTGAGTTTTGGCATAAACGTGCAGCATTAGGTGAACAAGTCTTATTCTCACAAGGTGCTGACGAAAATTCAAGTTTTGCAGTTGGATTTACATCAGACAATAAACTCTATTTTAGAATTGGTAGCGAAATGGTTACTACAAACACCAATATTACCGATACAACAATTTTTAATTTTTATGCAATCAGTTATAATGCTGATTTACAAACAGCAGATATTATAAGAAATAGCTCTGTTTTGAATATTGGTAATAATAAGATTTTTGCTCCATATGAGGGTTCAGGAAAGTTTTATATTGGTAAATCAAGTACCAATGCTCCTTTGTTTACAAAAGGAAATTTTTATGAAATCAGAATTTGGACAAAAGCAAGAACGCTTTCTGATGTTAATTTGTTAAAATCAACTTTATTAAGTGGCACCGAAAGTGGTTTACTCTCAAACTGGCGCATAGATGAAGCAACAGGTAATAGTGCTAAAGATTATGCTCGTTCAAGAAATGCCAATATAATTAATGCGCAATGGTTCTTATTGCCTATGGGAAAGAGCTATTCTTTTGATGGAGCCTCTAGTTATATAACAAGTCCAATTGGCCATTTTGGTATTACGAAAGAAATGGATTTTACTATGGAGTTTTGGTTTAAATCTACAAATGGAAATAGGGTAACTTTATTCTCTAATGGTAAAGCCGATGGTTCAGATATAGGTTCAATAAATAGATGGGCAATAGAAACTGATTCTGCTGGCAATATTTTAGTTAAAAATAATGCTGAAGTATTTCAAGCTAGTAATAAAAGCTATTTCGATGGACAATGGCATCATTTTGCACTTGTAATGAGAAGAAGCAGCAATATGTCTTCATATATTGATGGAAATCTTGAAGCCTCTGTTCAATCCGCTGTATTTGAAGAGTTTTCTGGAAGTAAAATTTGGATTGGTGCAAGAGGTTGGAATAATTTGGGTCCTGCTATTTTTGATTCAACAGATAGGTATTTTACTGGGCAAATTGATGAGGTCAGAATTTGGAATAGTTCTCGTTTGGCAGAGCAACTAAAACGCGATAGGAACAATAGGTTAACTGGAACCGAATCCGGTTTGTCATTATATTTACCTTTCGAAAGTTATCAGCTATTATTAGGTTTTCCTGTGCTAAACCAAACCACATTAGATGCTACTAGCACTAATAGAAACTTTACAAGTTTTGGTTCTGCAAGTTTTAGCTCAGAGTCTCCTACTATTAAATTACCACGTCCAACCCAAGATATTAATTTTTCATATACAGTAAATGGTGATAAAATTATTCTAACTCCAACAACGGCAAATGAATTTATTGAAAATGTAACCCTAGATGTTACAGTAAAAAATATCAAAGACCTGAATGGTAATACCATGCAATCTCCTAAAACTTGGATTGCTTACATGGATAGAAACCAAGTGAAATGGCAAGATGCTTTAAGAAGTTTTAACAAGGAAAGTGGTTCTGCATTAACTTTTAATACCAATATTATTAATTCAGGTGGTGCATTAAAAGAATTTTCATTATCTAATGTGCCTGTTTGGTTAAAAATAACGCCATCCTCAGGTATTATCCCTCCAAATAGTAGTTTAGAATTAAAAGTAGTAATTGATCCTACCATGAATATTGGGAACTATGAATCAGATATTGCGTTGAATACTGATTTTGGGTTTGCTGATAAGCTATTAGTTAGAGTAAATGTATTCGGAAAATCTCCATCATGGTCTGTTAATCCTGCTTCATTCTCAAAAAGTATGAGCATCATTGGACAGGTGAGGATTAACAATGTTATTTCAGCAAATACGGAAGATATTTTAGCTGCATTTGTAGGTAATGAATGCAGAGGCCTTGGTAAGGTTACTTATTATGAGCAACTAGATAAATATTTTGTATTTATGGATGTTTATGGGGTAAATGAAAATGAAGATGTAGAATTTAGAATTTGGAATTCAGCAACAGGCAAAACGCATGTTGATGTACAACCTGAATTGCAATTTGTAACGAATTCTAGAATTGGAAGAGTTGCTGACCCTCAAATTTTTAATGCGCTTGATAAGGTTGCCCAAGATATCATTTTAATTCCTGGATGGAATTGGATTTCTTTTAATTTATTGATGCAAGATTCTTCTAATATCAATCAATTGTTTAATGGTTTGAATATTGGAAATGGTTCTCAAATTAAAAACTCAAATGAATTAGCCATTTTAGATGAAACAAATGGTTGGAGTGGAAATATGGCTGGCATAAATGCTGGAATAAAATTAGATAAATCCTATCTTTTATATGCTGTTCGTCAAGACACGCTTACAGTTAAGGGCGTTGAAGCTAATCCTGAATCTAAGCCTATTACCATCCAGAATGGATGGAATTATATTGGTTTTGTTTCTCAAAGAAACATGACAATTAATGATGCAATGGGCTCTTACACGCCAAGAAATGAAGACTTAGTTAAAGGACAAACTTCCTTCGCAGTTTATGATTCTATTTTGGGTTGGGTTGGAAGTTTAAATGTTATGAAACCTAACCAAGGATTTTTGTATCAATCATCTAAATCTGGTGTATTGGTTTATCCTCGTTCAGGTATGTTTGGTAAAACCAATTTAGTTGATGATGTTCCTGTTTCAAAGTATTGGCAACTAAAGAATACCTCTTTTGAAACTAACATGAATTTAATCCTTAAAACAGATTTTTGTAAGGATCAAATTGCAAATGGTAACTACTTAATTGGGGCATTCGTAAATAATGAGCTAAGAGGTTTCGCCAAAATAAAAATGGTGAACAAAGAATTGTTGTATTTCCTAACAGTTTTAGGAAATGAGGGAGAAAAAGTTCAGTTCAAACTTCTAAATGAAAATACTGGACTAACTTATCCATTTGATTTATCTCTACCTTTTAAATCTAACCAACTTGCAGGTAACTTGAAATCACCGTTTATACTTCATTCAATAACTGATTGCAATGACTTGACTAATGATCAAATTTCTGCAACCTCTATGGTTTTCCCGGTTCCATTTTCAACCGAATTGAATATCAATTTTAATTTGCCTAAATCTGAATCATTTAATTACAACATTTTTGATATTTCTGGCAAGCTTATTTATTCAGGTAGTTTGGGAGAATTGAATAAAGGAAACTCAACGAGCCAAATTCAAATTGAAAACTTAAATTCAGGAATTTATTTCCTAGAGTTAATCGGAGAAAGCAATAGTTTCAAACATAAAATCATTAAAAATTAATCAGGAAAACTTTGCAAGTCATTAATTCACATTAATGACTTGCTTTCCTACAATCTTATCATATCAAAACCTATTTATATGAAAATAAAAGTTTTACTTGCACTAACTGCAATCTTTTTTAGTTCTTTTTTAAATGCAGCAGCACCAAGCTGGACGGTCAATCCAGCCAGTTTTCAATACAACATGACCATGGTTGCAGTGGCCAATATTAATTGTACTGAACTGCAAAATCCAAGTAATAGAATTGGGGTTTTTGTAGGCAGTCAATGTAGAGGAACTGCTTTAACAAATCAAGTTGCGAATGGCAGGTATACTGCCTCACTTTTTATTTATAGTAACTTAGTTTCTGGAGATACAATTACATTTAAAGTTTATAATGCAATTCAAGATTCAATATATAATACAAGTTTATCTATAAGGTTTCAACAAAATTCAACATTTGGTACTTCTGCTTCTCCTTTTATAGTTTTAAACAACAATGCTCCAACAGATTTATCACTAAGTGTAGGTAGTTTTTCAGAAAATACTAGCGTTAATGGAACAATTGGTAGCTTAAGTGCTACAGATTTAGATGCATCTGAAGTGTTTAGCTATAGCCTTGTAACAGGAAATGGAAGTGCTGATAATAGTAAGTTTTCAATTACTGGAAATTTACTTAAATTGGCTACAGTTGTAGATTTTGAATCGCAACCAACTTGTTCTCTTCGTTTAAGAGTTAGTGATAATAGAGGATGTACTTTTGATAAGAATATTGTGCTTTCTGTTTTAAATATTAATGAATCTCCCTATGCAATCTTATTAAGTGATTCCACTATTTCTGAAAATTCTCCGGCATTAACAGTATTTGCAAGTCTTTCTGGTTTAGATCCTGATGCTAGTGATAATTTAAGTTATTCTTTGGTTTCAGGAACTGGTTCTACTGACAATGCTGCTTTTAATATTCAAGGAACTAATTTAAGGACAGTCCAATCATTTAATTATGAACTAAAATCAACTTACAGTATTCGAGTTCGCGTAAGAGATAATGTTAACAATACATTTGAAAGACAAATCACTATTCTTGTTACCGACCAAAACGACAACCCAACTAATATTTTAATTAATGGCTCTTCAGTTTCTGCTTCCTTTACAGAAAACAGAACAATTGGTTCTATTGCCGCCATCCTTTCTACAGTTGATGAGGATGCCTCAAATCAATTTATTTATACATTTATAAATTCAGGTGGAAACGATAATGCCAGTTTCCAAATTGTGGGAAATCAACTCAGAACAAATGCTTTGTTTGATTTTGAAAACCGTCAAGTTTATTCGGTTTTTGTGCAAAGTAATGATGGGAATGGAGCTATAATAAATAAACAGTTTTTATTGAATGTTACTGATAGTAATGATGCTCCAATTTCAATTGGTTTAAGTGCTATGAATGTTGCAGAGAATTTACCTGTAAGATCTTTTGTTTCAAGATTAAGTACTTTAGACCCAGACGCAAATCAAGTTTTATTTTCTTATTCATTAGTTGCTGGTTCTGGTAGTGGTGGAAATGCTGGCTTTTTAATTAGTAATGATAGTTTATATACAAACACTTCATTTAATTTTGAAACAGCGCCTTTACAAAGTATCCGTGTTAGAAGTGTAGATCCTATTGGTGCAAGTGTAACGCAAGTTTTTCAAATTGATATTTCAGATGCAAATGATATTCCAACAGATATCAATATCAGTAGTGGTTCTGTTTTCGAAAATCAAGTTCTTAATACCGTAGTTGGTAATTTCACAACAATTGATCAAGATCCAAATAATAATTTTATTTACACTTTGGTTTCTGGAACAGGCGCAACAGATAATGCTCATTTTAATATTTCTGGTGCGAGTTTACGTACTTCTGCATTGTTTGATTTTGAAACCAAAAGTACATATTCAATAAGGGTGAGATCGAATGATGGCTTTGGTGGTACATTCGAAAAAGTTTTTTCAATTAGCATTGGAAATACAAATGATAATCCTTCTGATATCATATTATCAAATAGTAATTTCTCAGAAAATAGGGCCATCAATTCTCTAATTGGAAATTTAACTACTTCAGACCAAGATTTAGGTAGCGTTTTTACATACTCTTTTGCAAATGTTGCTGCTAATGATAATTCAGCTTTCGTAATTAATGGCAGTTCTTTAAGAACTGCTCAAAGCTTTAATTTTGAATCAAAGTCGGTCTTTTATGTTTATGTAACTTCTAATGATGGAAATGGTGGAATTTTTACTAAACAGTTTCAAATAAATGTGACAGATTCTAATGATGCGCCTACCGATATTGCTTTAAGTAGCCCAACCATTTCAGAGAATAAACCCGCTAATTTCTTTATAGGTGGTTTAACCACTACAGATGAGGATGCAACGGCTACTTTTTCTTATTCTTTACTTGGTGGAATAGGTGGACAAGATAATTCGTTTTTTACAGTTAGAAATGATTCATTATTTACTGCTCAAGCTCTAGATTTTGAAGTTAAAAATACTTTTAATATCAGATTAAGGTCAACCGATAATGGAAACCTATCATTCACAAAGAATTTTGTAATTAGAGTTGTTAATGATAATGATGCACCAACCGATTTAGTTTTGAGTAACAATTCGTTTAATGAAGGTTCTAGTTTTAATACTATAATTGGTAGTTTTTCTTCTCTAGACCCAGATACCGGTAATATTTTTACGTATTCACTTGTGGCGGGAATTGGTTCCACAAATAATTCAATGTTTACGATTACTGGTAATCAACTAAGATCATTTGCTAACTTTAACTTTGAAGCGCAAAAACAATTTTCTATTCGTGTACAAACCAATGATGGTAATGGGGGAACTTTTACGAAAGTGTTTACTATCAACTTAATTGATATCAATGATATACCTACTAATATCTCATTAAGTAATGCAACAATTAAAGAAAATCGTTTGTTAAATTCTTTAATAGCAACTATAAGTAGCACCGATGAAGATACATTAAGTTCGTTTACTTATAGTTTCTCTAATTCTCAAGCAAATGATAATGCAAACTTTTTAATTTCTGGAAACCAACTTCGCTCAAATGCAGTTTTTGATTATGAAACAAAGAGTGTTTTCGTAGTTGTTCTTCAAACAAATGACGGAAATGGTGGTGTTTTCGAAAAACAATTAGTGATATCTGTATTAGATAGTAATGACCTTCCAACTAACATCAGTCTTAATAATGATAAAATTGATGAAAACAGCTCAATTGGTACTTTAGTTGCTGTATTATCAACAGAAGATCCTGATCAAATATCGAGTTTTACCTATTCTTTGGTTAATGGTATTGGGGCCGCCGGAAATGCTCAGTTTTTTATTCGTAATGATTCTTTATTCTCTAATTCAATATTCAACTTCGAAAACCTATCGACTTATAGTATTCGAATTAAAACCCAAGATCAAGGTTTACTAGCTTTTGAAAAAGTATTTTCAATTTCTGTAATAGATAAAAATGATGCTCCTACAGATTTACTTCTAAGCGAAAATTCATTGTCCGAAAATTTACCAGCAAAAACTATTATAGGACTTTTCTCTTCAATAGATGCTGATGCAAGTAATTCATTCAATTACAGCTTAGTAAATGGACTTGGTTCTACTGATAATGCATTGTTTTCTATTTCTGCTGGACAGTTAAGAACAAATCAAGCTTTCAACTACGAGTCGAAGAATCTATACAGCATTCGAGTAAGAACAAGTGATGGTAGAGGAGGAAGTTTTGAAAATACCTTTACTATAAACATTTTAGATTCAAATGATGCTCCAAGTACAATTAATTTATCAAATTCTCTTATAGCAGAAAATCGCCAAGTTGGAAGTTTAATAGGTTTTTTAAGTACTACTGATGAAGATACAAACGACCCCGCATCATTTACCTTTTTTGAGGGTCCAAACAATAACAATAACCAGTTTTTAATTATTAATAATCAGTTAAGAACAAATGCTGTTTTTAATTATGAAAGTAAAAATTTCTATTTGGTTTATATTCACGCTACCGACCAAAAGGGAGCAGCCATAATCAGACAATTTGTAATTAACATCAATGATTCAGTTGATGCTCCTACAGGCATCTTACTTTCTAAAACAAGTATAAAAGAAAACCTACCTAGTAAAACATTAATTGGTATTTTTAATTCTGAGGATGCTGATCAGATTTCAGGATTCACTTATTCATTAGTGGGTGGTTCGGGTTCTACCAATAATGCTCAATTTGATATTAGTAATGATTCATTATATTCTTTCGATGTTTTTAATTTTGAAAATAAGGAATCATATCAAATTAGAGTAAAAACACTTGACAATACTTCCGCATTTTTTGAACAAAGTTTTAATATTCAAATTGAGGATGCTAATGATGCTCCTACATCGATTGAAATAGCAAATTTAAGTATTCAAGAGAATTCAAATATTGAAACATTCATCGATTCAATTACTTCATTAGATGAAGATGTTTCAGATCGATTTACTTATCGTTTCACAAGCGGGCAAGGTTCTAATGATAATTCACTTTTTAAAATTGTAGATAACAGACTTGTTTCAAATTTTAGCTTCGATTACGAAACAAAAAATACGTACTCAATTAGAATTGCTACAAAAGATAAAGGGGGATTGGAATTTGAAAAAAGTTTTCTAATTTCAATAACCAATGTAAATGAAAGTCCTGAAATTTCAATTGATACCTTTTTCATAAGTGAAAATGCTAAAATAAATTCAGTAGTAGGTGATGTAATTGCTAAAGATGTAGATGCAGGGCAAACCTTAAAATACTCATTAGTTGAAAATTCTGATTTGTTTTTAATTGAAAATAATGGTAGAATATTAGTAAAATCAGAATTGGATTATGAGAAGCAATCAAGCCATTTACTTTTAATTAAAGTTGAGGATTTGCAGAACCCTTCGCTTAGCGCAACTGCACAGATTTTAGTTAAAATTGAAGACGAAATTGAAACCAATGCATCCTTACCAGTTTCAAATGTAATTACTCCAAATGGTGATGGAGTGAACGACTATTTTGTTATTGAAAACGTAGAATTATATAAAGATTATTCTCTAAGTATTTACAATACAAATGGTATTGAGGTGTTTAAAGTTCTTAATAACTATGATAATAGTTGGAAAGCAGATTATGAAGGTTCTCAACTTCCTAAAGGTGTATATTTTTATGTTTTTAAAAATTCACTTACAGGTGCTGAATTCAAAGGTTCAATCAATTTAATTAATTAATTTATTTGTGATGAAAAAACTATTAATATTCGTATATATTCTAATATTGGGTTTGAATAAACTTTCAGCCCAAGATCGTTCCTATCTTTTTACTAATACTTTAAACCCTTATATTTCTAATCCTGCTTTGGTTGGTAATACTGGAAATATTAATGCCATTTTTAATGGAAGAAGTTTTGTGTCAGGAATTGAAGGATTACCTCGTATGTTTAATTTCTCTTTGAATAGTCCAATTTTGAACCAATCCGGCGGATTAGGAATTAAATTATTAAGTGATAGACAAGGAATTTTTCAATCGGTTAACTCAGAAATTGCCTATAGTAAATTAGTTAAAATTAATGAGGAAAATCAATTAAGCTTTGGATTATCATTAGGTTTTATACAAACTAGTATACGTCAGGAGTTCATGAATGGTCAAGTAGATTTGTCTGACCAAAGTTTAGTTTCTGCCGATTTAAATAAAATCCAATTTACAAGTGGGGCAGGTATGAATTACCGTTTTAAAAATTCATTTGATTTAGGAGTTGCATTTCCTTCACTTACAACGGGTACCAATAATTTAAATGGAACAATGATTGTTAATACTGGATATAATTTCTTTGCAGGGAAAAATAGGGAATGGACAATCAGACCACTTGTAAATTATTATAATTTACTATTGAGCCCAAATATGGTTGATATTGGTGTTATGGGAGAATGGAATAAAACTCTTAGGGCTCAAACAATTTACAGAAGTAATAGTACCCTAATTTTAACCGCTGGATTTAATGTAAAATACGTTGGTTTAAATTATTCATATTATCTACATACCTCTGGCTTAGAAAATCTGGCTCCTGCTCAGAATGAAATTTCTTTGGTTTTTAACTTCAATTTACCAAAATCAAAAGATGGATTGTCCTCAGTTAATCAAAATGATGATGAGCTTATTCAAGATGAATTAGAAAAAATTAGCACACGAATTAATGGTTTGATTAGTGTTGAAAAATCAAATCCTGGTTTAGTTAATATGAAGAAGCAACTTGATAAAATAAGTAAGGATTTAGAAAAGGTTTTAACTAAGTATAAAATAACTAATCCAGAACAGTTGGCTAAAATTCGCACTTTGCAAGATTCTTTAGATGCTATCATATCGAAATATTCTAATTAATATGAGAAAATTTTTAATTTTAAGTTTGCTCATATTTAGTTCTTCCTTGTTTTGCTATTCACAAGTTGATTCAAGCACAGTTCAAAAAGAAGAAATTAAAAAGCAAGCAATTGAGTTGAGAAATAAAGTTAATGATTTTGTTAATCAAAGCACTTCTAAATCATCTGCAACTTCTTATGGTCCAGAAATTGACTCGCTCTTTATTTTTATGGTTGATTTCAAAAGAAGATATAAAGATTTAGAATTGACTTTAGATTCTGTTAAAAATAAACAAAGTGAATTAATTTATAATAATTTGAAACTTCAGAGAAAATTAGAAGTTTTTAAGGATTACCCAGATTTACCTGCACAATTCGAAAATGATGATAAAAAGAAACTAATTATCTATTTCAAATCCGCCTCTACGAATATTGATAATGTTTTTAAGTCTGAATTGAGTGATTGGCTAAAATCTATTCCTAAAAATTCTAAAATAACAATTTGGGGTTTTGCTGATGACCTTGGTAATAGCAAGCAAAACCAAGTGTTATCTCTAAAAAGAGCAAATGAAACCCAGAAAATTTTAAATCAAATTTCTGCTGGTAGTTTGCAAAGCGTTTGTATTGGTAAAGGTGAATTAAAAGTTCATTCAGCTCAAAATAAAAATACCAGCCGACAATTGAATCGTAAGGTGGTATTGTTTTATTAGTTCATTACTAGGGCTTTAAGGATGTTGCGCTTAAAGCCCTTTAATTTTTTTCCATTTCCAATTCTCTATTTATAATGCTATTTTTGCAGGCTTTTAAAAATTGGCATTACTGCTATAAATGAGAGTTTTAAGAAATGAGTAAGTATAAAGAGTTTAAGAAATTAGATTTTCCTGCTTTTGAAGAGGAGGTTCTGAAGTATTGGAACGAAAATCAGGTTTTTGAAAAAAGTGTAAGCAATAGAGATGGTGCTCCTTCCTTTGTTTTTTATGAAGGTCCACCTAGTGCAAATGGAATGCCCGGTATTCACCACGTGATGAGCCGTGCCGTTAAAGACATGTTCTGTCGCTACAATACACTAAAAGGTTTTCAGGTAAAAAGAAAAGCGGGTTGGGATACACATGGTTTGCCTGTTGAATTACAAGTTGAAAAAACATTAGGTATTACAAAAGAAGATATCGGTAAGAAAATTTCTGTTGAAGAATACAATGAAGCTTGTCGTAAAGATGTAATGAAGTTTACAGATGTTTGGAACAACCTTACCAATAAAATGGGTTATTGGGTTAATCTGAATGATCCATACATCACTTATGAAAACAACTACATCGAAAGTTTATGGAACTTATTAAAAAAACTGTACGATAAAGGTTACTTATACAAAGGATACACTATTCAGCCCTATTCTCCTGCTGCAGGAACTGGATTGAGCTCACATGAATTAAATCAACCTGGAACTTATAAGGATGTAAAAGATACGACTGCTGTAGCGATGTTTCGATTGAAGGATGCTTCTTCTGTTTATAGTGGCCCTGAATCTGTTTTTGCTTTGGCTTGGACTACCACTCCTTGGACATTACCTTCGAATACAGCTTTAGCGGTAGGTGAAAAAATTACGTATTCAATCATAAAAACGTATAATCCTTTTACCTACGAGCCTTCTGTAATTGTGATGGCAAAGGATTTAATGGGTAAATACTTTAAGCCTGAACAAGCAGAATTGGCATTTGATTCTTATGTTGCTGGTGATAAAGTAATTCCTTATGTTTTATTAGGTGAAATCAAGGGAAAAGATTTAGCTGGAATTGAATACGAACAATTACTTCCATTTGCAAAAGTTGAAAATGGTGATGCTTTTAAAATCATTACCGGTGATTTTGTAACTACTGAAGATGGTACAGGTATTGTTCATATTGCTCCTAGTTTTGGTGCAGATGACTTTAAAGTAGCTCGTCAGAATGGAATTGGCTCTTTAACTTTGGTTGATAAAAGAGGAAAGTTTTTACCTGAAGTTCAAGATGGTCAATTTCTTTATGGTGAAGAATATGTAAAGGAAGCCTATTTAAATGATGCCGAAAAAGCTGCTGAATTAGAAGTTCAGAAAGTAAAATTAAGTGGTGTTATTAAAGATACTTCTAAATTAAATTATTTAAGTGTTGATGAAAGAATTGTACTTAAATTACAATTGGAAGGAAAACTTTTCAAAAAAGAAAAATACGACCATACATACCCACATTGCTGGAGAACAGATAAGCCAATTTTATATTATCCTTTAGAAAGTTGGTTCATCAAAACAACTGCTGTTAAAGACAGATTGGTTGAATTGAACAAAACTATCAATTGGAAACCTGAACACACTGGAACCGGACGTTTTGGAAATTGGTTGGAAAATTTGGTGGATTGGAATCTATCTCGTTCAAGATATTGGGGAACTCCATTGCCAATCTGGAAAACTGAGGATAATTCAGAAATTCGTTGTATTGGTTCAGAAGCAGAATTGTTAAAAGAAATTGAAGCTGCTGTTAAAGCTGGTTTTATGCCTGCTGATTTTGTAATGAAAGATCTTCATAAACCATTTGTTGACCAAGTGATTTTGGTTTCATCAAAAGGTGAAAAGATGTTCCGCGAACCTGATTTAATTGATGTATGGTTTGATAGCGGTGCGATGCCTTATGCACAATGGCATTGGCCTTTCGAAAATGAAGAAGTATTTAGAAACAATTTCCCTGCAGATTTTATTGCAGAGGGCGTTGACCAAACACGCGGTTGGTTCTTTACTTTACATGCTTTATCTGTTTTATTGTTTGATAGCATTTCATACAAAAATGTAATTGCAAATGGTTTGGTTCTCGATAAAAACGGGAACAAAATGAGCAAACGTTTAGGTAATGTGGTTGATCCTTTTGAAACGATTGCCAAATATGGTGCCGATGCTACAAGATGGTATATGGTTTCGAACAGTGATCCTTGGGATAATCTAAAGTTTGATTTAGAAGGTGTTGCAGAAGGTCAGCGTAAATTTTTCGGAACCTTATATAATACCTATGGCTTTTTTGCAATTTATGCCAATATCGATGGATTTGAATTTAATCCTGATAAAACAACACCATTAGCACAAAGAACAGAATTAGACAGATGGATTTATTCGAAGTTACAGAGCTTGGCTAAAAAGGTAAGAACTAATATGGATGATTATGATCCAACTCCTGCTGCAAGAGCAATAGAAGAGTTTGTTTCAGATCATTTATCGAATTGGCACGTTCGTTTAAGCCGCAGAAGATTCTGGAAAGGGGAGATGAATGCCGATAAACAAGCTGCTTATGAAACTTTGTATGAATGTTTAATGGTTACTTCTCAGTTAATGAGTCCGATTGCTCCATTTTTCTCAGATTGGTTATACAAAAACCTAGGTGGAAAAGCAGAATCTGTGCATTTAACTGATTTACCAATTGTAAATGAAGCAGCAATTGATTTGGTACTTGAGGAACAAATGGATTATGCTCAGAAAATTTCTTCTCTGGTTTTATCTATCAGGAAAAAAGAAAACATTAAAGTTCGTCAGCCATTACAAAAAATCTTAATTCCTTTGGTTGATCAAAGAATTAAAGATGAAATTGTACATGTTCAAAATTTGATTTTGGCTGAAGTAAACGTTAAGGAACTTTCTTTTATTGATGCAATTGATAAATCTATTAAGCCTAATTTTAAAACCTTAGGAAAAAAGGTTGGTGCAAAAATGAAAGCGGTTGCAGCAGAAATTATTTTGCTTAAACAAGATAAAATTTCAGAACTTGAGGTCAATGGCAATTGTAAAATTTTAGTTGAAGATGAAGAAATTTCAATCTTATTAGAAGATGTTGAAATTTTGTCGAAAGAAATTTCAGGCTACAAAGTTGCTAATGAAGGTCGCTTAACTGTGGCATTGGATGTGTCGATTAGCCCTGAATTAAAGGAGGAAGGAGTTGCCCGGGAGATTATCAGCAAGTTACAATCGCTCAGAAAAGAGATGAATTTGGAGGTAACAGATAAGATATTAATAAAAATTGAAGCTCACGATTATATAAAAAGTTCTATTAATCAGTTCAAAAGCTATATTTGCACCGAATTATTGGCGTCCTCTATTGAGTTCGAATTGGCATCAAGCCTTGAAAACACAATAGAAGTCGATGAAAACAGGATTCAAGTTAGTATCCAAAAAGCGTAAATTGTCTATGGCCCAAAAGAGTAAAAAGTCGCCAGCAAAAAAAGCACCTGCTAAAGCGGCGAAAAAAGTTGTTGCAAAAACACCAGCTAAAAAGCAAAAAGCAGCTCCTAAAAAAGCTGCAGTGAAGACGGCTCCTAAAAAGGCGGCAGTTAAAGCGGCTCCTAAAAAAGCAGCGGTAAAAACATCTCCAAAAAAGGCAGCTAAACCTGCTCCTAAAAAAGTTGCTCCTAAAAAGGCAGCTGCTAAGCCTGCTCCTAAAAAGCAAGTGAAGAAAGTGGTAGCTAAACCTGTTGTTAAAAAGGCTGCTCCTAAAAAAGCTGTAGCAAAAAAAGCAACTAAAAAAGTGGTAGCTAAGCCTGTTGTTAAAAAAGCAACTCCTAAAAAAGCTGCTGTAAAACCAACAGCTAAAAAGCCTGTAGCTAAACCAATTGCTAAAAAAGCTGCTCCTAAAGCTGCCAAAAAAGCAATCACTCCTACTAAACCAGTTGCAAAAAAGACAGTTGCAAAAGCAGCTCCTAAAAAAGCGGCTGTAAAGGTTGCTCCTAAAAATGCTCCTGCA
>JAIYDG010000251.1 GCA_027487625.1 Bacteroidota bacterium
AAAGTTGTCAGATCGGCACCTGCAGCACGCTCAATCGCGGGTGTATTTATCGAGACCTGAGGTCCCGGAGTTTTTGTCACTCTCGGTCTAGGATTCACAGGCGGTCTAATCAATCCAGCAGCCACCTGTGCTTGTGTTCTGGTGGGTGGTTGACTGCGTCCTTGATCATTACTACCACTACTACTCACGTCTGTAGTTGCTAACGCCGCTGCAGATGGTGTACCACTACCACCAGAAGGACCACCAGGAGGATTACCAGGAGAAGTAGCACCACCACTAAGCACCGATCCCATATCACTCACCAACGCTTCAAAGTCATTCTCTCCATACAACTCAATGATATACTCGGCAATATCCGTCATATCTGTCTCTCGTTTCAACTCCTTTCTGATTCTCGCATCCAATTTCTTTCTCTTTTCACTGTGTGCATTCAACATCTCTGATTCCACAAAATACTTGTAATAGTATTTCAACTCCTTGTTGGTGGTTGGAACAATAAACATCAACTGCGTCAAAGCTTTGATAATCAACAAGTATCGGTCAATCACTTGCATAATCTCTTCTTTGACACCCGGGAGTCGTGTGTAATTGTGTGAAATGTCCTCTTCCTTCACTGGATCACGGCCATACATGATTCGATGCACACCCACCAATGCAGGCAAATCCTCCTCTGTTGGTTTTCCCATCGCAAACCGAATATATCGGTGGTGTCTCAATCGCTCCTGCGTCGCCTCATCAAACTGTTCCTTGATTGCGTTGATCTTGTCCGACAAAACATTCAACAATCGCTCCAGTCGCCGAACCTCTGACTCGTCTCCTTTTTGCTTGGCTACATCCAACAATGCTTGTTTCTCTTTCATCTCACTCAACAACTGAAACACTCTCCTTCGAGAATCTCCTGTCAAGTTCCCTACCCCAGGAACCCACGAGGCTGACGTCCCGAGCTTGGGAGGCAACCCCGTTTGCCGCTGGTATACCTTGTCTTGAATTCGTCTAATGCCGGCCATTCTTTCTGTTTTTTTTTATCATAACAACATAGAAAAAATTTTTCTAATCTCTTTTGGTATCACATCGTATCTGTTGTTATAAAAAATAATAATAATCGCTATCATTTAAGAGAAAAAATGGCAAACAGTACTCGAGAATTGCAATCCAATATGAGGCACAAGGAGGATGAAGGCATGGCGCCCATCCAAACCCTGGCCCATGTCTCGGAAGATCTCATCCCTCGTGATGTCGATCGCCTCTTCCCCGCCGAGTTTGAGCGGAACCGTGAATCGGAGAAGGAAGGAAAAATGATGCTAAAGTACAACCTACCATCAGAAAAATTCGGTCAAAAGTTCCTCGAGAAAGAAGATGTCGACTACATCTATGAGAAGGGCAAGGAACAGGAGATGTTCACCTTTGATGCCTGGTATGCATCTCTCTTTGATCACTCTGATCCTGCCCAACTCGAACTCTCTCGTCGCATCAATCCAGGATGGTTTGATCGCCGTATGCGTGCCATTGACAAATCTCTCGACATGCAAAGGCGCATCGCTAAAATCAAACTCTTTGGTGTCCAGGACAAAGAAGATGTCATGACAACCTATGCCATCTCTACCGGTCGTATCAATCCAGCACTCTACATGACCAACTTTATCAATCCTCAAGCACCAGACGCTGCAGCAGTCCAAGACCAATACCAGCGTGGTACATTTGCTCCTCGAGAGTTCTCCGACTATATCATGCCTGCTGCCCAACCAGTGGGTCCTGCTATGCCACTAGACTACACAGGTGCCTTTGCACACACAGGTCTCTTCACCACCCAAGCTACTCTCCTTGGATACATGCAAGGAGACATTCCTGCTATGGCACCAGGAAACCCCGCCATGATGCGCACTGACCAGGCAACTGCCTTCCGTGGATTGGGTACCGCAAACAGAGCTCTCGGAAGATCCCCAGCTACTGGCTCCGCTGCAATCGATCAAGTCGTTCCCAGCTTTTACGGAGCAGGCGTCGGTGGACTACCCGACTATGCCACCGGAAACATTCCTCGCTACTACAGAAAACCCGCTACAAAGAAAGAATCAGGATCACAATCGGCAGCAACAGAATAGTCAAATAAAAAATTTTCTTCTAACTAAAACCAATACATGATTGAGGAAATTTCGACATTGTTCTTTCTTTTCAGCAAACCCCGTATACCAACAAAAAAAGTAGACATACATCATAAATGGCAGATTATCAACCACAAGGAGGACCGGCCGCTATGCTCATGAGCGTCGGCAGAGCATTTGCCATGCCCTTTAACGTATGGATGATCCCTGCAAGCGCGACATTGATAAGGACTTCCCCTGGTCTCTTTGGTTTTATGCTTCAACCAGCAGCACGAGGTGCATTCTGGGGCGCAGTCGGATGGTTTGGACTCGATTACATGAAACCCAACCTCGCAAACATCTACAACGGTGAATCCCCAGGTGTATGGAAAATCGCAAAGTGGGATGACCCCGATGCCACCTGGTTCCCGCCATGGCTCATTGCCGGCTGGATGGCCATGGTCGCCTTTAAATTCATGGGACCATAAATTCAATGATAAATTCAATGATAAATTCAATGATAAATTCAATGATAAATTCAATGATAAATGCATGCAATGACCCCCGATGCCACCTGGTTCCCTTTTTAACAACACAAATACACACCCAATACACACCCAATAAACACAATTTTATCCCGAAATTCTCTTTATCGTCTGCCGCTTCCTCTTCCTGTTCCTCTTCCTGTTCCTCTTCCTCCTCCTCGTCGTGCGCCTCCTTCTAAACCAGGTATGACGCCAAATTGAAGCTTTCTTCCTCTTCCTCTTCCTCCTCCCACTCGTCGTGCACCTCCTGTCAAACTCACTGGACGCGGAAGGGCTGCCAATCTTTCTTCCGCCATTCTCTTTATTGCG
>JAIYDG010000399.1 GCA_027487625.1 Bacteroidota bacterium
ACATCGGCGTGCCATTGTTTATTTTTGGGCTCTACAGGTTGGCATAGGCATTCAGGTGTTTGGATTCGTATTGAGTAACCCCAAACCAGGCTGATTGCCAGTGCTGAAAAGCCGCGCAATCAGCCTGGTTTTTGACTGGAAGGCTGAAACGGTAGTCCGTTTTGCTGTACAATTCGAGTTGTTAGTAACTCACTACCTGAACATAAATTGAAGTAGTCACAACCAATCTTGTTTTAACGATTGAATGGCCTTATTTGAATGTATTAAAACAAGATTAGTTATGACTACAGCTCTTTAGTATGCTGTCACAGTTTGAGTTTTAGCCCGCCATTAATTACGAAACCGTCCACAGGTGCATAAATATCTCTGAAAATTGGATTAGTAATTGTCCCTGTGTAAATGGTGTCAAAGCGCGTCTGACGTGTGTCAAGGAAGTTTTCAAAGTTGACAAAGATTGAAAAACGTTCCCAAAGTTTTTCAATCATTAATCCATTAATCCAATATGGCTTCCCAGTTGCACCGTCATTTAATTTTTGCGGGCTGAAATAATAGGCTTCCAGACCAATTTTTAATTTATCTTCAATTTCATACATCAAAACATTATTCAATCGGTGTCTTGCTACAAGAGGAAAATCTGTCGTGGTAGAGTAATGTTGTTTTACATCTGCCAATGTGTAGCCGATGAAAAGTTTAAAATCTCCATACGTCAATTTGATATTGGTTTCAATCCCTTTGGTATCGATGAACCCTTTCGGCTGTTGAAATTCATGATAGCCATTTGGATTTGCAACAAGTAATAAAGGGTTTTTAACTTGTGTATAAAACAAAAGCGCATTGATGCTAAAAAACATTTTTTTTGAAAGAGCAGTTCTAAAGTTGATGTCAAAGTTTCCACCAATAGACTGCTCGGCTTTTGTTTTTGAAATGCTAATGGGTAAAACGTTCCTGAACTGTATTCGCTCCGCATCCTCTGTGAAAACTGTCGGTGCTTTGTAGCCCATTCCACCGCCCAATCGTACAGTAAGTTTTTGATTCAATTTAAGCATTGCGGAAATTCTTGGTAAAACAAAAAAGCCAAATTGATTATGGTAATCGCCTCGCAGACCAGTTTCAAGAGAGAATTTTTCCGTTGCGTTAAAAATGTTTTGAACAAATGCGCCAACAGTAGTGTAATTGTAATCAACGACTTTTTGAGTGTCAATTTTTTGCTGAGAAAATTCATCTGTCCATAAATTCAAGCCGCCAACCCATTCTGTTTTTTCTTTTTCATGGGTGAAGTTTATTTCACTGAATGAAGACAACTGTTTACCCGAAAATACGTAATCGGAAATTTCAATAGTTCGGTCATAATAGCTCACGCTGTTTTTTAAGGAGAATTTTGATTTTTCATTGAGAATTTTGTCAAAACCTAATTGTGTGCTAAACCGATTTGTTTCATTCCTGTCAAAATAAGAGTGAATATTATTGCCATTTCCTTCAATGTATTTTATATCGCCTCCGGTACGGACTTCTGCCGTGTTATTGAAACCAACATTCAGCGTAGTTTTGTCATTGAAATACAAAAACAATCTTGGATTAACCGTGTAGCGATTGAATTTCGGAATAGCAGTCAGGCCAATATTAGCAGGGTCATAAGGCGTTCCTAAATTGTAAGATGCAAAAACAGTTGTTCCAAGTTTTTTGAATTTTTGAGCATAAAATCCACTAGCGTCCAGCCCCAAAGCAGAAGTTCCGTTGAGCAAAAATTTAAGTTCTCTTTCTTCCTTCGGGGTTTGGGAAACCAAATTCACTAAACCTGCTATCGCACCACCCCCATAAAGTGTTGATGATGCTCCTTTGACCACTTCCACTTGCTTTAAATCAAGCGGGACAATTTGCAACAAACTTAATCCTCCCGAAAAACCAGAGTAAAGGGGGAAACCGTCCCGCAAAATCTGCGTGTATTTCCCATCCAGACCCTGTATGCGAATGGATGAATTGTAACTCGTGGCCGATGTTTGTTGTGTTTGAATACCCGTGCTTTCGTTTAGCATCATTCGAATATCGCCCGGCTTCATGTTCCCTTTTTCTTCCAGTTCTTCTCCTGCAATAAATTCTAAGCGGGTTGGGATATTCTCTATTGTTCGGGTACTTCTCGTTGTGGAAACAACAATTTCTTCCAATTCTTCTTCACTACTCATCAAGAGTATTTCAACAGCTTCTGTAGACGAAAGTGGGAAATCGAAAGTGTCTTTTCGGGTTTCGTATCCAACATAACTGAACACGATTAATTGTTTTCCGTCTGGGATATTTTCAATTATTAACATCCCAGTTACATCGGCAATTGCCCCCTTAGTCGTTTTTTCTAAAACAGCTGTTGCACCAATTAAAGGTTCTTTTGTTTCGCTGTCTTTGATGACTACTTTAAGGGAATTCTGTCCGAATACGGTTACTATATTCATTACTGCAATGAGCAGCAGGATAAATTTTTTCATTGTTGACAACTTAGTTAATGTTTAACAAAGGATTGCTAGGGGTACTACGTACCACATAAAATAATTTGCGCCTAAACCACAAAACACTAACTGGTGGTTGGTGGTTGCCAAATAGAGTGATTGAACTCTGAAATGAAAAAGGGATTGTAAAAAAAAATCGACTGTGTTAGTGTAGCCGTTTGTGGAGTCAATGAGGGAAAAGTTGTTGAGGGTAAAATGAAACCTGAACAAGTTCCACAAGTGAAAAATGGTGAACAATTGTCTGTGCAGTCGTTGTCTTGATGATGGTGGCCTGTCGTGTGCTCTTTGGGAGTATAGTCGTCACCCTCCATGCAGTTGCTTTCTGAGCAGCAGGGATTTATTGATAAGAGTACAATATAAATAGCAAGTATGAACGAAAAAAATTTCATCTTGTCAAAGGTAGTTTCATATTTTTACTTTTTTGAACAATTGCTTTAGCAGTAAAACCAATGCCAAATGTTTTTTGGAGTGGAAGAAAAAATTTAAACCTACCTAAAGTTACAGTCTCATCCTCATCCCCACATACAACTCCCTTCCCCGCGTAGGGCCCCAAGCAAAAGCCGTATCAAAATAATCCCCAAAAGGATTTTGCCAATTGATGATGGGGCGAATTTGGCGGAAATCGAAGAGGTTTTCACAGCCCGCATAAATATCCAGCTTTTTCCAAACCTTGGTGAACTGCACATTCGCTACTGAAAAAGCACGTGAAAACTCAGGCTGTTGGAAAGATTGTGGTAAAGATCGTGTATCTGGCAAACGTTGTGGCCCCATCCAATGCATGTTCAAATCAGCGTGCCATTGTTTGTTTTTGGGTTCGTAGGAAAAAGCAGCCATCAAACGGTGCTTCGCATTAAAAGG
>JAIYDG010000619.1 GCA_027487625.1 Bacteroidota bacterium
GGAGTCCGAGTAAAAGAAACAATCCTTATGCCAATAGTGGAATGGTAACTTCAATTGAAATTCCCGATTTTAAAGCATTTGCTCACAAAGGAAACCTAGCAGGAATGTGTTTTCAGAAAAGTGTTGAGCAAGCTTGCTTTGAAATGGCTGATAAAACCCTAAAAGCACCAGCTCAAAGAATGTCCGATTTTGTTAATAAAAAGGTTTCGGCTGATATACCCCAAAACTCTTATTTACCAGGCACAGTAAGTAGAAATTTGCATGAAATTTTACCAGATTTTGTAGCCTCAGGTTTAAAAGAGGCTTTCAAAGCATTTGGTTCCAAAATGAAAGGCTATTTAACAAATGAGGCAGTATTATTGGCAACAGAATCAAGAACATCTTCACCTGTTAGAATTCCTCGAAACAAAGAACTTTTATGCCATACAGAAGTTGAAGGATTGTATCCATGCGCAGAAGGTGCTGGTTATGCTGGTGGAATTGTATCTGCCGCTATGGATGGAGAAAATGTGGCAACGGCTATTTATCAAAAAGTAAATAATTAAGAATTTTGAAAAGAATAATTTTTCTTCTGTTAGGACTTGTTTGTGCCTTTCAATCAATTAAAGCAGGTACTATTTTCCTGTCGAAAACTAACTTAGGTAATTTTGGCTCGTGCCCTGTAAATTATGCAACAGCACCAGCTCGATATAAAGTTTGGGGAACAAATATAAATTCTGGTGTTACCATTACTGCTCCTCTTCATTTTGAAGTTAGTTTAAATGTAAACCAGAATTATGGAAAAGCTTTGTTTATTCCAAATAATGGAACCGCTTTAGATACAACTGAAGTCTTTGTTCGTTTTGCACCTTTTCAAACTGGTGCACTAAATGGACTTCTTTCACATACAAGTCCAGGTTCAAATACAGTAAATTTAAATGTTGTTGGAACAGCTGCAAGTGGCTTAAATGTTCCAGCAAATTATTATTCAGGAATAACTCAAACGGGTTCTGCATTATTAACTGCCTTGTATAATAAAATTGCGGGTCATACTACAATAAGTTATGCAGGTTTATGGACAGCCTTCCCCAATTCAGATGCTTTTTATGATGGAAAAGTATGGGATATTTATTCAACTGCAATAAGTGGTACATCAGCAGCTTATACATTTACTTTTTCAACTAATCAATGTGGTTCATATTCTGTTGAAGGTGATTGTTACAATAGAGAACATAGTTTTCCTCAATCGTGGTTTACAAGTTCATCACCAATGGTTTCTGATATGTACCATATCTATCCAACGGATGGAAAAGTGAATGGTATGAGAAGTAATTATCCTTATGGTGATGTAGGAACAACTACCTATGTTTCTCAAATTGGAGGTAAATTAGGGACTAGTGTTTCTCCAGGCTATACTGCTGTAGTTTTCGAACCAGTAGATGAATACAAAGGTGATTTAGCTAGGGCTCAATTATACATGGCTGCTAGGTATAATAACTTAATTGCATCTTGGCAAGTCAATGGCAATGCCAACGATGTACTTGCTGGAAATGCCTATCCTGCTTTTGATGATTGGCAATTGAATTTGCTAGTTAAATGGCATAACCAAGATCCTCCAAGTGTAAAAGAAATCAATAGAAACAATGCAGTTTTTAATGTTCAGGCAAACAGAAATCCTTTTGTAGATAGTCCGCAGTTTGTAAATAGAATTTGGGGTTTAGCTAAACCTTCAGAACCAACAATTGCTAGTTCTCAATTGAATTTAGATTCTTTTACAACAACAGCCGCTCGATTAAGATGGAAAACAGGAAACGGTAACAGAAGAATTGTAATCATGAAAATGGGTTCGGCTGTAAACCAACTTCCTTTAGATTCTGTAAACTATTCTGCTAGTTCTGTTTTTGGTTCGGGTTCAAATTTAGGTGGAGGAAATTATGTAGTATACAATGGCATGGGTTCTGGTGTTATTGTCACCGGTCTTAATCCAATTCAACCTTATTATTTAACAGTAGTAGAGTATAATGGGATTAATAAAACAGCCAATTATAATACTACAAATGTTTTAAGTTCATTTCCTGTGTTTTTACCTGTTGAATGGTTGAGTTTTACTGGTGAATTATCAAATCAGAATATTGAATTACAATGGAAAACAGCTTCAGAGAAAAACTCATATTCTTTTGAAATTGAAAGAAGTTTTGATGCAGAAAACTGGGAAAAAATCGGGGAACAATTAGCTGCAGGAAATAGTAATGTCCAAAACAAATACTTTTTTACCGATGAAAACATTGATGAAAAATCAAATTCAACGGTGTTTTATAGATTGAAACAAATTGATTTTGATGGGCAGTTTTCATATTCAAGTATTATATCTCTAAACATTCCGGTTACTGATTTATCGAATTTGGTTTTATATCCAAATCCTTTAAATGGTCCAAGTATTCATATTAATGGAATTAATGAAAACCAATTGTTCGATGTGTATGTTTATGATATTACAGGTTCAGAAGTCCTTAGTTTTTTGAACAATAAAGCAAGCAAAAAGTCAATTGAAATAAACGGACAATTAAAGAATGGCGCTTATTTCTTTAAAGTAAAACAAGGCAATTCTGAAAAAACAAAATTGGTAATAATAGAATGAAAATGGTAACCCTCACAGAGCACAAGGAAATAAATGATTCCTATGTTTTTAAAGTTAATAAAACCGAAGAAGATTGGAATAAGGAATTGAATTCAGATCAATTTTATATTCTAAGAAAAAAAGGAACAGAACGTCCGTTTACTAGCGAGTTTGAAACACAATGGGATGGTGGTTCATACCAGTGTGCTGGATGTGGTGAAGAATTGTTTTCATCTGATGGTAAATTTGATAGTGGATGCGGCTGGCCTAGTTTTTATGAAGCTATAGATAAAACTAAAATTGTGACTAAAACCGATGAAACACATGGCATGGTAAGAACCGAAATTATGTGTGCTTCATGTGGTGGACATTTAGGTCATGTTTTTGATGATGGTCCAAAGAATAAAACAGGTTTGAGGTACTGTGTAAATGGATTATCCTTAAAATTTAAGAAGCATTAATCGATATAATCATTGGAAATGAAGGGAATTATGGCCTTTTTTGCCGACTGTATAAGCTTATAGGAGCATTAATTTTAATTTCGTTTCTTTGTACAAGTTTTAAAAATTAAGAAAATGATATTCAAGTTTCTTTTATACGCCTTCTTATTTTATGTCCTGTTCAGATTTTTATTTGGGGGATTGTTTAAGGTAAAGGTTTATAACAATATCAATCACCATCATTATCCGCCGCAGGATAAAGAGCAGGGACAACCTGAAGGTACGATTACCATCAACAAAAAAGTAGAAAACAAAAAAACTACCGGCAGCGATAAGATTGGCGAGTATGTAGATTTTGAGGAAGTGAAATAAAATGCTGGAAAAGAAACTCAGATCCTGGTTATTACAGGCGCTCGGAACCGAAAATTATTTGTCGCTTGTTAGTAGCACATATATCCGATTAATTGCCAACGGAAGATTAAGGAAGAAATATCCAGAATTATTCTTCCTTGAAAAACTGGTACAACCTGGATTTACTTGCGTTGATATTGGTGCCAATGTTGGTTATTACTCTGTTTTTCTTTCAAAACATGCAGGAAAATCGGGTAGGGTTTATTCTGTTGAACCTGTTCCTATGTTTGCCAATGTTTTTCTTAAAAATACCAAGTCATTCGCCCTAAATAATATTACTTTATACCAAGTTGCTTTGGGTGCGGAAGAGAAAGAAATCACCCTAGAAACCCCTGTTTTAGATGGAGTATTTAGACATGGTTTAACTAAAGTTGTAGATCAGGCTTCGAATGCTGGCGGACTTAGTTATGCAGCTAAAATGGTTGTTGCCGATGAATTATTCAAAAACCTCAATAAACTCGATTTTTTGAAGTGTGATGTGGAAGGTTACGAAGTTCATTTGTTCCCTCAAATGAAAGAAACCATTCAAAAGTTTAAGCCTCTTATTCAAATTGAAATTAGTGAAGAGGAGAACAGAAGAAAAATGTTGGATTTGTTTACTTCTTGGAATTATTCTCCGTATCGTTTAAAAGACGAACAATTGGTAAAAATTTCTTTAAATGAAGCTCTTTCTTATAATGAAGGAGATTTTTATTTTAAAGGGAATTAAACATCCTTTTTTACATCATAAATTAACCTATTTAAGCCGATTCTTTGGCTTTCATCAGACATTAAATCTCAAATTTCACTATATGTGATTTAGAAAAATACAAAAAAAGCTGCTTTTTCAATTAGAAAAAGCAGCTTTTTTAAAATAGGTTTCCTGATGACTACCAATCGTCTTCATCAATAATTTTAGGCTCTCTTAATGCAGCTTTATAACTATTAATTAATTCATTTAGGTCTTTATCTGCAGCTCTTAATACGGCATCATTTTGACGAACATTAGTGATACTGGTATAATAGTATTCAAAATAATTTCTATTGGCTTTGGTACTTCCCGCAGGTTTTACAGATTCGTGAACTAGGTTAGAAATCTGGTATTTAAAACGGCCTTCTTTGATATAAATAGTTAATCTCATTTCATATCTACCAATATTTCTTTTGGTATACTTATTTAAATATGAATAGGCAGGAACGTATGCTATATAAACTATTTTTTGGTTCCTTTTGTCAAGCTCAATTTTGGTGTCTTTACCTAAAGTTTTTTCAGCCCAGCGTTTGGTTCTTAGGTATAATGAATCTGAACCACTTTCTTCCTGTTCAACTACACCTGAGTAAGTAATTAAGTTAGTTGCTGAATCCACATTTAAAACAATTCTTTCATAAGGTTTTAAAGTTGGGTCAATAGGATCTTTTGAATTGTTCATATCAAGACTTGGATCCATGTTTGAGGAATCTACTGTTAAAGTATCTGGATTTGTGAAGTCAAATCCTGGCGATGCCGGATCTTGTACTTGTGCAAATGCAAGATTGCCTAACAATGCAAATACAATAAGTGTAAAATATTTTTTTATTAGATTCATTTTTTTAAATCGTTCTTTTAAAGGGTTTCAAAAATAGAAATTCTGCAATAAAATCAAAGGATTAAGCATGATGAGTTTCAATTCTCTTTGCTGTTGCGTGTAATTCTTCTTGTTTTTTAGCTGGTTCTTTCTTTTTAGTTACTTTCTTTTTTTGGGTATCAGGCCCAATTCCATTATGTCTTAAAGCATCCCAGTATTCTTTGCCATAAGCAACAAAAATTTCATCACCTGGTTTTAAATTTCTGCTTGCAATTACATAAGCTCGGTTTCTAATTACCTCATATCTGCAATTATTTCTAACACCGGGTAGTCTCACGAATCCCGCGGCATCATTGGCATAACGAGCTAAAGAATCTAAAACATGTTCTGCATCAATACATTTCTTTTCAGAGATGTAAAAGTAATATGCTCCAAATCCATCCATTTTTTCGTTCCTGGCCTGGCATTCTTTCCATGTAATAATTTCGCCGGTGTATTCAATTACTCTTTCACCTCTTTTAATGGGTGCATTCGTAAATAAACCTTTTCCTGCTCCCGGAATCTTCGATTTTTTGATTTCTAAACTCATCAGCTTTGCTGCTAATTTTTAATTGTATTTTAAGCCTGTTACCTCCTTTTTTCAACACAATTGCTCTTATGAAATTATTGTGCCAAAATTTGTGGGGCTGCAAAGGTGAGAAAAGATTTCATTCCTTCAGACAATTTTTTTACAAATAATAAACATTTCTATTGGTTTTTCATTGATTCTGTCCATTACTTTGATTCGTTTTTATTTTGGTGGATTCTTTTCCATGACCATCATTTTTAAATTTATACTTTCGTAATATGTCGCCAATTTTTATTCTGTTCTGTATAAGCCTCTATTTTATTGGGCTCTTAAGTATTTCGTGGTTTACTGGAAAACATGAAAACAATGAATCTTATTTCACAGGCAATAGACAATCTCCTTGGTATGTGGTTGCCTTTGGTATGATTGGTGATTCTTTATCAGGTGTTACTTTTATTTCTCTTCCGGGCACTATTCTAAATAACCAGTTCTCATACTTGCAGCTCGTTTTTGGTTATGTTTTAGGATATTTTGTGATTGCTCGGGTTTTATTGCCTCTATTTTATTCACTTCAACTTACTTCTATTTACTCTTATTTGTTAGGTAGATTTGGAAGAAGTAGTCAGAAAACGGGTTCTTTCTATTTTTTAATTTCAAGAATTATTGGTGCTGCTCTTCGTCTTTTTTTAGCTGCCAGTGTTTTACAATTGTTTGTATTTAGTCAGTGGAATATTCCTTTTCCGCTTTCTGTTGCTATAATTATAGTTTTAATGTTGGTTTATACCTATAGAGGTGGAATTAAAACCCTAGTTTGGACTGACCTATTTCAGTCAGGATTTTTATTGCTGGCTGTAATTTTATCTATAGTTGCAATCATATCACAACTTAACTGGTCATTATCTGAATCTGTTACTGCTATTGTCAATTCTGATTATTCAAACACCTTTTTCTGGAATTGGCAAGAAAAGAACTTCTTCTTTAAGCAATTTCTGAGCGGTGCTTTTATTACGATTGTAATGACAGGCCTCGACCAAAATATGATGCAAAAGAACCTTTCTTGTAGAAGTCTTCCTGAGGCTCAAAAGAACATGTATTCTTTTAGTTTTATTGTACTTATAGTAAATGTTTTTTTCCTTTCTTTAGGTGCTTTAATTTATTTGTATGTGCAACAAAAGGGCATACAATTGCCAATTAACCCAACTACTTTAAAAGTTGAAACAGATAAGGTATTTCCTTTATTGGCATTAAATCATTTAGGTGCATTTGCAGCTTTGGTTTTTATCATCGGACTTACAGCTGCTACTTTTAATAGTGCAGATAGTGTTCTTACAACTTTAACTACTTCTTTTTGTATCGATTTTTTAGGCTTTGAGGAAAAGGGAAAATTCACTGAGTCGAAAATGAAAAGTATTCGCCATTGGGTTCATGCAGGATTTGCATTTTTATTGTGGTTAGCAATTATTCTGAGTCAGCAGCTCAATCAAACATCTGTTTTAGATGCAATATTTACAATAGCAGCTTATACATATGGTCCGCTTTTGGGATTGTTCACTTTTGGTTTATTTACCAAGATTAAAGTTAAAGATGCTTGGGTTCCTTTTATAAGTGTTTTTCCACCTTTAATCTCTTACTTTCTTTATTCCAATTCAACAACACTATTTAATGGTTATAAATTTAGCTATGAACTATTACTTATAAATGGGGCAATTACATTTTTGTTTCTTTGGTTGATTAAACAGAGATCAAAATCTTAGTTGTTTTATTGTCAATTATTTATAAATTGAATTTCAAATCATAAACTATGGAACTTATCGACCAAAAAATTACAAGTAGAAAATTAAATTTTAAAGCGAATGGTACAGATTACTTTATCGTAAAATTAGTAAATGGAATATTGATGGGACTTACTTTAGGGATTTATTATCCTTGGGCAAAGGCTAAAATGCTGATGTTTCTTTACGAAAATACTGAATTAGATAATGTAAAATTTCGCTTCACAGGAACAGGAAAAGAGATGTTTGTAGGATTTATAAAGGCCGTAGGTATTTTTCTTGTGTTTTACATTGCATTAATTGTTGCTTTAATTAGTAAAAACCAATCGGCAGTAATTACTTTAACAGGAGTCTTTTATGCAGTCGTAATTATACTTATTCCAATAAGTATTCATGGTTCTTTAAGGTATCGTTTATCAAGAAGCTTTTGGGGAAATATTCAATTCTCATATCTTGGTGATAGAAGTACATTAATTAAAGAGTTTTTGTTAGGTATGCTATTAACCGCTTTAACTCTGGGTTTCTATGGTTCATGGTTTGTTATGAAACTAAGAACTTATATAACAAATAACATGCGTTTTGGAAATGCTAGTTTTACTTTTAAGGGACAAGGAAAAGATTATTTTTTGTTGAACTTAAAAGGTTTAATACTAACACTCCTAACTTTGGGTATATATTATTTCTGGTATTATAAAGATTTAATTAAATACTTGGCCGATAATACAAAAATTGAACAAGAGGGTAGGGAAATTTCATTCAATTCGGAAATAGAAGGAATTGATTTCCTTGTTTTGAGTTTAACCAATCTGTTGATTATAGTATTTACTTTAGGAATTGGTTTAGCCTGGGTTGAAGTGAGAACAATTAAATTCTTATTTGAAAGAATGGAAATACAAGGCGAATTTAATCCATTGGCACTAGTAAGTATTGATGATGATTTTAAAGATGCAACCGGTGATGATATAGCAGATATGTTAGATATCAACTTGATTTAGTATTACTTCTACAAATACGTTTACAAACTTAATTGCATAAAAAAAGCCAATCCCGCGAAGGATTGGCTTTTTTGTTTAAGCATCAATTGATTATTTCAATTTGAAAACTTTTTTAACTTTATCTAC
>JAIYDG010000345.1 GCA_027487625.1 Bacteroidota bacterium
ATCAATATAAAATTGAAATCCCTTTTGCCAGACACCATGAACTCATTAGACATTTTAAACAATTCGATTTAAAATTCTATCCTCATGCAGAAGAAGATTTTGAGGGTATTATATTTGAAGTAAGTCCAACAAAAGTGAATGCTGTTCTTGATAAAATAAAAGAGAATGGATTCAATACACCCAAATGGTTAAAATATGAGAAATAAATTTACGCTATTTTTTTTATTGCTGAATGTTTTTGTATTCGCTCAAACATCAATAGATACCCAAAAGAAAGCCACATCTTCGAGGACTAATGTTTCAGTTAATTTTAACCAATTAAATGAAATTGAATTGCAGAATTATTTGAGAACTACATTCCTTAATTCGAAAGATCAGGCGCATAGTTTTAAATTGATGTTTGAGAAAAATAGTGTAGTAGGCAAACATCTTTTATTTCAGCATTTGTATTTGGGAATTCCTGTTTATGGAAGTGATATCAAACTAAACATCAATAAAAATGGCTCATTGATTTTTGTAAGCAGTAATCTTGAAAACGGAACAACTTCAAATATCAGATTTAAATCAAACCCAAATAACTTAGTTTGGACCAATAAAAATGGTGAATATTCAATTGCATATTTGAACAAAGTTAAATCTGAAACTGGTGTTTTGTTTGAAGAAATCAGAAATGAAAAAGGAGAATTGATAACAAGCAGACAACTTGATTTATTGGCCAAACAAGATACTTTAGTTAGTAGTAAATTGTTCAAGCCTGATCCATTAACCACTGCTCAAAAAGCATATGGCGCAGATAACGGACTTTGGGTGAATAATAATGGAAATGATTATCCAGAAATATCAGCTCAAAGAGTTAATGTTACTGTTCCAATTCGTTTTGACAATGATAGTTTTTTTGCTGAAAACAAATATGCTGTCATCATGGATTTAGAGTCACCAAGAAATGAGCCATTTACTTCTAAAACAGCCAATTTTGATTTTAGCAGAAACCAAACATTTTTCAGGGAATTCATGGTTTTGTATCACATAGCTGAAGTTCAAAATTATTTAAAAAGTATTGGTTTGGATAGCCTTGCCAATTACCAGATAAAGGTAGACCCAACAGCATTTCAGGGTCAAGACCAATCGAGGTTTGCTTTTGATAATGACGATCCTTCTTTATACTTTGGAACAGGCGGAGTGCCAGATGCGGAAGATGCAGATGTGATAGTTCATGAATATACACATGCATTAAATTATAGCATTGCACCAAATTCTACAAATGGATTAGAGCGATTGGCATTTGAGGAAGCGAATTGTGATTTCATGGCAACACAATATTCAAAAGCAATTTCAGAGTTCAATTGGAGAAAAGTATTTAATTGGGATGGACATAACGTATACTGGGATGGAAGAAATACCGATACCAACAAAAAATATCCTACCAATGTAAGTTCTGATTTCTATTCAACATCAGAAATTTGGAGTAGTATGTTAAATGATATCAGTTTGGATTTAGGAAGGGAAGTAACTACGAAACTGTTATTTGGTTCAACCTATTTTTATACCAACAATATGAGTTTACAGGATGCCGCAGACTTATTGGTAATTACAGATAGTTTATTGTTTTCAAAAACACATTATGGTCCATTAAAAACCAGGTTACAAGAAAGAGGATTTGCAGTAGCTTTATCAGTAAATCCAATAGAAGCATTCAAAGAGCAGGTTCAAATTTTTAATACCAATGGATTTGCAAACGGTAGTGGAGCATTAGAAATTAACAATCAATCGAATAAGCTGATTCAATACAAAGTTTACACATTAGAAGGTAAATTACTTCAAAGCAGCGAATGGAATTCAAACTTTAAAATTGAACCAACTTTATTTACCAGCGGAATTTATTTGCTAGAAATAAGCAATGGCGAAAATGCGTTTGCTGAGAAGATTGTGAAATATTGATTTACTAACTTTGGCTTTTTGCTATTGGCTGTTGGCGGAGGGAGATTCGTTATGATAAAACAATTTGTATAAAATGACTACTAAAGGTTTTTTATTAATATTTTGTTTATTAAGCTTTTTTCAAAAGACTTATGCTCAATCTAAAATCCAAATAAGCGTATTAAATGCTTGTGTTGATTATATGCTTGAGAAAGAAAATGTTGAACTTTTATATGTTTTAAATCCTTCAATAGAAAGTTTTTGCAAAGTTGATTTAAGAAGGAATTACGTTAATTATAAATTCCCATTTGATAGTCTTGAGTTTTTAAGAATTAGAAATTCGGCTCCCAAAAGAAAGAGAACCTTGTGGCCAAACCTTATTCTGAAAAAAACAATTAAACTAAAAGAATATCAATTTGATTCTATAAAAAAAGTAAACGGGGAAAACTTATATAAGAATTATAAATTTATAAGTAAAGCCATTGAGCATGAATTAAATCTATATCCATGCTGTACGTTCTCTAATCCAGTTTTTACAAAAAATAAAAAGTATTCAATTGTTAGAATATTTGATTACTGTTCACAACCAGGTTCTGTTAACTATAAGTATTTCTTATTGGAAGAAATGAAAAATAAATGGATAGTAATAAAAGAAATTTCTGGTGGAACTCTTTGTGGTTAGCAATTTTTCTTTAAGAAATTAAATTGATGAAATGATTGAACCGTTTTTGCGATTAAATTTTAAAAAATTATTGATAAATAAAACAATCTCCCATCCTTCCGAAATCCCAAGCCAATAGCAAACAGCCTATGGCCAAAAGCCGGCTGCTAATTCAGTCTCGGCAGCACATTGCCCCTCAAATCTACATACAAATTAATGCCTCTGTAAACAACTTCAGCAACGCCATTTTCGAAAATACCAATGTGTTCAAATTGGAATGGAACTAAAATATGTCCTTGTTTATCGATAGCACCCCATTTGCCTTTGAGTTTAACAGGACATAATCCTTCGTTGAAATAACTTGCTTCTTCGAAATAAGGTTGGTAGATATAATTTCCTTTATCATCAACAAATGCCCATTTGTTCATTTCTAAAACAGCAGCTCTTCCTTCAGCAAAAGGTCTAACATCATCAAATTTTGCAGGAATAACTAATTTGCCATCAGTATCAATAAAGCCAAATTTTCCTTTAACAGAAACGGCCGCCATTCCATTGCTAAATGCTTTTGCATATTCGAATTGTGGTTTAATAATTTCAACACCATTAGTATCGATAAATCCATAAGAGCCAATATAATCGACAACAGCTAATCCTTCATTAAAAACACTCATGTTTGAATAACGTGGTTCAATCAAGAATTTGCCGCTTAGGTTAATCAAGCCAAATTTTTTGCCTTGTAAAACCCTTGCAACAGGTTCTATAAAATCATCTGCATCATCAAAAATGAAATCAGTTAAATAGCTACCATCTTTTTTGATATAGGTAAATGCATAACCTAAATTGCTAATATCTACTCCAAATTTGTTTTGGTGGATATCAATTTTTTTTCCAACCCTTGCTAAACCATTATGAAAAGTGCCTGCATCATAAATTTCATCAGCAAGTTTGATGACAATTTTTGATTGATTATTGAGGTAATAACGTTTGAATTTATAATCCATCACAGAAACCAAACCTTCAGAATAATTACCTATGAATTGGTATAAACCAGTATCAATAATTCTATTTTCATTTTCATCAATCACACAAGGCATTCTGTTTAAGGCCACAGTAGCATAACCCTCATTGAATTCGCCAGCAATATCGAATTTGAAATCGATAATCATTTTGCCACTTTCATCCATATAACCCCATTTTCCTTTTTTCTCAATAGGAAAAAGGGTTGAAGCAAAAA
>JAIYDG010000463.1 GCA_027487625.1 Bacteroidota bacterium
AATGTCACAATGTTATCAGCATACAAAACAGTAGCCGAACTTACACCATTTGGTTGAATTGCAGTTTTTTTTTTTTTTTTTGCAGGTACATTTCTAAAGCTTGTCCAAGTATTTAAAATATTTGTTGCTATTCTATAAGGTAAAACATTTGAAGGACTCACTGTAAATTGAAAACTTAGTGTATCATTTCCTTTTAAACCATCACTAGGAAATGAAGTATAAATCTTAATGGAATTAGTACCTGCACTTGAAAATGAGATGGCTTGTAATCCACTAAAAACTACTGAGGTTGTATCACCGGGATTGATTCCAACATTTGTTGAAACGGGTCCAATAGCTGCACCTCCATTAATTGAATACCAAACCTGTATTCCTGATGTTCGGGCTTGTGTTCCAAAATTCCTAACCACTGCTCTTAAAGGGATACTAACATTCATTGGAAAAATTGTACCCTGACGTGGACCACTTAAAGAAACACCGACATCAACAGGAGGAAGCGGTGCAACTGTACATTCCATCATTAATCGGGTTGTGCCCCAAAGTACAGGATTGGAATAGGTATTTCCAACCTGCATATTTGTTACACCTCCAGGTGTTGTTTGGGTCATAAAATAAAATACCGCATCCGGACGCATAGGTACTTCTGTTTGAGAGGTTCCAAGAAAATAATTGAGACTATTAACTGAATTACAACCTGCTATTCCAACAATAATAGATTGATTACTTACAGTTGCCGGAACAATCATATTAAAAACAAGTGTTGTTCCTAAATCTGAAGATTGCACAATATAAGCAGGTGAACGAGCTAAAATCACACCCAATGAATCCATTACTATACCACAAACTGTATCATTAACAGCATCTGAATTTGCTGCTAAAGGTGATCTAACCTGAGTTACAAGTCCAGCTCCTGCTACAAAATATTTAGCTCCCCAGAAATGGGCAATTGTTGTTCCGTTACCACCACTTGAGGGTACCAATGTATCAGTATATCCATGACGGTTGTTTGAAACTGAAAAACTGTAAGTCCTAACATTATTTGCATTGTTATCATCGTTTGGAACTGAAACTGTAATTAAATTTGAACCCGTATTTATAGGCAAATAAGGAGGAAAAGCGATGTTTGCTGATCCATTAACTGGAATACTAGCAATTGTTGCTGTTGTTGAATAAGTATTTGCACCTGTAATATCTAAACTTACTACCACATTACTCAATGCATTGATTCCTGTATTTAAAATATTGGCTCTTATACTATCAGGTCTGTAAAATGGTAATGCCACTCTCCCTTGGGCATATACTGCTCTTACAGCGGCATCATTTAATGTTAATGGAGTAAATGTATAAATCCTTCCAATACCTGGGGCAGGCCCCGCTGGTGTGCTCGTAGGATTCCTATAATTAACAGCATTGTTCAAATAAAAACCAGTATTGGCAACTGCACCCGACCATGCAACTGTTGAACCTTTTACTAAATGAAGATTCTGGTTTGCTAATGACATTGAATTCCCGACAATGCCAACTGCTGAAAATCTTGCAGCTGCTAAACTTACTGTGCTTGTCCATTTTCCATAAACATATTGAATAACATTGGTTGATTCGTACAATTTGATTTGAAAATTAATTGTATCCCATAAACCACCAACAGTTGCTTGAAGTTTGTCTTTTACATTTTTCCATTGAATAGTGCAAACCTGCGTACCTGGACTACCTGAGATTTCATACCTGAACTCAGCAGCATTGGTTCCAGCAAATAAATCTTGTCCAAATGCAAATAACATACTTGTATCTTTTGCTAATGGAGTTGGAGATGTTGTGGCAGTAAAAGGTCCATTGGGTGGTGGTTGAACATGACCAGTAAATAAAAAATGACGTGAAGGAGTATCTACACCTAATTTAATAAATCCATTTGTACTAAATACAAACGAATCATACGAATACCCATTGAAATTAAATGTAAATCCAATAGGTAAAGCAGAAGAAAAAGCATCATCAGTATTACTAACACTAATGATAGTCCCATTTGAACCCAAGTCTGTGTAGGTTCCTAAAGAAGTAGTGAATCCACCAGGTTGATAATTTAACTGAGCCTTGAGCTCAATCCCGGCAAAAAACAGCATCGAAAAAAGACAAAACAGAGTAAATGTTTTTTTCATAAATAATTGTTTAAGGGGTTAATAGAAGGTGAACTTTGATGTTATTGAATACATCAATGCTTAATCGATATTAAACAAATATTATGAAAAATGAAAGTTAATTATTTAAGAATCAAATGATAATAATGAGACTGTTAAAACACAATGTTCTAAAACGCTAGTAAATCTAGCATTCCAAAAAAAATTATTCAATCATAAAAAATTGAAACAAAACTACCTAAATAACAATTTAGCTAATTTCATTTTTAAAGCATTATAAACTGGATACCTCAAAGGCGGATCAATTAAATTACTTGTTTTTAATATTGATTTTTGATGCGTAAAAACATCAAAACTATACTGTCCATGATAATTCCCTATTCCACTAGAACTAATACCACCAAAAGGTAAATGCGGGTTTGCAAGATGAACCAAGGCATTGTTAATACATCCTCCTCCAAATTGAATCCTTTCTAATACGTACTTTTCAAAAGATGAATTATTAGTAAAGATATAACAAGATAAAGGATAAGGATTCTTAGCTACTACTTCAATTACTTCTTCTTTTGTTTGATAAGTTAAAATAGGGAAAATTGGACCAAAGATTTCCTCATTAAGTAAAGCATGATTTGAAGGAATTTCATCTACAATAGTTGGCTCAATACAAAGATTTACATCGCTGGATTTGCCTCCATAAACTATATGAACATCCTTTAAATAGGATAATAATTTATTGAAACGATTTTGGTTTACGATATGAGTATAATCAATTGAATTTAATGGATTATCTCCATAAAACTCTTTGATATACTTGATCATCTCTGTTATCAATTTTCCTTTTTGTGTATGATGAACAAGCACATAATCCGGCGAAACACAGGTTTGACCAGCATTAAAAAATTTAGCCCAAACCAATTGTTTGGCTGCCAATGAAATATTTGCATCTTCAGCAACTATTGCAGGACTTTTACCACCCAATTCCAAAACAACAGGACTTAATTGTTTGGCAGCTAAACGCATAATTTCTTTACCAACCTGAGTGCTTCCTGTAAAGAAAATAAGATTAAAATGGTGGTTTTCTATAATCAATGGACCAACAACATGACCATCACCCAAAACAACTGAAATATAAGCCTCATCAAAATTTTCCTTGATTAATTTTGCTACTAAATTTGTAGTATGAGGAGTAAATTCAGATGGTTTTACAATGGCACAATTACCACCAGCAATGGCACCAATTAAAGGAGCAAAAATCAATTGAAAAGGATAATTCCACGGACCAATTATCAATGTTAAACCTAGAGGATCTTTGTAGATATAAGAGGAAGATAATTGCAAAGCCATAGGAGTAGCAACCGACTTCGGCTTCATCCATGACTTTAAATTTGAAAGTGTCAGGTTAATTTCTTCATAAACAAAACCAATTTCAGATAAAAAAGCCTCAAAAGCTGGTTTGTGCATATCAAGAGCCAATGCATCAAGAATAGCTTGTTCGTTTTGTTTGATGATTTGTTTCAACAAAAGCAATTGTTTCTTTCTAAACTCATAAGAGCGAGTTGCTCCAGAAGAGAAATAAGCTTTTTGTTTGTTATATAAATTTTGGATTTCAGTGGAGTTCATTAAGTAATATTAATGGCTTTCCATGAAGAATCCAATTTTAGTGTTCATGTTTCTTCTGAAACTCTAATTTATAAATGAGCCAACCAAAGCCAACAACTAAATGTAAAAGTACAATTGAAATAAATAGCGTTTCCATGCAACAAATTTAGCCATAACAATACAAGTAAAAACTGATATGAAACATGGAATAAGGGAACAATTGTTACAGAAGGGAACTGAAATAGTAATTAGTTGGTTCTAATGATGATTACATAAAATAGATTAAACAATCCATATTTTTTGCCTCCAATTTCTAAATATAATTAAACAAATAATTAGGTCAAGGTTTTCAAGAGCACATTTGTTAGAACTAATATGCCTCATTTTATTTTATCTAAGGTCAAAGGACTAATGGGACGAGAAGGACTTGAAATGGTAGAAGGTGATTTGTATATGAATTAATATTTCATTCACTTAGGCCCGTAAAATAATAACTCACAATTGATTACTAAGAGTTTAAATTTATATATTTTTCAATTAATTATAAAGTATAATTATTGATTTTAAAATGTTATTTGCAGAACAAAATATCAATTATCAAAAAGTTTATAAGCTAGAAATATGCCATCTTTGATATAAATTGAAATAGGACATATCAAATTTTCTTGTACTGAAAATCTGACTAATTTCTTAATATTAACATTCCTTTGTAACAAGTGTAAGTTCTTAAATAAATAAACTTGTAAATTTGCACAAAACCAATTATGAAATTTACAAAAATTGGGGAATAAATTATGAACGAAAATCAAGAATTTTTAGATGATCATGAGCTTGTAGAAGAGCCAACTGGTCTTTATCATCCAAAGGAAACTTACAACCCAAATTCATTACGAATAAGTTCATTTGAATCTTTAGAAGAAGAAAATAGAAATTATTCTTTAAGTTTAAAACCTATAGAAAGATGGAAGTATTTACATCAATTAAACTTAAATGCATTTGGAAAAGAAACTAAATTTTTGACAGATTTCGGTAATATGATTAGCTTCAAATAATGTATATATTTTATGAGCCCCATTTTGAATTATTAAAAAGACTTGAATAGTTAAATACAAGTTGATAGATATAGTAAATTTTCTTGGTTTTAATCTAAATCAAATCACAATAAGGATTATTCCGTTGTGAAAACATTGAAAGCGGTGGGGAAACCCATCGCTTTTTTTATGTAATGAAATTTTGGATTAAGAAATTTTATTATATGAGTGTATTTAAATTTATATAAAATTCACTTCGAGATTATAATTGAACTACTATTGTATTTTCGTCCATTTAAAACATAACTAGCTAATACATTGTATTTATCGGAAGGGCAATTACACTCTTCTTCTCGTACTTCAAAATCAGACAAAAAATAAACAATTGAATTGCTTAAAAATGAAATTTTATATTCATGATTTCGATTCAATTTTTCGGGCATAAAAATAAACAAATCCTTATCTGCTGGGTCTTTTGCTTTTGCTTGAGTAAAAACGCTATCTATTCGCTTTGTATAACTAGAACCTTTTACAAAAATTTCAATTGAAATGCTGTCAACTTCATTTGACTCAAAGTTAAATAGCTGTATTTCGTTCAATTCATCAAATCCGCTGCAATACTTTTTGGTGCAACAAGATTGTTGGGAAACAATAAATATCGAGACACAAACGAATAAGAGTAATTTTCTCATAGCTAAATACATTTTATTTATGAACCAATTGACTTATTAAAAATCATATTCTTTAAGAATGTTTTCATTTATAACATTGAAATCAAAAATAGATTTATTAATCCTCAATAATAAATAAGTTGTGAGAAATTAAATTCAAAATATAACTTAAAATTAGTGTTAGAATGGTAATATCAATGCATGTAACCTTGATTAATTATGTTGCCATTTAATTAATAAAACTATGCAAGTCTAGCATATTTAAATACACATGTGAACTTAAAAAAGAATTTTAAACGTTCAACAAAATATCTCATTAAATCGTTATGTTGATTAATAAGATTCATGTGTAGAATATATTAATTCATAATAATACTAAATCAATACCATGATTATTAATTTTTGAATAAAGTATACAAATACTAGTGCCATCTGAAGCAAATATTTAATCATGTTGATACTATACAAATTCCTTGAGTATTAAATATTGATTGATAAATACATACACAAGTGCCATGTGAAGCAAAAATTTATTCATGTTGATAGTACATAAGTAGTATGATTACTAAAAATTAATTAAAGAATACTTACACAAGTGCCGTGTGAACTAAAAATTTATCAATGTTGGAAATACATAAGTACCATGAATATTAAAAATTGATTAAAGAATACATACACAAGTGCCGTGTGAAGTAAATATATATCCATGATGATAATGCACAAGTAATATGAATATAAAAAATTCTTTATAATTATCCGCTCGAGTAACTTAAAATAGATTGTGTATTTACTTTTGATTCCAAATACAAAGAAACCATTCATTGAAATTTTATCAAATCAACCATCAAGCTTTAGTTCCTACTCCCCTATCATCAAATTCAATTTGCTCCAAAAAGCAGAGTCAAATCCTGATACAGCAAAACTTGGATTGTTAATATCAGAGGCTTCTCCCATGCGAATGATTACCATGTTCTTGCTTGGTATAACATATATTCTTTGGTCTTCTGC
Organism: Bacteroidota bacterium; assembly: GCA_027487625.1. GTDB lineage: Bacteria > Bacteroidota > Bacteroidia > UKL13-3 > UKL13-3 > CAISCU01. The sequence goes on from JAIYDG010000463.1 coordinate 6,445, forward strand.
ACCCATTGCCGCAAACATTTCAAAAGGTGCATTGGGAATTAATGGTCCTTGCGTAACAGCTTGACTACTAGGTACCATAAAACTGCTTTTACCATTTAACCACCACAAGTAACCATACGATGGATTAATGCTTTGAGAAGATGATATACTTTCTTTAAAAAAAGCTTCTGGTATTACTTGTTCGTTTATCCATTTGCCTTTGTTTAATGCAAGTAGTCCAAACTTTGCCATGCTCCTGGTATTGCTATTGTAGATTCTAAAAATAACTCCATTGTTCCAAAAACCTTCCATGCCAATCTTATCTGCTAATTTGGTTTTATAATAGGTTTCATAAGTTTGTCCGCTTGCTTTTTCTACCACATCCATTAATTTCTGAAATACATTGTGGTACGACCATCTGTTGCCAGCATCAGCCAAATAAGTTAGGTTCGATTTAATCACCAATTCCTTTTCATCATTGATTCCAGAATTCATACTTAATAAATGTTTTACTTGAATTAGGTTTTCTTTCTCAATGGGTTCTGATGTCCATGCTGTACCCAAATAATCTGATACTTTATTTTGAATGTTTAAGTATCCTTCTTCCTGAGCAATTCCGGTTGTGGCAGATACCAAAGTTTTTCCAGCACTATTCCATTGCCAAGATGCATTCTGATTGTGACCATTATAATATTCTTCTACAACTATTCTACCATTGACCAAAATCATAAACGATTTAGTTCTTTTCTCAATAAGAAAGTTTCTAATACTATCGAGAGCATTGGAATTCCAGCCTAATGAAGTTATAGCCTTCTTTTCCCACACAGTATCTGATTTAGATGGAAAATACATGGCTTCAGGAGTTACTAAGGAAGTAGAAGATTCGTTTTTTTTACAAGCTATAAATACCAAAAGGCTCAAAACAAACAGTAGTTTATGTTTCATATTCAATATTATTTGATACTTTGATACAAGGAATTTGAAAAGGTTTAAGCAAAAGTAATTTTATTTTAAAAATGATTTCCAGCTGAATTTCCATATTAGACCTTGAATCAATTCATTGTTAATTTAGAATTTGAGATAACTTACTTCTGATTTTAATTCTTATAATTGAAAACAAAACCAAAATATATGTTAGACCAACTAATTAATCTCGTAAAAGAAAATGCAGGTGATGCAATCGTAAACAACCCTGTTATCTCAAATGACTTAAATGATTCTGCTATTGAAGAAACTGCTGGTGGAATTTTTGAAGGATTAAAAAATCAAATTTCTGAAGGAGGAATTTCTTCTATTACAAGTTTATTTCAAGATGGTAATATCATGAGTAATCCAATGGTAAACCAAATTGGCAAACAAGTTGCAGGTAATTTAATGAGCAAATTCGGAATCAACCAAGATGAAGCAGGTGGAATTGTAGAAAAAATCATTCCTACAGTAATGAATCAGTTTGTAAATAAAACAAATGACCCTAATGATTCAAGTTTTTCTTTAGAAGGAATTACTTCATCTTTAGGTGGTGGCGATTTAGGTGGGTTATTAAATTCTGTTTCAGGATTTTTTGGCAAATAAAATTTATCAGCCAACAACATCAATTTTGTTGTTGGCTGATTATAGACTCAAACCCTTTTTCAAAAAGCAAGATGAAGAAGTTAACAATCTCTTCACTCAAAAAATAAAATCATTTTTGATTTACAAACTCCTCCCCAATCTTTAGCTTCTTGTTCTATATCAAAGTGCCAATAACTTGAATGAACATCAAAACCTCTTCCCAGCTCCAACATTGATAAGGCTATAGATAAGATTGAAAAAGTAATAGCAATTACTAATAGTATTCGATTAATTCTTTTAAAAACAATAGAGTTTTGAAAAGAACTCAGTAGCTTTACATACAAAAATTGAATTAAAAACAAGGCTATTGTCCAGCAAAACCAATTGGCTAAAACACCAGTTATACTATAAAAAAATTCCATTGAACTGCCTAAGGAAGTTCTTTTAAATACAAAAGGACTTGCAAAATATTCGGGTAACATTTCTGGTCCGGAGCAAGAATAACTTATTCCGATAATCATTGATAATGAAAATCCCAAAGAAATAAAAAGCAGTACAAACAATTTCATAAATAATTGTAAATATGAAGTTAAATAAGCTAAAAGTCAATTATAAAAGTTCAAGCACACATCCTTAATATAATTCAGTTTTGATTCGTAATTTTCAAATTATGAGTCAATCAAAAATCTTAATTTTTACCAATAATTAATTCTAATTTCTTTTGAAAATAGTATATTTATGTTGTGAAACATTTATACCTATTTATTTTCCTTTTTCTACTACATGTTCATGTTAAAGCTCAGGAAGGCATCGATTCCTCTTATGGCACGAATGGCAGCATTCAGTTCCTTCCTCAATTTTATTCAAAAGGAAGTATAGCCAACTATTACCCTACTTTAAGCACTTCAAATGATTCGCTTACTTTATATGGAAGCTGTTTTTATAAAAACGAAAAGTGTTTGTTCTTCAAAAAGTTCAATATAAATTTAGAAACCGACACTAATTTTGGAATAAAGGGGATTCAATACATTCCATTTAAAACACCAGAACAAATTCTATTTATAAAAAAAACAAGTTTGGGTAAATTACTTTTTGCAGGAACAGAAATACAAAATAATTTCAAACAATTTGTCATGTATCAACACCTTGCAAATGGCAGTATTGATAGTAGTTTTGGTACTTTGGGAAAAAGCAGCATCGACCTGCAATTATATGATGATCTTCCCACCGATTTACTTTGTTTGTCATCAGGAAAAATTTTGGTAAGTTGGAATGATCAAATTCAATTAGACCCAGGAATTATCAGACTGAATGAAAATGGTACTTTAGATAGCTCATTTGCAAACAATGGTATTTTAAAAGTTCAAATACCTTTAGATATTATTGGTCTAAGGCTGGCTGTTAAAAGCAATGGTAAAATTTTACTTGCTTGTCAAAAAAACAGCAATAACCCAAAGAAAATAAGCTTAATTCAGTTTACTGAAAATGGACAAATCGATTCGGGATTTGGAAGTGCAGGGATTCAACACCTTGCTTTAGGAACCGCAAATGATGATTTGATTGGTTTTTACATCAGTCAAAACAATGAATTAAATGTATTATCAAATGTTCAATTAGGTTCAACAACACAATTGGCTCATGTACTAATCAAACTGGATATAAATGGCAATGGTATTGAGCAATTTGGCTCATCAGGTGTAGTCATTCTTAAAAACAAATATGTTTCAAATGTATTTAGGTTCGAAGAAGATAGTTTAATTCGAATTCATACGAACATGGGCATTCACAAAGTAAGCTTAAACGGTAATTTACTTTCATTTGATAGCCTTCCGCATACTTCAGCACTTATACCTTTTCAAGATAAATGGATTCAATTGAATAACCAAAACTTTGGAAAATATTCAACTTTAAATAGAAGTTTAATCAATGCTGATTTTAGTCGCAATAATTTACATCCATTTAATATAAAAAACGAACTTATTGGATATAACCTGGGATTGAATCAAACAGGAATATTTGCTACAGATAGCAGAAATGGCAAAACCCTGATTGTTTTTTCAGCGAGTATGCCTTCAGGTGATATTTATAAAATCATTCAGGTAAATGAGGTTGGACAAGTCGATACTTTGTTTGGAGAAAACTTAGGTCCTGAAATACAAATTCCAAACTTAAGTCGGAGTTCAATCAATATCAAATGGGAATCTGATAATAGCTTTTTAGTTGCAATTAAAGACAGTGGTGATGCTGTTCTTTACAGGTTTAGTTCAACCGGCGTTTTAACTGAATCCTTTCGTTTTAAAAACGAATTTCACTACAATACTATCCAAACAATTAAAATTGCAATTGATAATAAAGGAAGAGTATTAATTGGTACTTTAAGGGTTTTCAGAATAAATGAAAACGGTATTGAAGACAGCCTCTTTAAAAACAATTTTAGAGGTCAGGTTCATTCTATTTTTGCTTCAAAATCTGGAATCATTTACGCAGGTCTAGATAGTTTTGTTTGTGCTATCTATTCAAACGGAACTGTAGATGAGAGCTTTGGTATTAATGGAAAAATTACCCGTATAACAACTGGTTATCAAGGTAGAAAATATTATTTTAAATGTATAGAAATCAACAATTCTGCAGATGGAAAAAGCTTAATTCTTAATGTATATACACAGTATTTGAAAGATAATGTTAGTGTTGAATACAAAAACCAGTTGTTTAAAATGGATTTCAATGGAAAAAATGTAAAGGAATTATTTAGTAAAAACACCTATTACACTACCTGCAATATGCAATCATTTCCTAATTCAGGATTGGTTTATATGGAACAAAAAACAGGAATGAATCAGGATAGTACAAATCTTCAAAACAACCCTTTTATAGTACTTAAAAACGATTCAATTGAAGCAATAAACAAGAATAATTTAGATGGTATCCGTTATAAACCTGTAAACTTTCAAAAACTTCTTCCTTATCACAATGGTGGTTTAATTTGGTTAAGAATAAGAAACTCTTCTTTTAGTTTTACTAAATTAAAATTTGAACCTGGTAAAGAAACTTTAAATGGACCCGACAGTATTCTTGCAAGCAAAAGAATTGTAGGCTTTGGTGAAAAAGTAGAATTACAATGTAAAAACTTAAATGAAAATTCAAGTTATACTTGGTTTATTGAGCCTAATAATTTTAGGTATTTGAATGAAACAGACAGTTCATCGATGCGACCACAATTAGTATTCAACAAAAGTGCATATTACTCAATTCGTGTCACCGTTAAACAGAAAGATAGCACCTATGAAATGTTTTATCCAGCTTATGTATTATTGAAACAGGAATTAGATTTTATAAAAAGTACAGAGCAGCCTCAACTCAACGAAAAAATGAGTTTAAAACCTGTTTTAAATGGAGAACCATTAGCTTATCAATGGAGTTTTAGTCCGAATGAAATTGAATATACAAACGGAAGTAATTCTAATACCAAAGAACCTGAATTTAAATTGAGTCAAAGAGGCTGGTACGATGTTCAACTACAGGTTGTATTTGCAGATACCACTATGGAATTGAAGAAAAGTAATTTCATTTATATTACTGCAGTTGGTTTAAAGGAACTTAGAAATGGAAAAGAAATGTTTGAAGTTTGGCCTAATCCAAGTTCGGGATTCATCAACATAAAAAACAAAACAAACAATAATCCATTTGATATTGAGCTGTATTCTACAGAAGGTAAATTGCTTTTGAAAACCAATTCAATCGAATTAAATTCAAATGTATTGGAATTACCTAAGCAAGAAGGTTTGTATATTTTAAAAATGAATTGTGAGAACTCCTCCTATTTCTTTAAAATTCAAAAATTGAATTGAATGAGATAGCGAATTCTACTTCTAGAATAAATCCATCTTTACTAGTATCAATTTATATAAAGTCTAGCATTGATTTGATAAAGAAATTTTAACTGATTTATTATTTAATTTAGACCGCCTATTATTCTAAATTTTTCCAAACCATATCATACCTATGTAATCCTTTAGCATAAAAATCATTGGTAATTTTGATTGTTTTAAATCCGTATTTTTCAAAGAATCCTGCTGAATGTTGAATGGTATCAATACTCACTGAAGCTTCTGGAAATTGTTCTTTGATGCGATTTAATCTGAATAATAACAATTCCTTACCTAATCCCTTTTTGTGAAAATCGATATGAACCAATCCCCATGTTAAAGTAAGTTTACCATCAAGATAACGGTCTCCAAAACCACCACATGCAACTAATTGATTTTCGATTAACAACACAAAATATTTGGTTCTATAATCAGATGTATTTTGTTTAATGATATAGCTATCAAGGAAGTTTTCATAATCCAATACCTCATCTTCTGTAAAATACATTGGCACATTGCTCTTAAAAGCAATTAAACACTGAAGTTTATCCTTTTCTTCATATGGTCTGATTATTTGATCTGACATCTTTTAAATTATTTCTAATGTTAATTCCATAGAGCCATTCTTCCAAATCAAATTACCCAAATCATTTAATTTTAGTCTATCCTCCTCCACTACTTTAGCAAAAATATTACAAGCATCAAGTCCTTTGCCTTCACCATAATAAATACCAAAACAGTTTTTCGTTTTAGAACGTTCTGGCAAAGAAGGACCTAAAACAACTTCACCTGGGTTTACAAAAACAGATGCATTTTCTTGAATAATATCAAGAGTTGGCAAATCATCAAACCAAATCTCCTGTCCCGAAACACGGGCATGGTAAAAGGTTCTTTTGATAGGTAGTAACTCTAAAAATGCTTTTGAAGTTATAGGAGCTTCAGCTAAATACAATTCAAATCGAATTGGATCGAATTCTAGATAAGTTATCTGAAAATCATATTTGCTCATCAGTTTTTTATAAAATGAGAGAATAAATGAAAATTGATGAAATTCTTAACTATTTAAATTATTAATCATATCCTACTTAAATATTTTATTACTATGCATCACACCATTGAATATACGATCTTTTATTTGATCGATAGTGACTATTTTGTGCATGATGGGTGGATCAATATTTAAGTCTAAATCATCAAAATAAGTTAATGCACGTAAAGCCATTATTTCATTTTTATTTGGATATTTTTGCTGATAAAAACCAACCATTTGTTTTACTGTAAAATATTCTAATAAAAAGTAAACATCAAGAAAATCTTTTAAGCGTTGACCAGAATCAACTATAGCATTTAATTTCATGGCACAAATATCTTGCATACTCAACATTCGAATATCCTCATCAAATATGATTGGTTTAATTATTTCATATTTGTGCGTAATAAAATCAACTTTTACATTATTTATGAATGTTAAAAGGGTATTCTTTCTAATATAAATTTGTTGGACTGTATAAAATTGATTCAATACATCCAACAATAAATTTACATCAAAATCATGAACTGTAAACAAGTCAATATCAATTGAATTTCTGTGTCCAATCTGTAAAGCTAAACTTGTCCCACCAACTAAATAAAAATCAGAAAGCTCAGGTAATACTTGTAATTCTTTGATTAAATTAAGTGTTTGAGGAGCTATAATAAATGGGTCTTTATGAATCATGGAGTAAATCGGATTTTATAAATAACCTTGCAAAATCTTTATCCATTTTAGGCATTTGTTTCGTCCATTCAATTGTTTCTAATATTCTATCAATTGGATAAAATTTTAACATCTCTGACCAATCTTTTAGTGTTCCTCTTATTAGAATTCGTTCAATAACCACCTTATAACTTTTTTCAAAGTTAAAAGTATCAAGATTGTATTCCCAGAGCAAATAACCTGATATATTTGGCTTTTTATTCATTTAAATATAATTCCTATTCTTTTCCAAAATTAAAGATAATTCTTAATACTACAATTAACCCTATACAAACTATTTAAAACCAAATAATTCTGAAAGGAGTCTGTTTAATTTATCATCCACTAGCTTTAAGATGATTTAATTTCTGTATGGCAATAATAGCCCGTTTGCCTAATGAGTTGTGCGCATGGTAAACTAAAATTCTTTCTAAGCTTGAAATCAATTCGTGTTTCAATTCAGGATATTTCTTTACCAATTTAATCAGCACTTTTAAAGAAAAACTTTTGGTTGAAACATCACTTTTAGGGTCATTCAACCAAACAAAAAGTTCATCTAAAACCTCTGCTTCAATTTCATTTGGAATACCACAATGGAGAAAAAATTTAGCAAGGCTTCTATTAAAGTTTAAGATATTAAAACTATTTCTATGCTGAAATAAGTAAGTTAAATGCCCTTGCAAAAATTCTGGTTTATGAGTAGCTATATCACCAAGAAACCAAGCAAATCTCATGTTGATGGGATGAGGTTCAAACAATAGGGGAATTAAATCATTGATTTCGTTATTATTTAGAACATATTCATTCAAGACCAATTTTCTTTCTGCATCTGAGGAATTACTTATTAGGAATAATCTAATTTCGGTAAATGATTTATTCATTTTCTATGAGTATTAGATTTAAAAGAAATGAAAAAAATCAATCACTAATGCGGAGTTACATAAAAATAAAATACACAAACTTTTAAAATTTATTGTTTACTCTTATTTTTCAACTTCAATAATCCTATACTAAAACTTCCTTTGAGTCCAAAATAGTAGTTATCGAAACCTCCACTTACTTTTGGGTCAATATTAACTTGGTTTAAAATTCGATTATACTCCAAACTAAGGTCGAAATAGTTCGATACACTTATTCCAACCAAAGGTCTGATACCAAAATTAAAAGCAGGTGAATGATATAAAACACTGTAGGAGCCAATTCCTATACCAACAAAAGGTCTTACTTTAC
>JAIYDG010000658.1 GCA_027487625.1 Bacteroidota bacterium
CTATTAACACAATATGGTGTCTTTCAGATTCTTGCGACAGAATAGTTGTTGTTAATAATAATACTGCAAAAGAGGTAAGTACATACCCTCACAATGTAAGTTTTGTTCCAGTTGGAAGTTTTGTTCCAGTTAATAAGAAAGAGAAATTATCAATTGTCCATAAGTTATGGAGATGGATACTGTTTACTGTTCAGTTTTGTTGGCATAGTAAAAATGCTGAACTAATCATTATTTATGATTACCTACCTTTACTTTCCTACTATTTTATAAGTCAATTTTTGAAATGTAAGAAAAAGGTGATTTGGTATCACAACCATGATGTCATGGAAAGAAGGCTAACACGGAAATTCTCAATATCATGGTTAGCCTTAATATTAGAGCGGAATGCTTTATCGAAAGTTCATTTTTTTTCGCTGCCTGCTATAGAAAGAAAAAGCTACTTTGACACTTCCTTATTTCAAGGGCAATTTTATTTTCTACCGAATTACCCGAGCTTAAAGCTCTATAACCACTTACTTTCTGAGGGTAAAGAAGAACAGAGTTATCAATTAATTTTTCAAGGAAGTATTTGTGATGGCCATGGATTAGAGGAAATATGTCAGCTGTTGCCCCTAGTAATAAACAAACGTCCTGTTAAATTGATCTTGAAAGGTTATTTAACATCATCCTATAAAGACGCTATCAAGCTTATTTTAGAGCGAAGAGATGCATTAGGTTCTATTGAATTTGTTGGGGTCACACCATATGAAGAAGTTCCTAAGCTGACAGCTAGATGCCATTTAGGTATTGCAATTTTCACAAAGACAGACGTTATGAATAAAACATTAGGCACGGCATCAAATAAAATCTATGAGTACGCAGCCTGTGGTGTACCGATTCTTTACTATGACAGTGCTCATTTTAGGCAATATTTAAGTGGGTATGATTGGGCTTTAGATACAGATCTTACAAAAGAATCGCTACTAGCTAAAATTGAATATGCACTAATTCATAATGATAATTTGTCATATTCAGCGAAGCAGACATTTGCCGAAAATCTACATTATGAGGTTTTTTTTGCCCCGCTATTTGATGACATCTGTAAAAGTATAAATTGATTTTGTTTGATGTAAATTGACTTTGTTTGTCATTCAAAACGCATTGTTTATGCCTAATAAAGCTAGTGTCGCTATAGTAATATCTCATCCAATTCAACATTTTTGCCCACAGTACTCTAGCTATGCTAAGTATCAAAGCTTCAGCATCAAAGTGTTTTTTGCTTCTACTCTTGGTTTAATAGCATTTGAGGATAAAGATTTTAAGCAAAAAATTCGTTGGGGAAACATCCAGGTAGAAGAGTTTGACCATGTCTTCTTAAATGGACGAGCAAGCTTACCTATTTCGCCAAAACTTGATGCTCCTTCATTAGAGGAAGAACTTACTAACTACGATCCAGATGTAGTTTTGGTCTCTGGATATTTTCAGAAGTTTCAGAGACGGGCATATAATTGGGCTAAAAAAAATAAAAAACTTATCTTTTATATTTCAGACGCAGAACGAATCCAAAAACGGCCATTTTGGAAAGAAGCACTTAAATTTATTTTTTTGAGAAACTACTTTAAATCCATCAACCGTTTTTTAACAGTAGGCAATTCGAATGAGCATTACTATCAGTTTTATGGTGTCCATATTGAAAAAATGACACGAGTCGGTTTTTCAATTGATGTCGCATTGTACAAAAATGCATTTGAAGAATATAAACACCATCGAATTTCGGTTAGGAATAAATTAGGTATTGAAAAAAATATAATTGTTTTATCGGTTGTAGGGAAATTAATCAAACACAAAAGGCAATTAGATTTAATTAAATCTTTAATCCTTTTAGAACAGCTTACTGCCCAAGAATTTCATCTATTAGTCATTGGTTCTGGTGAACAAAAGAACGTTCTGGAAGCTTGTGCTTTAAAATTATGTAAAAACAAAGTTCATTTTATAGGATTTGTTGCTCCGGAACAACTTCCTCCTTTCTATGCGGCAACAGATATTTATATCCATCCATCAGAAGTAGAGCCACATTCTTTAGCTATTTCTGAGGCTATCTTTATGGGGTGCCCAGTCATAACCAGTAATCGGTGTGGTAGCTACGGCCCTACAGATGATGTCCAAATAGGTAGGAATGGATATATTTACCCTGTTTCTGACATAAACGCGTTAGCCTTGAAAATCAAACATCTCGGTGAAAGAAGGGATTTAAGAAATCAATTTTGCGAGAATTCAAGAAAATTTGCTATTACAAGCCAAGCCAGTGCGCATGGACTTGGACTTGAAATGGCTCTTTTAGCTGAAGGATTAATTTAATATATGAAAATCTTACTTATTGGTTCTAATGAAGTTTATGCGATAGAAAACTTCTTTAAAAAGCACATTCAATCTTCTCCTGAAGTAGAAGAAGTTAATCTGTTAGCAGTTAATGAATACATACGTAAGCATTTGAATTTATTCCATAAGATAGAACGACGTTTGTCCCCATCTATCAATTTTTTATATACCAAGCTAAATTGCTATGTAATACGCCAAGTTGAATCTTTTCAACCCGATGCAATCCTTGTATTTAAAGGAATGGAGCTTTACCCAAGTACAATTAAAAATTTTCGCACAAAAGGTATCTTGTTAGCTAATTTTAATCCTGATCACCCTTTCATTTTTAGCTCTAGGGGGAGTGGAAATTACAACATTAAAGCTTCTTTAAGGTTATACAATATTCACTTTTGTTACAGTATCGAATCAGTAAAAATGTTTACTGAGAAATATAACGTACATTCTGTTTTTTTACCTTTTGGTTTTGAACTTCCTGATAATTACGATACATCTTTATCCGAGGAAGAAATTTTGGGGGTTTGCTTTATAGGGACAGCTGATAAAAATCGATATAAAATAATAAACAGAATTTTACAAGAAGGCATTACTGTTTATGTATATGGTAGCAATTGGAATAAATTCTATCCTAAGAGCGCTCAGAAAAATTTGATAATAAATAAAA
>JAIYDG010000067.1 GCA_027487625.1 Bacteroidota bacterium
TCAGATTTTCTACTAATACTTATTTAAAATATGTTCATTACAACTTGGTTTTTCCAAATGAAAATATGAAACCAATTTGGTCAGGAAACTATATTTTAAAGGTGTTTCGTAATTTTGATGAAAACGATTTGGTTATGGTTAGGAGGTTTATGGTGATTAAACGTTCAGCCGAAGTTGAAGCTACTGCTAAACCTGCAACTTTAGCAGAATATCGTTATACCAAGCAAGAAATTCAATTTTCTGTGGGATTTAATCCTTCACAAATTGTAAATCCCTTACAAGATGTTAAAGTAGTTTTAATGCAAAACCACCGTTGGGAAAATGCACTTTTTGGATTAACACCACTTTTTGCAAGTAACAATAAACTAGATTATTCCTATGTTGATAAAACTTTGTTTAATGGTGGAAATGAATTTCGATTTTTCGATACAAGAAATTTAAGGCAGTTTAGTCAAAATGTACGCAGTAAACGAACCGATACAGTTTGGCATGTGCTTTTAAATATTGATGAAAGCAGAGCATCCAATCAGTATTTTCAATATGCTGATTTTAATGGTAAACAGGTGATTTTTAATAAGGAAGGGAATAATTCTGAAATTGATGGAGATTATGCTTATACCTCATTTTATTTATCAGGCCTTATGGGAATTCCTTCTGATAAAGACGTTTACGTTATTGGGGAATTTACAGATTGGAGATGTTTACCTGAATACAAAATGTACTTCAACAAAAACAGACAAAGGTATGATTTAGAGGTACCTCTTAAACAAGGACGTTATGAGTATGCTTATGCAATTTTAGGCGAAAATTCTATTCCTGACGATTCAAGTATTGAAGGTAATCACTTTCAAACAGAAAACGAATACCTGATTTTAGTTTATACCAGAAATTTGCAATTCAATTACGATGAACTAATTGGGGCAAGAAGAATCAATTCAATTACTCCTTAAATCAAGTATTAATAGCTTCTAAATATTTCATTCCTCTTTTGGTAGGTATTTTGGCAAAAAAATGCTTATTCGCTCAATGGAATTGTGTATTTTTGAAACTCTTTTTTAAAAATACATGTCAGAAAAGGAAATTGATTACAGCAAATACGAGCCAGTTATAGGTTTAGAGGTTCATGCTCAGATGCTTACAAAAAGTAAAGCATACTGTAAAGACCCTTATGATTATGGGGCAGAACCCAATACAATGGTTAGTCCTGTTAGTTTAGGACATCCTGGAACTTTGCCAAAACACAACAAACAAGTAGTAAATAATGCCATTAAAATGGGATTGGCTTGTTCTTGTCAAATTGCAGGTTTCCAGTATTATGCGCGTAAAAATTACTTTTATGCTGATTTACCTAAAGGATATCAGATAACACAAGACAAAACACCAATTTGTACTGGTGGATTTGTTGAAATTAAAAGAAAAGACGGAACTGAAAAGAAAATTGGATTAACTAGAATCCATATGGAGGAAGATGCAGGTAAAAGTATGCATGATCAGGATGTATATGATTCCTTAATTGACCTAAATCGTGCAGGAGTGCCTTTAATTGAAATAGTTACTGAACCTGAAATTGCAAGTGGAGAAGAGGCTTATTTATATTTAACCGAAATGAGAAAATTGGTTAGATACCTTGAGATTTGTGATGGAAATATGGAAGAAGGTAGTCTTCGTTGTGATGCGAATATTTCCGTTAGACTTAAAGGTACAACAGCGTTTGGTACAAAAGTGGAAGTAAAGAACATGAACTCAATGAGGAATGTTCAAAGGGCCATCGATTTTGAAATCAAACGTCAGGTTGATATGATTGAAAACGGCGAAAAAATTTACCAAGAAACGAGAGCCTTTGATGCTTTAAAAGGAATTACGATTCCTATGAGAAGCAAAGAGGGTGCAGCCGATTATCGTTATTTTCCTGAACCTGATTTGCCACCTTTAAATATTACTACAGAATACATCAATGGTGTTAAATCTCAAATGCCAGCTTTGCCTAAAGAATTGTTTGAAAGATTCACAAAAACTTATCTTTTAAATGATTATGATGCTGGTGTTTTAACGGAAAGCAGAGATGTTGCAGAGTATTTTGAAGGCATTTTGAAACATACTTCAAATATTAAATCAGCAGCAAATTGGGTAATGGTTGCTATTAAAGGTTACCTAAATGAGCAAGCAATTGATATCAAGGATTTTGTTTTACAACCAACAAAAATTGCTGAGTTAATTTCATTAATCGATGAAGGTAAAATTAGCAATAGCGTTGCTTCTCAAAAGGTGTTCCCTGCTATGATAAATGAACATCATAAAAGTCCACTTCAAATTGCTGAATCATTAAATTTATTGCAGGAAAGTGATTCAGATGAATTGCAAAACTGGATTGATCAAGCAATAGCTAAATATCCAGAAAAAGTAACAGAATACAAAGCAGGTAAACAGAGTCTGCTTGGATTATTTATGGGTGAGGTAATGAAATTTAGTAAGGGTAAAGCAGATCCAAAGTTAAGTAGTAAACTATTAAAAGAAACATTAGATAAACAATAAGTTATGAGAAAATTATTACTTGGTTTAATAGCTTTAAGCCTGATTGTGGCTTGCAGTAGCAAAGAAAAGGAATCAGCAAGAACAGGTTTTAGAGTTAAAGGTAAAATCATAAACAATAGAGGTAATCAGTCATTAAATCTGCAGGAATTAACCAATACAGGATTAATAACAATTGATACTTCTATGGTTCAAAATGATGGAACATTTGAATTAACTGGTACTTTAAAAGAAAAAACATTCTGTGTTTTAAGATTAAATGCAGGTGATTTAGTTATGGTAATTGATACAAACAGTGATCTTGAATTAGAATTTCCAATTGATTCAATTCAGAATTATGTTGTTAAAAACTCAAAAGAAAATGAAGAGTTAAAAACCATGTTTGGTATAAATAACTCCTTTATGAAATCGGTTCAAGCTTTAGAAGCCAAGTATGCACAATATGGCGAAAGTGTTCCTCCTTTAAAAATTCAGGAAAGAATTCGTTATGAATATGATAGTTTAAGAATTGCTAATCTGTTAAATATTAAGAATTATGCAGGTTCATTAACACATTCAATTGTTCCATACTTTGCAACAAATTTTTTAACACCGGAAGTTGATTTTCAATTTTTTGATCAGGTTGATCAGCAATTATATAAAGAATTTGCTCAAAGTAAATATGCTTCTCAATTGCATCAAAAAGTGGAAGAGTTGAGAAGAACTGCTGATGGAAATATGGCTCCGGATATGAACTTGAATGACCCTTTTGGAAAAAAAATTACCTTGTCATCATTAAAAGGTAAAGTTGTTTTGGTTGATTTTTGGGCAAGCTGGTGTAAACCTTGTAGAGATGAAAATCCAAATGTTGTTAGATTATATAACAAATACAAAGCAAAAGGATTTGATGTTTTTGGTGTAAGCTTGGATGATAACAGAGAATCTTGGATGGCTGCAATCAATAAAGACCAATTATTGTGGAATCATGGCTCAGATTTATTGAAGTGGAATAGCAGTGTCGTTAAACTTTATAATATTGAATCAATACCATTTACCGTTCTTGTTGATAAAGATGGAAAGATTATTGCCAAAAGGTTACGCGGCCAAAGCCTTGAGAATAAGCTAAAAGAGATATTTGGCTTCTAGTAATTTTTGGCTCATAACATTTTGTTAACCTTAAGTTAATTCTCAAATCACTTAACACATCGAATCTTACATAAAATTTCTAACATGGAAAGTCAATATAAAATTTTAGTTGTAGACGATGAGTCTGATATCATTGAATTTATCGATTATAATCTAAAAAAAGAAGGTTATTTGGTTGCAACTGCCTTTAATGGAGCAACTGCAATCGAAATTGCAAAAACTTTCAAGCCGGATTTAATCCTTTTAGATGTAA
>JAIYDG010000464.1 GCA_027487625.1 Bacteroidota bacterium
ACAAGTACTGGCGGATCAGCAGGTACAAATATGTTCAGCATTAGCAGCAACAGATATTGGGAAAGTTCAATTAGTTCAGGTGCAAGTAATTTCACGAGTACAACTATCAAACTAACTGAAGCTTCAATTGGAACCATGAATGCTATTGCTAGAAGTGCTACTCTAGCAGGTATTTATAACAAGGCAAATACTAATCCTGCAAGTGGAAGTTCTATTACAACTAATTCTTTAACTTCATTGGGCTTCTTTTTGTTTGGAAATGATTCGTCATCATTAAGCTCATCTGCTACTTTAAATATAACTGCATTTTTGGAAGGATTGTATTTGGGTTCTTCAAGTATGACAGCATCACCTTTTAATGCAGATGGAATTACATCGAATACAATAGCAGATACAATTACAATTGTTCTACATGATAAAAATAATTTTGATAGTGTTTATGCTGTTTCAGGTACTATCAGCACATCAGGATTAGCAAGTTTTTCATTGCCTTCTATTTATATTGGAAATGCATTCTATATCGCTGTTAAGCATAGAAACTCATTAGAAACATGGACAGCCGATACAGTAGTAATTACATCAATAACTAATTATGATTTTTCAGATGATGCTTTAAAAGCATATGGTTCAAATATGGTTGATTTAGGGTCAGGCGTATTTGGAATTTATTCTGGAGATATCAACCAAGATGGCTCGATAGATTTTATTGATTATCCAGATTTGGATGTAGGCTCAATCAATGGTGATTTAGGATATTTGGATACAGATTTAAATGGTGATGCTTCAGTAGATTTTCTTGATTATCCTTTAATTGATTTAAATTCTATCAATGGTATATTCTTAATGAGACCTTAGTAGTATTTAAATTATTCTATTCACAAAAAAAGGTGGCCATTGGCCACCTTTTTTTGTAAATCCTTCTTAAAATAGCCCTGAATTACACATTGGGATAGGCATTGAGGTTCAAAAAACAAAGAAATTTATTGGCATATAACTTCATTATACATATCTAGCCGAAATTCGGTTTTTTTTGGGGCTTGCCGACAGGCTTAGAAAAATTGATTGCTAAAGAATAATCCTACCAAGCCTGCCGGCCGGGCTGTTTGTTCCAAGCTGTTAATGGCCTGTCAGTGGCTATTGTGCCTTTGCCGGGCTTCCTCCGGTCGCCTGCAAATTCCCATATCCACAAGCCACGCCATCAACAGGCTTTCCACGTCCATCCCTAAGCCTATTCTGTTTTCATTAAGCAAATTTGTGTACCAATTAAAATTGACTTCAAAACAAAAATTAAACAAATCCTCCTCCCCAAAAAAGCTTCATCCCAATACAATCTTGCTCATTCCTCAATTCCCTTACTGCCTCAAGCCCATGGTAAATGAGGAATAAAAAAATTCCTCCTCCTAAAAAAGCTTTATCCCAATACAATCTTGCTCATTCCTCAATTCCCTTGCTGCCTTAAGCCCATGGTAAATGAGGAATAAAAAAATTCCTCCTCCTAAAAAAAGCTTCATCCCAATACAATCTTGCTCATTCCTCAATTCCCTTGCTGCCTCAAGCCCATGGCTAATAAGGAATAAAAATACTTAGCATTAAATTTTAAAAATCATACTTTAAAAAATCTGAAATTTTTGTTCAAAATGCTTATCATTTCAATCCAAAAGTTTTTTAGGAACTTATCAATAAAATGAACTTCATTTTTTCAATTGTTTATCTGGATATAGTTTTTTTTTATTGCATCCATCAATTTTAAAATTAAGATTACGAATACCCGCATGTTTACCAGTAAATTATTTTAGTAAAATTCTAAATATTTTAAAATTGATTTATGAATTGTATTTAGGTAAAATAAATTAAAAATAGAAATCTGTTTATTACGAAATTTTCTAAAATCCCATAGGGATGACATGATAGTAGTAAACAAAAATGTATGAATTACCTTGGCCCCAAAACGGGCGCGAACCGAAGGTTCGCACCCGTTTTGGGGCCAAGGTCCTGTTATTAATTTACTGGTAAAGAAGCGGATATTCGTTTAAGATTTTACAGGTTTGACAAATTGGTATAACAAACCAATATCTTCATAATTTTTGGTATGTCTAATACAAGGGATTTGGTTTTATTTATGTTTTAGACAAAACTTTTAGTAAGCAAATCAAAGAAATATTTTGTAGCTGATTATCAAGTAAATATTGTTTTTGCTATTTTTAATTGTAAATTATTTGTAATTATTTTTATTTTTATATTTCCATATGTAAAAGATGTTTAATAGCTAAAATATTTATAGAATTAGCAGAAAAATGGTGACAAGTGGAGGTGTGTTTTAGAATTTATAAAAGTTAGATATTAAAACCGATAAATAGAATTTTTACCAAAAATTAAATCAGATGTATTGTTTTTGAACACAATCAATACATAATCTTGATTTGAGATTTGGATAAAATTTGGATTCAAGGTTGAATTGGAATGACAATTAAATACATTAATAAATTAGGTTATTAAGTTCCTCAGACTTGACTTTTATTTAAACTAAGTTCTTTGAATGTATCATAATCACAATTTTATTTAGCTAGTTGAATAAGTAGATTTTTCTTATTTAATGTGGCCAATACGTTATAAAAAAAATTGATTTAAGGTTTTTCTTTTTTTGAGTAAAACTTTTTTAATCAATAATTTCATTATTCTCTATTACAATAATTTTAAGGGTTAAATCAAATGTGAAAATTAATAAGCATCAAATGCAATTTGATTTTCACGAATGGAAACAAATAATTTAAGAATAACTAGTTTAAGCAAAACGATAAATTATTCCTAAATGAGTGGACTTATATTAAAGTTAACATCAAATTAAAATTTGAATAAATTTTTAAAATATTAATAATAAATCTAGAAACATATGAAAAGAATCTTTTACTTCTTTTTAATGCTAATTGCATTCCTTTTTAGGATTGATTTAGCAAATGCCCAAGCCGATTGCTCCGATCCAATTATCATATGTGGTAATAGCGGAACTTATAATCCCAGTGGGGTAGGTAACAAGTTAGAGCAATTAGCTTGTGGAGGAATTGAACATAATAGTGTTTGGTTTGCTTTTCAAGCTAAATCAAATGGTAAATTAAACTTTGTTATTAGACCTTATACTCTTGCAGGTCTTCCTACTGCAATTGATTTAGATTGGAGTTTATACCAATTGGCTGGAGCACCCAATAATTCTAATTGTAATAATAAAACGCAATTGAGTTGTAATTTTGCAGGTAGTTCTACAGTTTTTGGTATACCAGGTGCTACTGGTTTGGCTACTCCTCCATTTGTTGCTACTCAATTCAATCCAGGTATTGATGTAATTGCTGGCGTATGGTATACATTACATGTTGACCAATTTAGTAATACTACACCTACTTTAATAAGTGTACAGTTTACAGGTAGTCCCGAAACTGATTATATTAATTCAACAGCCGCAATTTTTGACAATCGTCCTAATTTTACTATTAACACAACTAATGCTTGTAGTGGTGCATATAGTTTTACAAACAGTTCAACAGCAACAGCTGGTATAGCTTCATATTTATGGGACTTTGGTGATGGAACTACTTCTACTTTAGCTAACCCTTCAA
>JAIYDG010000534.1 GCA_027487625.1 Bacteroidota bacterium
ATCGCCTCATTTGTTGTCAGTTTTTCTCGGGATTGATCGAGCCTCAGAATCATACAGCGCTCCGTTTGCATGACATCTTTGATTTGTTTGGTGATGCAAGAGAATATTTCCATAATATCATTTGCTGAATCCAAGTCTTTGACAAAACCAAATTCTTTGGAAATCCCACTCATCGAAAGACCTGTAGAGTGGGAATCTGTAGATGCCTTACTTGCACCAGTGTCAGAATGCTCGCTAATGTTGCTTCGAGATTTCTTTGGGTCTCCGAAGGCAAAGTATGTCGATAAAAATGGTGCTACATATGCAAGGATATTTGCAACCACATCAGAGGAGGGCGTAGCAAGGCGAAGATTAGCAAAGTTGCAGCAAACTAGAACCGCTCGAAAGTCGCAGTTGCGCATGGAGGCATCGCCGTTGGATTGATGGTGGAAAGGCACAGCGAGGAGATTTTGGATTTGAGAAGGAGATTTTCCGCATCCATCGACCTCAGATGAAAATGCAGACGGAAAGGCAACGCCGTCAGCTTTGCCACGAACAAAATAGGCGGCCTTTTCTTCACAAAGCACCTTCCAAGAAAGTGAACTGCGGCTTTTGGACTCGTCCAAACTATTCGCCTTGGAGGACCATGGATTTGCCACCAGCTCCTTGCCACTGTTTGACAGAAAGTAGATGGATAATGCTTCTGCATCTAAAAGCTGTTTGAGCTTTTGAAGGAGGACATTTGTCGTGTTTTCAAGTTCATGGACGCATGGAAGCAACGCCTTGGATAGCTCGACGTAACAATGCGACAGGAAAGAGTCAGACTGGATGTCGGACTGGCTATCCCGCATCGATTGCTGCCCTTTGCTTGGGGTGGATGTGGCTCTTTTTGATTTTGGCTCATCTCTCTATGTTGCGTATGCATGAGTTGCTTTTCAAATATTCTGTTATTTGGTAAGATTTGTTATGACTAAAAGCGCTGTGGTTCTTTTGGAAGTGATGAAAGTGAAAAGAGTGAATTGCAGTCAGTTTGCTGCCGTGATAATATGTATTTATTGGACTTGAGACGGAAATATTCATCATTTGGAAAATGAAAATACCTGCACTTGAACTGCTGGTGAAACGTGACGAGAACCTGCCTTTGCTCTACCTTCGTTTGAAAGCCGCTTTGCAGAGGCATCTGGGGCGAGTAATGGCTCATCTGCTTGAACCTTTTCCTTGAACCAAGAAAGTATGTTAATCATAAAACCTTTTCTTGCGAAACGAGGTATGCAGGGAAAGATTCGTGATTATTGGGGGTTCGTTTTGCGTGTTGAAAAAATTGCCTACACTGGAAGGAGATGGCCCGGTTAGCTCTTCGAGGAGGCTTGCAATCACATCCCGTTGTGAATTCTGCATCTACAAAGTGCGAAAAAGAATGTTACAAGATCCAGGATTTTTGTGATGTGGCAAAGACAAGCGAATAATAGTCATGATACTGGATGAAGTTTGTAACACCAGGAAACGATTTGATGAGTTGATGCAAGGCAATATGATAATCACCGAAAAGCTATCCACATTCTACATTCAATGCATGTGCACTCATAATGTCTTTGTGAAATGCAAAATTGTGGACGAAACGTTTCATCTAATTAATTGATGTGTCACTTACTCTGAGAAGATGTGCAAGTTGTGCACGCAATCTATCTGTGCCGATTGGTGTAAGCGCATAGTCAGTTTTTGGCGTCATTGAGCCACTTTCTATCGATGGATCGACGACAGATGAGCTCGATGGCTGAGGCGAAAGGCCCGAGCGAACTCCAGCGATGGGATGCAACGAAACATTCTTTCGGCTATGGAAGCGTCCGTCTCGCTGTTGGGACTGAGAAAAAAAGGGTGAATATTCAATTCATCATGAAAGTAAAATCGTGAAGCACTTTACCATACAGTTTCGAAATTATTGTTTGCTTTGGTTGATGATGTAATTTGACAGTCATCAACAGAAAGTGAGAAAAACACGTTGATATTGAGAATTGAGAGGCTGACGAGTTGGTCTTATTTATTGATCCATGATATAAGGCTTGCTTTGCATAGATTGGTTGGTTCAATGACTATAACAATTGTTTTCAAGAAAAGAAAAACCCTTTCAAACCACACAAAACATTTCCATCATTTGGTACTGAATATCAAACACGAAACATTTCCATCATAAGATCACAAGCTTACTTTTGCATAATCAGGAACAAATTATTTGGTCGATGTAACAAAGGAACAATTGAGAGCTTCATGCATTTAATGGATCAATAAAGAAAAACGGTGTGAAAATTTTAAAAAAAAAAATCAATCAAATACGCTATCATATGCTTACAACATCTTTCACGAAAAGAAAGTGGAAAACAGTCAGACAGCAAGATACAACGAAATATAATTATGTATTCAAGTGATTGGTGATTCACAAACCTTTGATGAATACTCTCCATTCGAAATAAATACGCTCGTCGGTGTGTCGAGATAAGGATTGCGTGCGGGAGACTTTGGCCGCAATTTGGGTGCGTTTTGCATCGTCAACAAAAGCAACAGCAAATGATCTCCAAGCGATGAATACCGAAATGCCTTGGCAGATGAACTATTAATGGGTTTGTGTGAGTGCAAATTTATCGACAGGAAAATATATTAGATTTATTTCTCTAATTGATTGA
>JAIYDG010000375.1 GCA_027487625.1 Bacteroidota bacterium
AATAAAAAAACAAGAAGAATTCTTAAGAGACCACAATACTACCTTGCAAAAAATTGCTGAGAAATTAAGTCATGATTTCTCTGAACCAATTTTAAAAATTAACTCAATGCTTGATGGATCAAATTTAATTGGTTTAAGTGAGGAACAAACCAAGGGCTTTTACGCACTTAAGGAGCTAACCAAACAACTTGAAGCAAGGTTAGAAGAGTTAAAAAACGATTTAGTAAATTTAATTTAGCGTCTTTTATTGATGAGTTTATACAACTCATCTAGTTTAGGAGTAAGTACAATTTCAGTACGTCTGTTTTTCGCTCTGCCTTCAACTGTTTCGTTGTTTGCACGTGGTTGAAATTCACTTCTACCTGCTGCAGTTAAACGTTTTGGGTCAACATGGTGTGCATCTATCAATAAACGTACAATATTATTTGCTCTAGCAGTACTTAAATCCCAGTTATCAGAGAATGCAGCAGTTTTTATTGGTTTGTCGTCGGTATGACCTTCAATTAAAATATCGATATCTGCATTTTTATTCAATACATCGGATAGTTTTTTAATTGCATCCATACCTTTTTCTTCAACCTCTGCACTACCCGATTTAAACAACAATTTATCGCTTAATGAAACGTAAACTTTACCATTTTTCATTTCTACTGTCAACTCATCAGAATTAAAGCTTAAAAGTGCTTTTTTAACTATATCATTCAAAGCATTGGTAATTGAATCCTGACGACGAATAATCGCTTCTAGTTCAGCTAATTTCCTTTCTCTGGCCAACAATTGATCTCCCTTTTCTTTCAAAGCAAGGTTTAACTGTTCAGTTTTGCTTAAACTTGATTTAATTAAATCGGTATATCTGTCATTCATTTCTGAATAATCAGATTGAAGTTTGTTGTGCTTCTCTGTTAAACTTTGAAACCTGCTTTGCAAATCACGGTGTAGTGAATCAAGCAATCTATATTGAATTCCTCTTTCCGCTGTATCTTTATTAAAAGCTATAACTAATCTATGTAAAGAGTCTCTTTGGTAAGTAGCCATATCGAGTTTTTTCGACATGAAAAAGTTATGCGATTTCTGGCTCAATCCTTTTGGATCTTTAATTTTACCTTTTGGCTCCAATTCTTGTGCTGTCGACTGAAAACCAAGCATTAAAATTCCTGCAAATAGCAGTGAAAATATAGATTTACGCATATTGCGAAGTTGGAATGCTAATGTTATACAAACAAGAGTAAGCAGTTGAAGTTATCAATAGAAAATGTGCACTGCCTACAAAAAAAAACAAGGGTGAAACAAACCTAAGTTCATTTCACCCTTGTTAATTATTTAAAAAGAAATTTACTTCTTATTCTTTCTATCGAAGTCGATAACGATTGGAGTTGCAATACCAATTGATGAATAAGTACCAAATACGATACCTACTAACATAGCAAAGTTAAATCCTCTAATTACATCACCACCAAAAATGAACAATACCAATGTTACCATAAATACTGTTAATGAAGTAATGATTGTTCTGTTTAATGTATTATTCAATGCATCATTAATAACCTTTTGTTTATTGGTTTCATGGTGATGTGTTCCTAAGAATTCACGAATCCTATCGAATACAACCACCGTATCATTGATAGAGAAACCAATGATGGTTAATACTGCTGCAATAAATGTTTGGTCTACTTCCATAGGGAAAGGTAAAATACCATCAAAAATTGAATAGAAACCTAACATCATCAATACGTCATGTGCCAATGCAATGGTTGCACCTAAAGCATATTGCCATTTTTGGAAACGAATTAATACATACAAACCAATTCCTAATAAAGCAAGGATTGCAGCCCAAATTGAAGCTACTTTGATATCGTTTGCAATAGTAGGTCCCACTTTTGATGAACTTAATATTTTAGCTGTTGGATCAATTGTTTTCAATCCATCATTTAATTTTCCTTCTACAATCTCTGAAACATTTGCGTTTTGATCATCAATCATGAAAGTGGTGGTAATTTTATATTTACCTTCAGTACCAAATGTTTTTACTTCAGGAGCAGAACCAAATGGAGTTTCCAAAGCAGTTCTAATGTCTGTTGAGCTAACAGGTTTACTGAATTCAACAACATATGTCCAACCACCTTTAAAATCTACACCTAATGTAAATCCTTTAGTGAAAATTGAAATCAAACCAATTAAGATGATAATTCCTGAGAATGCATAAAACTTGAAACGATTTTTTACGAAATCAAAATTTAAGTTTTGGAAAGCTGATTTAGAAAATTCACGTGAATACTTAATAATAGTTCCTCTATCCAATTGCCATTCAGTGATAACACGGGTTAATAATACAGCAGTAAACATTGAAGAAAGAATACCGATAATTAAAGTAATTGCGAAACCTTGAACAGGACCTGTTCCAAATGAATAAAGTACGATACCAGCCAATAAGGTTGTTAAGTTTGAGTCAATAATTGAAGAAGCAGCATGTTGGTAACCATCAGTAATGGCATTTTTCAAACTTCTTGCGCTTAATAATTCATCTTTAACTCTTTCATTAATTAACACGTTTGCGTCAACCGCCATACCAATTGTTAATACAATACCAGCAATACCAGGTAGGGTTAATGCAGCACCTAAAGAAGCAAGAACACCGATAATAAAGAATACGTTAATTAATACTGCAAAGTTAGCTACATAACCAGAGTTGTTATAGTAAACAACCATGAATACAAGGATAACAATTGTAGCAATAACCATCGACCATAATCCTGAGCTAATTGCTTCAGCACCTAAAGAAGGACCTACAACAGCTTCTTCAACAATTCTTGTTGGAGCTGGTAATTTTCCACTCTTTAAAATATTTGCTAAGTCACCAGCTTCTTCCATAGTGAAGCTTCCGGTAATTGAAGAACGACCATTAGGAATTTCACCTTGAACGTTTGGTGAAGAGTAAACAACATCATCTAATACAATTGCAATTGAATGGTTAACATTGTTTTTAGTAAGGTTTTTCCAAATTCTGGCACCTTCACTATTCATATTCATTGTTACTTCAACATCACCTGTTGGATTTACGTCTTTACGAGCGTCAATTACTTTATCACCTGTTAAAGAAGCAGAACCATCGCGATCTGTTTTTAAAGCATGCATGATTACACCTTCTTGGTTTTCACCAAAACCTTTGTATTCCCAAGCAAATTTAATATTTGAAGGTAAAGCCAATCTAACTTCAGGACGTGCTAACAAAGCATTAATTTTAGCAGTATCTCTGATTGCAGCAGTACCACAACTTGAACCTTTAGTTGATAACATACCTTTGTCATCAGCAAAAGGACGTAAGTAAGCGAACAAAGGATTTTCCTTTGCAAACTCTTCAAATGATTTTTGATCAGCAGCAGCTGTATCTTTTTTGCTTGTATCAGCTGCAGCAGTTGTAGGTTTTGAAGCTGAACCTAAACTTGCTAAAGCACTTTTAGTTGTATCAGCAGCAGCTGTAGCGCTAGTATCAGTTCCAACAGGAGCTGATTTTTCTGCAACTAAAGATTTTTTCAAAATATCGTTAGCTTGGCTAAGGTATTTGAAAGCTTCAGGATTATCGAAAGTTTGGAAAAATTCCAACTTAGCCGAACCTTGTAAGTATTTACGAACCCTTGCAGGATTGTCAACACCTGGCAATTCAACTAAAATTCTTCCACTACCTTCTAATTTTTGAATATTAGGTTGAGTCACACCGAATTTATCGATACGAGCGCGTAGGATTTGGAAAGAACGATCGATTGCTTGGTTTGCTTCATCATGGATATAAGCCAAAACTTCTTGGTTAGTTGAAGAAAGTTTGATTCTATCGCGGTTGCTAGGATTTGCGAAAATTGCAGAAAGTTTAGCATTTGGAGCTATTTCGTTGTAAGCTTCACCAAATAAAGTAACATAATCTTTCTGACTTGTTTTTAAAGCCTCACGAGCTTGTTCAATTGCTTTATTAAAGTTAGGGTCAGCATTGTTATTTGCTAAACCACGAACCAAATCAGCCAAAGAAACCTCAAGGGTAACGTTCATACCACCTTGCAAGTCGAGACCTAAATTTAACTCACGCTCTTTACATTGTAAATAGGTGAACTTTTTGATACCGAGGAAATTGTACACCGGTAAACGCGAAACTGAATCGAGGTAATTACGCTCTAATTCTACATTGCCATTGGCATATGCCTCGGCATCCTTCTCTACTAAGTAAGTTTTCGCAGTAAATGATAACTGGAAAATACTTACCAACACTAAGGCAATCGCAAAAAACTTAACTGCTCCTTTACTTTTCATTGTTGCTATCTATTCTATATAATATATCTGTTCTTCTAAGGCTGGCAAATATAAGGGAGGGCATTAGTAAAAGCAAAAAAGGTTTAAAATTTTGAAAATCATTATTTTAAGCGGGTTTTGGTCATTTTTTTGGATTTCTGAGCCCTTTAATATACAATCTGTGGGAAAGTGAAAGCCCATGATTTGACTACTTGGCTTAGTTTCGTTAGCACAAAATTTTCTGTAAAATCACATGGAACAACAAGCTGGTTTAAATTTATTCGAATTAATTATCAAAGGTGGTGTCATCATGATTCCTATTGGGTTTCTTTCACTTTTGAGTATTTATTTTATTATTGAAAGATGGGTATTTATTAACCAGGCATTCAAAATTGAAGCAAATTTCATGGCAAATTTGAATGATTTATTAGGAAAAGGTGATATTAAAGCAGCAAAAGCCTATTGCCAAAGATTAAATACTCCAATTTCTAGAGTAATTGAAAAAGGAGTTAACCGTATTGGAAAACCAATTAAGGATATTGAAAGTGCGATGGAAAGTGCAGCAGGTATTGAATCAGATAAATTAGAGAAAAATTTAGGATTCTTAGGATTAACAGCAGGTATTGCTCCAATGTTAGGTTTTATTGGAACCATTTCGGGTATTATTAAAATTTTCTATAATATTTCTGTTAGCGATAATATTAGCATTGGAATTATTGCAGGTGGTTTGTATGAAAAAATGATTACTTCAGGTGCGGGTTTAATTGTTGGTGTATTGGCATATGCTGGTTACCACATATTAAATACTAGAATCGACAGATTTAACCACAAAATGCAAATAAATGCTATTGAGTTTATTGATATTTTAGAAAGCTAAACCTATCTGAAAATTAAAATATGAATTTCAGAAGAAAAAAGAAATTTGAAGCAGAGGTATCAACTTCCTCATTAAACGACATCATGTTTTTCCTGCTGTTGTTTTTCTTGATTATTTCAACAGTTGCTAACCCAAGTGTTATTAAGGTTTTATTACCTAAAGCAAACAATAACCAAACTTTAAACAAAAAGCAGGTTACCCTAACTATCAATAAAAGTAAGGAATATTACTTAAATGATAAACTAATTGTGCCTGCTGACTTAGAAAGCAGAATCCAACAAGAAACTGCCGGTGTTCCTGACCCTACTATTGTATTACGTATGGATGCGGAATTAACTATTCAAGATTTAGTAGATATTTTAGCAACCGGAACAAAACTGAAAGTAAGAGTTGTAATGGCTACACAAGCCATGAATTAATAAGGCCTAACTGAATCTGCTTCTTGTAAATGTTTCCTAAGGTGATCTGATAATACTCCTAAACTATGTCCAAAATGTACATTGTTATTAATTATCAAATCAGCTTTTGCCATAAAAGGAAGTAAAAACTGTCGGTAAGACGGCAAAACATGGTGCTTCCATTGGTACAAAACAAAATCTTCTTCAATATTTCTTTCAGCAACATCACGAACCAGTCTTCTGTTTAATGCTATTTCTTCATCAGCATTAATAAAAATCTTTAGGTGAAATTGTTCAAAAATCTCAGGCTCATAAAAAATGAATAAACCTTCACATATAATAATAGGTGCAGGATTAAATTCAAGCATTTTCCCTTTTTTATCATAATGCTGAAATAGGTATTCTTCTCTTTCTACCTTCTCGCCTCTTCCAAGCTTCGCAATATCAATGGCAAACTGATGTAAATCTACACAATCTGGTAAATCGAAATTAATATGTCCATTTTCATCACGTTTATGTTCAAAAGCAGTTTTGTAATAATTATCCTGTGAGATAATACAAACCTCTGATTCTGAAAATATTGACCTTAAAGAATTTAAGAAATGAGTTTTACCACTGGCACTTCCACCGGTAATTCCTATTAAATATGGTCGTCTGCTTGAACTCATTACGAAAAAATGTATTTCTGCAAAAGAAAGAAAATTTCATTCAAATTTCGTTTTCTATTCTCAAAGCCGATAAATTCTTCTGGAAAATTGTTTCTTAAATACAATTTCAACCACTCGAATAAAATAAAAAAACTGACGAAAAATTAACACATTCATTATCAGGCAGTTCAGAAACTTAGGAAACTTTCTTAACATTTAAAGTTTCCGGCACGCTAAAAGTTTTATCTTTGCCCCCGAAATGACAAACGTAGACGAAAATAAGAATAAGGTATTGTTAGGTGCTAGTAACTTATTCCTCAAATTTGGCTTCAAAAGCATTACGATGGATGATGTTGCCCGCGAATTGGGAATTTCAAAGAAAACTCTTTATCAGCACTTTGCAGACAAAAACGAACTAGTAGACCAAGCAATAGAAGCTCATTTAAGTGAAGAAAAAGTTGCATGTACAAATTTAAGCCTAGAGCATGAAAATCCTATTGATTTGATGCTAAGTATTTCAGAAACATTAAGCGACAGGAAAAAGCAAATTAACCAAAGTATCATTTTCGACCTCAAAAAATACTTTAAACCATGTTGGGATAAATTAAACCGATTTAGAGTTGAATTTATTTACAATGAAATCCTAAAAAACATTAAAAGTGGAAAATCATCGGGTTGGTACAGAGAAGATGTAAATGAAGAGTTGGTTGCAAAATTTTACATTCATTTGGTAGATTTATTAATCAACCCAGATAATAACCTTGAAGACAAATTCAATTTAAAAGAGCTCCAAACAGAAATGATGAAATATCATTTAAGGGGAATTTGTACTGAAAAAGGACTTAAATATTTAAACGATCAAACAATTAAAACAGATAAATAACCTTATATGAAAGTCAAATTAGCCATCACAATGTTTGCGCTTGTATTTAGTATTCTAGCTAAATCACAAGATTCAAACATTAAAAAGATGAACTTAAATGAGGCATTGGAATTTGCAAAAACCAATAACGCCACATTAAAAAACTCAAAACTAGACGAACTATTAGCTAAAAAAAGAGTTAAGGAAATAGTTGCAGCAGGTTTACCCCAAGTTAATGGTAAAGCAGAATTCATGCATTACTTCACTATTCCAACAACTGCCCTGCCCGATTTTATTAGTCCGGTAGTTTATGGAAACCTAGTTGGATATGGATTAATTCCAGCCACATCACCTGCACCAGCAGCTGGAATTGTTCCAGCACAATTTGGTGTTAAAAACAATTTAACTGTTAGTGCAAGTGCATCACAATTATTATTTGATGGTTCGTACTTAATGGGATTAAAAGCATCAAACCAATATGTCAATTTAGCAAAATTAGGAACTCATCAATCTGAAATTGAACTAGAAGTAAATGTAAAAAAAGCTTATTACCAGGTTTTATTGATTGATGTAACCATGGATATTTTAAATAGTAATATTAAATATCTTGAAAAAACCACTTATGACCTAACTGAAACTGCAAAAGCCGGATTAATGGAAAAGATGGATGCAGACAGAGTTAGATTACAATTATCGAATCTAAATTTACAAAGAGACAGATTAATTGATGGTAAAATAATTGCTTATACTGCATTAAAACTACAATTAGGTGCTAATGTTAGTGACAGTATTGTATTAACAGATAAAATCAATACAATTCAAGCTTCAAATGAAAGTTTAGGAATGGATTTGGCTGCAGGTGATTATTCAAAAAGAATCGATGCACAAATACTTGAGCAACAAAGAAAGTTAAACAATATCGACAAGCAAAGATGGCAGTATTCGTATCTACCTTCAATTGCAGCTTTTGCTCAAGTACAAAAAAATACATTTGCATCTGAAGTTGGTGATGTAGGAAAAACCTGGTACAATGGTGCTCTTGCAGGAATTACTTTACAGATGCCAATTTTTGATGGTTTTATGAAACAATCAAAAATTCAGCAAGCAAAAATTAATGATACAAAAATTGAAAATGGAAAAAGCATATTAATTCAGGCAATTGAACTTGAAAGAATTAGTGCCAAAGCAAAATACATAAGAGCTCGTCAACAATTAAAAATCCAAAAAGAAAATGTTGATTTAGCAAAAGACATTTTAGAAAAATCGAATTTAAAATTGAAAGAAGGAGTTGGTTCAAGCCTAGAATTAACAAGTGCACAAAACGATTATTTAAATGCTGAGTCAAATTACCTATCAACACTTTACGACATATTAGTTGCAGAAGCAGAACTTAAAAAAGCTATCGGATATTAAAATATTAAATAAACCATATATGAAAAACTATATTATCATCACACTAAGCAGCTTAATTCTTTTGGGAATAGTAGCTTGTAATGGAGAAAATGGCATAACTGCCAAAAAAGCGGAGCTGGAATCATTAAAAAGAGAACTAGCTGAAATCTCAACTAAAATTAAAACACTTGAAGAAGAAATTACACTTTCAGGTGATTCAACTAAAGCAAATGAAAAAAGCAAAATTGTTGGAGTTAGTGCCGTAAAATTCGAAAGTTTTAACAAATACATTGACGTTCAAGGTTATGTTGATGGAGATGAAAATGTTACTCTTTCAGCAAAAGTTCCTTCAACAGTAACTAAAGTATTAGTTAATGCCGGCGATAGAGTTAAAGTTGGTCAGGTATTAGCTACTCTTGACGGAGATATCGTAAAAACTCAATTGAAAGATTTAGAAACCAATTTGAAATTTGTAACTGAATTATACAACAAACAAAAAGCTCTTTGGGATAAAGGAGTTGGCAGTGAGGTGCAATTTTTATCAGCTAAAAATAACAAAGAATCTCTTGAGCAAAAATTAGCTACAGTAAAAGAAAACTTAGACATGTACCTAATTAAATCTCCAATAAACGGAACAATTGATGAAGTAATGTTAAAAGCGGGACAAGCTTCTGTACCAGGATATCCAGCATTTAGAGTTGTAAACTTCAGTAAGTTAAAAGTAAAAGCAGATTTAGCTGAAACTTATGCAGCTGAAGTAAAAAGCGGTAACTCAGTGATTCTTCAATTTCCTGATATCAAAAAAGAATTAAAATCAACTTTAAGATATAGTGGAAGATCAATCAATTTATTAAACAGAACATTCGGAATAGAAGCTGATTTACCTTCAAGCGAAGATTTTATTCCAAACATGGTTGCTGTTGTAAAAGTTGTTTCTTATCACAAAGAAAAAGCGATTGTAGTTCCAATCAATTTAGTTCAGGATTCAGAAGGCAAAAAAGTAATTTTCGTTGCTGATGCAGTGAGCAAAAAGGCTATTAAAAAAGAAGTAACAGTAGGTAACATTTATAATGGGAAAGCCGAAATTACATCAGGTTTAAATGAAGGTGACCAAATAATTATTGCCGGTTACCAAGACTTAAACGATCAAGAAAGTATCAAATACTAAACTCTATTAACAGAATAGAATATGTTAGATAAAATAAAAGAATTTAAACCATCCAGTTGGTCTATAGATAACAAAACAAGTATCTATATCATGACCATCATTATTACGCTGGCAGGTTTGTTTAGCTATAATTCATTACCAAAGGAACAATTTCCAGAGGTTGTGTTTCCACAAATTTTAGTTACAACAATATATCCGGGAACTTCTCCTGCTGATATGGAAAACCTCGTTTCTAAAAACATTGAGAAACAAGTTAAATCGATATCAGGCGTAAAAAAAGTAACAAGTTCATCATTGCAGGATTTCTCAATGGTAAACGTTGAATTCAATACAGATGTTGACGTACCTGTTGCTAAACAGAAAGTAAAAGATGCAGTTGACAAAGCGAAAAACGATTTACCAAATGACTTACCAGATGATCCACAGGTTATTGATATCGACGTTTCTCAGCTTCCAATTATGAACGTGCATTTATCAGGAGATTATAGTCTTGATAAATTGAAAAAATACGCTGAAGACCTTCAAGACAGAATTGAAGGTTTAAAGGAGATTACACGCGTTGATATTGTTGGAGCCTTAGACCGTGAAATTAAAATTGATGTTGATATGTATAAAATGCAATCAGCAGGTGTTAGTTTTAGAGATATTGAATCGGCTGTTGCATACGAAAATCTTACCATCTCAGGTGGACAAATGAGAATGGAAGGTGTTAAAAGATCAATTAATGTTGTTGGTCAGTTTATCGACCCAAATAAAATTGGTGATATCGTTGTTAGAGCAGGTTCAGGAGCTACAGTTTACTTAAAAGATATCGCAACAATTACAGATGGATTTAAAGAACAAGAAAGTTTTGCGCGTTTAGATAACAAGAATGTAATTACATTAAATGTTATTAAAAGAAGTGGAGAAAACTTAATTGATGCCAGTGATAAAATCAAAAAAATAACAGAGGAAATGAAGGCAACTACACTCCCTGAAAATTTAACTGTGACTATCACCGGAGACCAGTCTTCAAATACCAGAGTAACCCTTCATGATTTGATAAATACAATCATCATTGGATTTATTTTAGTAACATTAATTCTGATGTTTTTCATGGGAACTACCAATGCAATTTTCGTTGGATTATCAGTACCATTATCTATGGCAGTGGCATTCATTATCATGCCAACATTTGGTTTTACTTTAAACATGATTGTATTGTTCTCATTCCTACTAGCACTTGGTATTGTAGTGGATGATGCAATTGTTGTAATTGAGAATACACATAGGATATTTGAAAACGGAAAAGTTCCTATTAAAAAAGCAGCAAAATTAGCTGCAGGTGAAGTATTCTTACCCGTTTTCTCAGGAACTCTTACAACTCTGGCTCCATTTATTCCTTTGGCTTTCTGGCAAGGAGTAATTGGTAAATTCATGTTCTTCTTACCAATCACATTAATCATCACACTTAGTGCATCTCTTGTAGTTGCTTATATTATGAATCCGGTTTTCGCTGTTGATTTTATGAAAACACATGAAGAAGAAAAAGCAGCAAGACAAAACAAAAAAGGATACAAAATAACTGCAACCATTTTTGGAGCATTGGCATTGATATTTTACGTTTCAGGTAATCATGGAATGGGTAATTTTATCCTACTATTATTTGGACTTTACTCATTAAACAGATTTGTATTGTATAAGTGGATTGAAAACTGGCAAAATCATACTTGGCCAAGAGTACAAGAAGCATATAAAAATAGAATTACATGGTTTCTTGCAGGAAGCAGACCAATCTGGACAATGGTGGGTATTGTAGTTCTATTCTTTGCTTCTATTGTAATTACTGGAATTGCTAAACCTGGAGTTGTATTCTTTCCAAAAAGTGATCCTAACTTCATTTATACCTACTTAAGATTACCAATTGGAACAGACCAAACTTATACAGATTCAATTACAAAAATTATTGAAAAAAGAATTTATAAAGTTATAGGTGATTCAAACGAAATTGTAGAATCAGTTATATCAAATGTATCGGTTGGAGCGGGTGATGAAGGTAACTTTGAAGCATCATTCTCAGCACAGCCACATTTAGGTAAAGTATCTGTAGCATTTGTTGAATTTTCAAAAAGAAATGGCAAGTCAACAGTAGTATATCTAGATAAAATCAGAGATGCAGTTAAAGGTATTCCTGGTGCTGAAATTAGTGTAGACCAAGAGCAAGGTGGACCACCAACAGGTAAACCTGTAAATATTGAAATATCTGGAGATGATTTCAAAGAATTATCAATAGTTTCTAAAAACATGAAACGCTATTTAGATTCACTATCAATTCCTGGTGTAGAAGAATTGAAGTCTGAT
>JAIYDG010000134.1 GCA_027487625.1 Bacteroidota bacterium
TCCAGTTTCATTTTCTCAGCATATTTATAAGAGCCAGGTCTTAATACTTCACCATTAATAACAACCAATTGCTGTTCTTTCATTTCATTTTTGGATGCTATGATTAATACATCTTCACGTTTTAGCAGTACATCTGCTTTTTTACCATAAAGAACCTCTTCCAAATCAACCGATAACATTTCCTGAGAATTATCTTCCTTCAATCTATAAATAATCGCTCTGCTTTTAAATGCATCTTCTCTTAAACCTTCAGCATTGTTAATAAGCTTAGAAACTGTAGGATTATCTTCTAAAGCAAAAAAACCAGGTCTAAAAATGGCACCTTTTATTTCAACACGATTTGAAAAACGGGTTAAAATACTATCAACATAAAACACATCACCATTACGTGCTTGAAAAATTCCAAATAATGAAGCAGGAATATCAGCAACACTTTTTTGTTTGCCATCGTTTCTTTCTACTTTAATCCTTTCTCTATATGCATTTCCTGAGAAACCTCCAGTATACTTTAATAAATCATTTAAAGTTTCAGTTTTATTAGTTTCAAAATAACCTTCTCTTTTTACATAACCTCTAAATTCTACTCTGTTTTCATAAGCACTTACTTTAATTACATCTTGATCTTGTAATCTGATATTTGCTTTTGAAGTTCCATTCATTAAATAGTCATAGACATCTAAAGTTGCTATAATTTTATTAGCTCTTATTACTTTGATATTTCTAAAAGAACCATTTTCATTTGGTCCACCTGATGCATATAATGCATTAAAAACCGTTGCCAAAGATGGTAATGTGTAAGTTCCAGGCAAGTTTACTTCACCTAAAATAACAACTTTAATACTTCTTATATTTCCTAAACTTACTCCAATTTTTGTTTCACCACTAGAAATAGTAGGGTTTTGTTTCGATATTAAACTACTGATTCTTAATTTGGCTTGTTCAATGGTAGCACCTGAAACAGAAACAGTTCCGTATATTGGAATTCGAATATTTCCCTCTGGACTTACTTTTAACTGATAAGTTTCTTCAGAATATCCTGTTAAATCAATAATTAATTCGTCGTCAGGACCTAATTGATAATTTAGTGGAGTAGCTATTTTTAAATTAGGTTCAAAACTTAAATTCTTATTGCTAAATAAATCCGCTCCAAAAATTGGCGAACGTAGTGAATTCAGAACTTGTTCAATAGGTTCAATATTATTGTTCAATGACCGAGTTGATTCCTTTTGAGTTGTATTCTTTTTTGAATTTGTACCTGATAAATTTTCAATTCTAACTTTTAATTTACGAATTTCATCTTCAGGCAAATTTCTTTTCCTTAATTCTTTCTCAGCTTCAGTCCACGATAAACCGGTTTTCTTTAATTCATTAGAAAATTGAGTAATCTGGTCATCATTTAATTGGTCAATTTTCAACATATTCAGGTTTCTGGTTTGCATTAAACCTGATTGGGCTGAAACTTTAATCGTGCCTAAAAAACAAAAAGAAACAATTAGAAATGTAAT
Organism: Bacteroidota bacterium; assembly: GCA_027487625.1. Classification (GTDB taxonomy): domain Bacteria; phylum Bacteroidota; class Bacteroidia; order UKL13-3; family UKL13-3; genus CAISCU01. The sequence continues at coordinate 1,506 of JAIYDG010000134.1, forward strand.
TACAATTGGCTTATAATGAAACAGTTTTTTATTCATTCATTTAAAATTTGTTTGAATGGCAATGCCACAGCAAGCCGCAAAATAATGAAAACCTTTAATTATTATTAAAGCAATGCAACTTTTTGAAGATAAAAATTAACTTGAAGTCTTAGGGCTGACTATTATATTCGTGCCAATCAAATGAAAAAAAATTTACTTTTATTAATAATCTGTCTAGGCGTTTATTTTCAAAACCAGGCTCAAACAGCTGAAGTTAGAGGCTTTGTTTACGACAAATCAAATGGAGAACCTGTAATTTTTACGAATGTTGTAATTAAGGAGTTAATGTTGGGAAAAGCCACTGATATAAATGGCTTTTATACAATTACTCGCTTAAAACCAGGCAAATACACGCTTATGTGTTGGTCAATTGGTTACGATACTTCAAAATACGAGTTAAATCTTACTGCAGGTAAAATACTAAATCAGAATTTTTATCTAAAACCAAAATCAACTCAGTTACAAGAATTTGAGGTGAAGGCAGATAGACAAAAAGCGAAAGAAAATGTTAATATTTCAACAAATGTAATCACACAAAAAGAACTAAAACAGTTACCTACTTTTGGAGGTGAACCAGATTTAGTTCAATATTTACAAGTTTTACCTGGTGTTAATTTTAGTGGTGACCAGGGCGGTCAGTTATACATTAGAGGTGGACCTCCAGTAATGAATAAAGTAATGATGGATGGTATGATTATTTATAATCCATTCCATTCAATTGGCTTATTTTCAGTTTTTGATGCTGATATTATTAGAAATGCTGAAGTGAGTGCCGGTGGATTTAATGCCCAATATGGTGGACGAATTTCAGGAATTATTGATGTTAGCACCAGAGAAGGTAACAAAAAAGAATTTGGTGGAAAATTGAGCGCAAATCCTATAACTGCCAAAATATTACTTGAAGGACCGATTTCTGCTTTTAGTGAAGGAGGTTCAAGCTCTTCAGTTATTTTATCTTATAAAACATCTTATTTAAATAAAACAGCTCCAACATTTTACCCAAATGCTGATCCTGTAAATGGTTTACCATACTCTTTTAATGATTTATACGGAAAATTTAGCCATATCACTTCTAATGGAAGTCGTATTAACTTGTTTGGATTTAACTTCACAGATAAGGCAAACTTTTCGAATACACAATACAATTGGGGTTCTAGCGGTTTTGGCGCAAATATGCTCATTATTCCAGATGGTTCAAGTACTGTAATTAATGCTGCTTTTGGATATTCAGGCTATTTAATGAAACAATTGGAAACAGATGGATTACCAAGAGAAAGTTCTATCAATGGATTTAATGGAAGTATTAATTTTACTAATTTTATTGGTAAAGATGATATTAAATATGGATTTGATGCGGTTGGATTTGCCACTGACTTTAATTACCTGAACAGCGTTGGAAGAAAGCTTGAAGCCAAAGACTATAATACTGAATTACAAGCATTTGTTAAGTACAAAAAAGTTTGGAACAGATTGGTAGTTGAATCAGGTTTAAGGGCCATTTATTACGCATCATTGGCCGAATCAAGTTTAGAACCACGTTTAGGAATTAAATACAATGCAACTTCTAGTATACGTTTAAAATTTGCTGCAGGTACTTATTCTCAAAACCTAATGAGTGCGGTAAGTGACCAGGATGTTGTAAATCTTTTTTATGGTTTCTTAGCTAGTCCCGATAAAGTTAATGGCTCAAGCAGCGAATACAAAAGACAAACTGCGGAGCATTTAGTTGGAGGTTTAGAATTTGATTTAGGTAGATATATTGAAGTAAATTCAGAGGTTTTTCTAAAGAATTTTAGTCAGGTAACCAATATCAATCGTGATAAA
>JAIYDG010000165.1 GCA_027487625.1 Bacteroidota bacterium
ACTTCAACATCGGGTACAACTGGGCCAAGCTCTTACAGCACCGTTAATGCTGCATTTTCGGCAATTAATGCAGGTACCCATCAAGGCAGAATTCTGATATCAATAACTTCAAACACAACCGAACCAGCAATACCTGTTCAATTATTAAGGTCTGGTGCCGGTTCTTCAAACTATCAGAGTGTAAATATTATGCCAGTAGGAAATATAACAATTTTCTCTGCTATTACACCAACTGCTTCTAGGGGTGTTTTAGAGTTTATTGGTGCAGATAGTGTAACTATTGATGGTGATGACCCAGCCACGCCAGGAATTAGAAATCTTACACTAATTATGGCATTAACAAGTGCCAACAATACGGCATGTATACGTTTTAGTTCATCTTCTTCAACTGCTGATGGTTGTTTACACGCAACGGTAAAAAATTGTAATATCATTGGCGCAAGAAATTCTTTAACTTCAACATTAAATACCTATGGTATCTTTTGTGGTGGAAACTCTGCTACTACCAACATTACAACATCTTCTGGTGCTTCAAACAATGATTCAATGTTGATAGAAAATAACCATATTCAACGCTGCTATTATGGTATTTACGCTTTTGGAATTACTTCTCCATTTCAAAATTTAATGGATTATTTCATAATTAGAAACAATGTAATTGGTTCTAATATTCGGTTCAATAGTATAGGTTATTGTGGCATTTATGTGGCTAATACGCAAGTTACAGCCTCAGCAAATTCTTTGTTAATCGAAGGAAATGATATCCAAGGAGGTGATTCCATAACTGGATTTTCAGCCAGTATTGCTGGTATTGAATTAAGTCTGAGAAACGCTGGTGCAGTTATTCGAAATAATAATATTCATAATGTTGAAAATCCAACGTCTAGTGGTTGGGGAGCTTATGGACTTATTATTTCTTCGGCAACTAATAATTCGAATATCCATATTTATAATAACTTTATTAGAGATATCCGCGCCTTTCATACTACTTCAGTCATATCTAGTTTTACCAATTATGGTATATATATAAATGTTGCTGTAACCAATTTAAGAGTAAATAATAATACAATTGTGTTAGCAAAACCTAATAGTGGTACTGGTACTTCTAATTTTTCGGCTTGTTTTGCCTTAACAGATAATGCAGCTACTATTGCTGAGTTCAGAAATAATATTTTAGTAAATAAACAGTCTGATAATATAGGTCAAGCTTGTAACGGAATTTACCTTAGTTCTGCAGGTATTTTGAGTTCAACTGCTATGAATAACAATAACTATTTTGTAACAAGTGTTTCTGGAAATGTTGGTAGAATAACAACAATCAATTATCCTTCCCTAACAAATTGGCGAACAGTTTCAAATAGAGATTCAAACTCATTTTTTACAGACCCACCATTTGTTTCTAGCACTGATTTACATTTGTCTCCAGTAAAATCAGTTCTTGAATCTAATGGTTTAAGCATTGTTGGCATTTCTACGGATATAGATGGTGAGCTAAGGCCAGGTCCTGTAGGTTCTTTAAATGGGGGTGGACTAAACTTTGATATTGGTGCAGATGAAGCTGATTTAATTCCAGAAAACTTTACTTATGACTCTTCTTCTGTTACGCAAATAACTGGGATTGTTCCCGCTGGATCAGATAATAATGCCTTATTAAGAGTGGCAATTCACGTCTCTGGTTCTGTGGGAGTACCTATTAATTTAACTAATTTATATTTTAATACGATTGGTACAACTCTTGCAGCCAATATTTCGGCTGCTGCAGTTTATTTTACAGGAAGTAGTGCCACCTTTAATATTTCTAATCAATTTGGTTCAACTCTTACAAACCCTAGTGGCTCTTTTCTTGTTAATGGCACTCAATCACTTTCTTCTGGTGTTAACTATTTTTGGTTAAGTTATGATGTTTCCGGAAGCGCTGGTAATAACACCCTTTTAGATGCAAGAGTTGATTCCATTGTATTAGCAGGTATTGGGAGAATTCCTGTGAATAATAACCCTGCCGGCGCCTTACAAGTGGCATTGCCAATGACATTCATTAGTTCAACCACTCAACATGTGGATTTATCAAGTGTTGAAATAGGCTCTACAAATAATAGATTATTGAGAATTTTTATTAGAACAAGCACTACTGGAGCACCGATTAAATTGACGAGTTTAGATTTAAACACCAGTGGTGGGGGAAACGACCCTGTCAATATCGCTAACATAAAAGTGTTTTATACTGGTAGCAACCCTAACTTTTCAGCACTCAATCAATTTGGTTCAACCTATATACAAACTACAGCTCCGGGAAGTTCTTGGGGTTTATTTTCTGTAAATGGCTTTCGTCCTTTGCAAAACGACTCAAATTTCTTTTGGGTAACTTATGACATTAAAAGTTCTGCAATTATTGGCGACTCGGTTGATGCGGAGTGCGCAGGCTTAACTATAGAAAGTGTTATTTATACCCCAACAATTACTTCGCCGATTGGAAAAAGACGGATTCGTAACCCATATTGTGTTAGTTCGGCAATGTCTGCGTTACATGAAGAAATCTGGAACGTAAGCTTTGGTACATTAAACAATACTTCCAATTGTACTACACTTGCATCTGGTCCCGGCTCTATAACTGGTTTTTATTCTAATTATACTACGTCTGTTGCAGCACCTAATATCGCGGCAGGTTTGCCAGTTCCGTTTAGTGTGAATGCAGCTACTTGTGGAATTACTGGATTTCCTTCCATTTTAGGAATTTATATCGATTATAACCAAAATGGTACGTTTGATTTACCCAGTGAGTTAGCATTTGTAAATAATACCTTTACATCAAGTACAACTGGGTCTACAATTGTCTCTGGTAATATCACCATTCCTTGTTCGGCTTTATCTGGAAGTACCAGAATGAGAGTAGTATTGGTAAGAGCAACAACAGGAATAACTCCTTGTGGTACTTATGTTTTCGGAGAAACAGAAGACTATATCATTAATATAGTTTCCGGTGCTTCATCACATATTGCTTCAAACGCAATTCAGTTTACAGGAACAACTTCTTCTGGTTCTACTGATGTTAAAATTTTAAGAGTTCCGGTTGTAGTGGCTTCATCTCCTTGTAACAGGGGTTTAATTACTGAATTAAGATTCAATACTGCCGGTACAACCAATGTGTCAAATATTGTAAATGCAAAATTATATAAGACAGGCAACTCTAATGTTTTTAGTTTAACTAATTTGGTAGGAACTGTTTTTAGTCCTAGTGGACAGTTTTCTTTTGCTGTGATTGATACTGCCGTAAATGATACCAATAACTATTGGTTGGTATATGATATAAGTGCTACCGCAGCCTCATCAAATGTTTTAGATGCTGTTTTTGACAGTATTGAACTTTTTGGAAGTTGGTTTACACCAATTAATAGTGCACCATCGGGTAATTTAGTCATTTCATCCCCAATGACGTATCTAGGTAGTAATGTAATTCATCCAGACTTAACAATGGTATTGCGACCAACAACCAATGTAAGAATGTTACGAGCCATGGTTAGAATGAGCTCAACCGGATCTCCAATTTCAATTACTGAATTTCATTTAAATGCTAATGGAGGAGGAGATGACACTTCTAATATTGCAAACGTTAAAATTTTCTACACAGGTAATAATCCAAACTTTTCTACAAGCAATCAGTTTGGTTCAACCTTTATTCAAACCAACCCTATTGGAAACAAATTTGGTTTATTTAATATAATTGGCTCTTTAAACCTTGCTAATGATACTAATTATTTTTGGGTAACGTACGATATCAAACCAACTGCAATTTTGTTTGATTCTATAGATGTTGAATGTGTAGGTTTATCAATTGGAGGTAATTATGAAATACCGAGTGTTACAGCACCTGTTGGTAACAGAAAAATTAGACCAAACTATTGTTTAACCACTTATACAAGTGGTTGTGGTGTAGATTTTATTTCTCGTGTTAGATTAGGTAACTTAGATAATCCTTCAGGATGTAATGGCCAATATACTTTTTATAATTCTGTTGCAGTTCCCAATCTGGCAATTGGTTCAACAAATACCATAACTTTAAATTATGGAAACGATTTAAATCAGTTTGCATTCGCCTGGATTGACTACAATAATAATGGTGATTTCAATGATCCGGGTGAAGCTTTAGGTCCTCAAATTCCTGCTAATGCTGGTGCAAACGGACAATCTGTTATAAATTTTACAGTGCCTTGCAGCGCTCAAACAGGTATATTTAGATTAAGAATTAGAGGTGGTGACGATGTGCAACCAACAGCTGCACAATTTTGTGGGGCATCAAGTTCTAACTATGGTGAAGGTGAAGATTATTTAGTAAATATTGTGCCGGCAACAAAGTCCTATTCAAGTATGTTGGTTAACCAACAAACAGGCACAACTAGCGCCGGCGCTGCAAATGTTAAGATTTTACGTGTGCCGGTAATTGTTAACTCTTCTTCATGTAATCCTGCCATTATAAATGAGTTGCGCTTTAATACAATTGGTACTACTACATCCTCAAACATTTTAAACGCAAAAATATATGCTACCAGAAATTCTGGGAATTTTAGCAGTGCTAATCTAATTGGAATAGTTTTTTCTCCTAATGGTCAGTTTTCATTTACGGTTTCAGACACAATGAATAATGATACTAACTTTTATTGGTTAACTTATGATGTGGCAGTAACTGCTGCTAATAATAATGTTATAGATGCCAGATTAGATAGTATTAATTTAATTAGTTCGTGGTATGCACCAAGTAACGGCAACCCAATTGGTAGCCTAATTGTTTCTACCCCTGTGACTTATGTAAGCAGTACTGCTGAACATACAGAATTAAATATGGTTGAAAGCTCGTCTGTAAATAACCGCATGTTACGAATTATGGTTAGAATGAGTTCTTCTGGTGTGCCAGTTAGTGTTTCTCAGCTAAACTTTAATGCTGCAGGTGGCGGAAATGATACCGCCAATATTTCTAATGCCAAAGTTTTTTTTACTGGTAACAATCCTAACTTTTCTTCAAACAATCAATTTGGAAGCACCTTCGTGCAAACATCACCTATTGGAGGAAAATGGGGGACTTTTTTCATAACAGGTAATGTTAATATTGGTCCAGACACAAATTATTTTTGGGTAACATATGATATTAAAGGATCTGCATTATTAGGTGATTCTGTTGATATTGGATGTCAAGGAATAACAATTGCTGGTGTAAATCAAACCCCATCTGTTTCCTCTCCAGCAGGTGCTAGGAGAATTAGGCAGCCTTATTGTGCTACAGGAGCTCAGTTTCCGGTTGACGGTGAAATTTTAAATGTTACGTTAAGTACATTAAATAATACAACTACATGTACATCTTTGGCCTCTGGCACAGGTTCTGTATTAGGTTCATATAATAACTATTCAGAATCTGTTGGAGCACCTCAAATTAGAGCAGGTGAGCGTGTTTCATATAATATTCATACTGCTACTTGTGGTGGTAATTTTGCTGGAGTTCTGGGAATATGGATTGACTTTAACCAAGATGGGGATTTGACCGATGCTGGTGAAACGCTTGCAATGACGCAAGCTTTCCAATATGGAAATGGTGTTTTTCAATTTGGTAGTTTTTATATTCCTCTTAATGCTTTGCATGGTAAAACAAGGATGCGTGTATCATTGATTGAAACCAATAATAGCCCTATTTTTCCTTGTAGTATCTATTCTTATGGTGAGACAGAAGATTATACTATTGAAATATTACCAACTTCAAATGCTGCTTATGTTTGGAATCAAACTGCAGGAGGTAATTTTGGAACAGCTTCCAATTGGACTCCAGCACGTTCAAAGTTAAACATGTCTGATAGGTTAACAGTTAATACAGGAAATGCTTCAACATTTACTGGTTTAATTAGTGAAAGAGTAAAAACAATTACTATTGGAAATAATACTCAGGCAACTTTTGCAAATGCAACTTCAGAATTGAATATTATTGATTCGCTAACTTTAGGAAATAATGTTCGTGTAATAACTAATAACAACATATTTACACTTGGTTTGGATACAGTTAGAATAGGTTCAATTGGTGTTGGTTCAAATGCTGGTGTTAATGGTAATTTAAATCGTTGGTTCAATTCTGCAATTACTAGTCTTAGTTATCCTCTAGTTAGCACAACAGGTGCCTCTAGAAATTTAAATGTTACATTTTTAAGTGCGCCAACGGTATTCGGTTCATTAATAGGTTCATTTGTTCAAACACCTGCTGGTAATTTAGGTTTACCTTTTTATGATAGCACTGCTTTTATTTCGGTTAATACCAATTCAATAAACGGGTTCTGGTCTTTAAATCCTGCAAATGGAACAACAGCTTCTGTTTATAATTTAAATCTAAATGCCACAGGTTTTGCTGGTGTAAATAACTACCAACAATTAGTTGCAGTAAGAAGAGCAGATGCTAGCTCACCATGGACGTCAGCCGGGGTTCACATAGTTGCAACAGGTTCAAATGCAGAGCCAATTGTGAACAGAAATTCAGTTAATGTGTATGGTCAGTTTTCCATAGGAAGTAATAATACCTTAAATCCATTGCCAGTAGAATTATTAAACTTTAAAGGAGCTCAAGTTAATGGAGATGCGCGGTTAAGTTGGACGACTAGTGCAGAAACTAACAACAAAGGGTTTATGTTAGAGCGTTCAGAAAATGGAACAGATTTTACAAGTGTTACTTTTGTTAATGGAGCTGGTAATTCCAAAACTATTAAGAACTATGCTTATTCAGATGTACAACCCTTTGTAACTTCAAATGTCCTTTACTACCGTTTAGCGCAAGAAGATTTTGATGGTACAATTACTTATTCGAACACAGTTTCTATAAATATTGCAGAAATGGTTGAAGAAGAAGTTGTAGTTTATCCTAATCCGTTCTCAGATAATACTGGTGTGCTTATTTCATCTTCAAACAATGGTACTATTACTATTGAGCTTGCAGATATTTTAGGAAGAACAATTGCAACACAAACCAACACAATTGTTGCTGGTTCACAATATTTAACAGTTAATGGATTGAACCAATTAAATTCCGGAGTTTATTTTATTAGAGTTTATAATGGAAACTCTATTACAACAACCAAGGTTCAAAAAGAAAACTAATTTGGATTATTTTAATTAGAAAAGAGCCGCATGAATCAACTCATGTGGCCTTTTTATTTTGTGCTTTGCATGTCATTGTTCTTATAAGCGCAATTCTTAAAAGAATTTTCTAAGGGGAATTTTTATTCTAAAGCTTGGCTCAAAGTCTAAATGAAACTGCAGGTAAAATGGAGAGATACGGAATATAAACAAGAGATATGGCATATGCTGAGAATATGCTGGCATCAAACAGCAAAGCCCAAAAATTGGAGCTAACTAGAAATAATAAATCTTCTTGCTTACAATGATAAAAAATGAGTTTACCGAAGCAGGTCCCATTTGGATTTAATACGTCTATGTTTTTGAATACAGATAAAGCTTGTATCTATTGATTTTCAGCAATAAATAAATCGAAGCAAGACTTTCAATTTTTACGGATTCGGACTTTTTACCTTAGTTGCATCGTCAAGCGTAATCAGTTTTACTTCATCCTCATTTAACAAGTATTCGTCTTCAGTTTCTAAATAAATTGATTTGTTGTTGGCTACCATTTTAAATGAAATTTTAAATTTCTTTGGAAGCTTAGCTTCATACTCCTCAATGGTGGTCTGAGCCGATGATTCACCTGGTAAAAGTTCGGTGGCAATGTAAATATCACCCCATTTAACATCGGTAATTTCTACTTGAGATATTTTATTTTGAATTTGAATTTTCCCAGGTTTATAGCACGATTGTAAAACAAAGGCTGTGCAGATAAATGCAATAATTTTTAAGCTTTTCATTTAGTCAATTTTTATTTCGATTTCACCAACATAAGCACTTCTAGAATTTTCAATAACCTTAAAGGTTGTGTATTTTAAGGGATAATATTTTTTAGTTGAATTGTCATTAAAAGTTAACTGAAACGATTCAATTAAACAGACATATTCTCCTGGTTTCAGCTCGTAACTTGCGTTTAGGTATTTGGCGAAATCACCAGCAGTTGTGTATTCTGGTTCTTTAATGTCTTGATTGGCAATAATTAAATAGTTTATTTTATTGGGTGATTGGTACTTATTACCAACTAAAGTTTTATTTACTTTAGATGTATCTAATGTTTCTGTATTGATTTTTGTCCAGTAATAATTATTGATGAAAATATTCACAGAATCAATAGATTTCACAACCAAATAGCTGCTGTCACTTGTTTTTACATTAATCAAAATCAACAATTCCTTAAAAGGATTACTGTTTGTATTCGAAACAACATTTCTTTCAGCACTGCTAAGTGTATCGCTTTTTTTGCAGCTTATGGAGAGCATTCCTAATAGCAAAATGTAAATTAGTTTTTTCATTCTTTAAATAGTTGTTCTAGTTAAAAAATAAATATAGGATATTTTGACTTAGTAGTATGAATTGAATATTATTTTTAAGAAAATGTAGTAAGTGAATCGTTTGTAATTATTGATGATGACAAATCTTTAAATGGATTACCAGATTATTTGAAAAAACAATTGCTTTTAACAAGCCAAATAATTGGTTTAAATCTGAATTGTATTGATTAAATCTCTAAAATCAAGATATGGACAATGATTTTTAGCTAGACCTAATTAGTCAAAAAAAAAGAGGCCCTAAAGCCTCCTTTTTAATTATCTTGAATATTGATTTCTCTACTGCTTAGGTGCTTCATTCATTTTGAATTTCCTAATATTGTATGTGAATGTAAGCATGAAATAACGGTTTAAAACACGTGTTCTAGTATCTTCAATATAAGTTTCTGTTACACTTCTATTAATTGAATTGTTCTGGTTTAAAATATCAAATACCGATAAGCGAATTTCCCCTACTTTTTTGTTTAGGAATTTGTAGCCAATCGCGGCATTCCATAAGTAAAATTCTTGGTTAAACGCTTCTCCCAATCCGTAATAGTTCGAATAGGCTATATCACTATTTAATACCCATGATGAATTTGGCATCAAGTTAATTTTTGCTCCAGCATTTTGTACCAAAAAGTTGTTGTTACCTTGTGTTTGTAAGGTGTTTTCAACCAAATTTACATTGGCTGTATAGTTAATGTTAAAATCTACTTTCGGACTAATATTACTTCCCAATACAAATCCTGAATTGATGTTGATGGTTTTAGCATCGTTTAACAAGCCGTTAATCATACCTGGTACTTTTGTATAACTAGCTCCAGCATTGATGTTTAAATTGCTTTTTAATTTCTTAAATGGAGTTGCATAGGTCATAAATGTTCTAATGCTGTAATTTCCATCTAGATTTTCAGGGCGACTTAATTGTGTGCCTCTGCTTAAAAATACACCACTAATTGTTGTGTCTGTTCTTGCGATACTTGTGGTAGAAGCAATATAATTATTGGTTAAATTAATCATACCAAATAAAAATAATGATTTGCCTTTTTCAACCATGTTGTTCGAGTAACGAAACATCAAAAAATTAGAAAACTCTTGCTTTAAATTAGGATTTCCTGCACTTAATATCAAAGGATTACTATTGTCTACAACATTTTGCAACTGAGTTACTGATGGCACATTGGTATTGGTTCTATAAAAGGTTCTAATTGATTTATTTTTGTTGAACTCATACTGAAACATCGCATTAGGAAGAAAATTAGTAAAGGGCTTGTTAAAGCTTCTATTGGCAGGATATTCTTGTACATTATTCAGTTCTAAATATTGATAAGTTAAACCCAACATAAAATTGTATTTAGCACCTTTTAAGTTGTAATTCACACTTGAACGATGTGTTGTAACTGTATTTGTGAATTTATTACTCAATAAGGTATCTCTGATGATGTATTCACTATTAAGTGAATCGTATTGATTGGTTTGTTTGTCGGATTCGTTTACTGCATAAGTTGGCGCATAAGTAAACAACAATTGTCCGTTTTTGCCTACAGGTTCAGTATAAGTAAAATTGGCGTTTGCGTTGGTATTGAATGTTTTTTGGTTTGAGAATTGGTTGATATTATCAGCAGTTGTAAAAGTATCAATGCTGCTATTGATAGAACTTTGGTAGTTTTTGCTGGTTTTATCACTAATATCATAACCCAAATTCAAAGAGAATGTCCTGCCAGTTTTATTGAATTTTCTTTTATATAGAATATTGTTGTTCAAACTATAACCATCGTTATAATTGTTGTAATTACTGGTGGTTTTGCTGATGGGTGTGCTTCCAAAAGAGGTATTTCCAATTGTTGATGAAAGGCTTTTGTTTTCCTGGTAACTGAATCGTGGTGTATACAAAATACTATTGCTGGTATCAATATTGTATTCCAAACGAAGGTTAAATCGGTGGTTACTATTTTGAGTATTTGAGCTATTTACTTCATTGTAAATTTGTTTGTTTTCACCTCCCAATAAAAAGGTTCTGCTTACTTCTTTATCTGTTTGATTTTCTCCTTGATTAAAGAAATAACTCCCGCTTACATCCACTTTTTTACCCCATTTGTTGATGTAATTGAATCCAGCTGAATTGGTAATATTAATACCATTTTGTTGTCCAACCATAAAATTATTCATGGCACTTTGCATAGCCGACATTGGTCCACCCTGTCCACCAGGTCTTCCCATTCCACCGCCACCCATTCCAGGGGGACGCTGTCCACCGCCTCTATTGCCGCTACTTCCGAATAAATCTTGAGCTGAAAAATTTTGTTGGTTGATATTATTACTCATTCCCAAAAGGGTAATTCTTCTATTTCCATTAAACAAATTTACTGTTGCTCCAGCTTGGTATCTATCATCGGTTCCATAACCCACAAATACTTTTCCAAAAACACCGTTAATACCTCCACCACGAGTAACAATGTTCATGGTTTTATCGGTATTGCCATCGTTAAAACCAGAAAATTGAGCTTGGTCGCCAAGACGATTAAAAACCTGTACTTTGTCTACTACCTCCGCCGGCATATTTTTCAAAGCCATTTGGGCATCATCACCAAAGAACTCTTTTCCATCTACCAAAACCTTTTTTACATCTTCACCTTGAGCTTTTACGGTCCCGTTTTCAATAGTAATTCCGGGCATTTTCTTCACAAGATCTTCTGAAGTTGCATCCGGATTTACTTTAAAAGCAGATGCGTTTATAGAAGTAGTATCACCTTTTTGTTCACTACGAATTTGTGTTGATTCTATTTTGGCCTCTTTTAATAATTTGTTATCAGGCTCCATGGTGATTCTCATTCGATTGTTTTCTCCTATCAAACCTCGCTTTTTAAGAGCTTTGTAACCTATAAATGAAGCCTGGATTTCAAATGAATCACTTAATAAATTTTCTATTGAGAAAAAACCTTTGTCGTTTGAACTCACATAATGAGGTTTCGCTCCCTTTTGTGTGAGCATAATACTAACTCCTACCATGGGAGTATTATCGTTTTTATCAATAACCATTCCTCTTAAGGATTGATTTTGCGCCGAAGTGAAAATTGGA
>JAIYDG010000522.1 GCA_027487625.1 Bacteroidota bacterium
ATTTTACAATTTTCTTTCTTTCAGGTAAGTGAAATGTGAATTTTTACAAATTGTAAAGGTACCGAATTAATTTGACGCAAAGATTGTGTCGTGTTTCGCGTAACCTCTTTGATCCGATTAACGTTACGTCTTTTTAACTTTGAAGTGCGGAAAGAATGTTTAGACTCATCACCTAACCTCTTTTAGAATAATGACGTTCGCTACGTATTTTACAATTTGTATCTTAAAAATAAATTTCAGAGGAAAATGGACTTCTTATTGTCATTACATTATTGGAAACATATATATATAGATCTTAAATTTAAAAAATGTAGATTGTTTCTAAAATACGACATGTTGTCATTTTCATATTTAAACGGTCTAATCTAGAACGATCTGGTCAACGATCTCTATTCAAAATAATTGGTGAGTAAGATTTTTGTTTCGACAATGAATAGATTAACCTGTTGAGCTTAACAATAATAACAATAACAAAAGGTTTTTACTTTTCTTTGTAAAAATGAATCCAGATATTCTCACATTTAAAATGTGCCCAAGATTTGGGAAGCATTTGCTCCGACATGTTGCAAGTTGCAGGATTTGCTTCAATTCCGACCTCAAACTGGACAACATTATTCGTCATGCTCCAAAGTAAATACTTTTTATTTCGTAGACATCAAAAGTTGCAATTTCTTTCATTTTAATTGTAATTAGATTCGAGTACTTTTTTGACAAGTAATGGTTATTGTATTCATTTGTGAGGCCGTTTGCAATAGTCTGACTGACTGACTACTGACTATGACTTCTCAAGTTACCTTACAATTACATTTCATAACAATTGATTATTACAGAGCATTTGGATCTTGCGAGTGTCTCGCGGCAATTCGCAACTCGCATACCCTGTATGAGGAAAGAAAGAGAGAGGCTTGGCTTAAAATGGTTCGCAAACACTTTCCACTCCACCGCGAAAGGGTGGCACAAGAGGACGATGAAGCCGAAGAAGGGTGGAGTTCGTAAAATGCATTTTCAAGTACTAGCAATAAATATTTAATCTTTTAAATTTGTTTTTTATTTCATTCAAAAGTAATTAGTCATTTAGTTCATCATCCTTAAGTTTTAAAGTGAGAAAAACTAAAAGTCAAAGAAAGGTTATTACATTCGTTGAAATGCGAAAAGATTGTTTAGTCTCATCACCTAACCTTTTTAAGAAGAATGAGGTTCGCTACGTATTTAACAATTTTTATTGCAAAAGTGAAAGGCAAAAAAAACTTAAATAATTTGGGGAAATTTTATTTCAAGTCTTCAATTTTGTCTACAATCATAGTCAATTTTATGCCAAATTTTCGATAATTGTAAAAATTGTTTTCGTCGTTTTCGATATCAATCACAATATTTGTTAGTTCGTCCAATAATTGCTCAATATTTTCGTGTTCACATTCTTCAACTAAAAAAATGTCTTCGTTTCTCCACTGAGTAACAGTCCGGAGCAATCCGAAAAAACAAAGCCGACGTAACATGCCCGGGGTAACTCTGATAAAGCCGTTTGCAATGACAGGAAAAAGGTCCATGCTATAAATACAATGTTACAATACGTTAAACCAAAGACCCAAAGAGTAAATTATTTTAATGACTACTGAAAACAACTTAATTGCCAATTTGAAATAACAAACATATTATGGAATTTAAGTAATTTTATTTTGCAGATTAAGTTAACACGTTATGAAATATTTTCAAATTTTACTTTTACTTAAAGTTGACGATTCAAAATATCTGCGTTGTGGACGTTGATGACGCTAATTCCGGACATTATGGACGCCATCACCAGGGTTTCCATAAGCTTGTCCTGGTTTTGTTGTAGAACGCGCAGTTTTTCCTCGGTCCTTGGTCCTTCTCGAAGTGAAGTGTGCAAATAGTCGAACATAAAGTTGACTGCCGCAATATATTCGTGAGGAAGTTTGTTCAGAGGTAGAATTTTAGCTCGCCATTCGACCTCGCTTTTATCCAAAATAAGTTTTGTCCTTTCCCAAAGCTGCTGAGTAGTCGGTGTTGCCATCCTAAACTTTCTTCCTCGGCCGTTCACTTAAGAATGACAAAAAACATTTTTACGACTAGTTTTTGCGCGTACAGGTTTTAAAAGTTGCACTACTTTAAATGAAACCTGCCTTTAGTGACTAAGAAGACTTTTAAACAAATAAAGGTAACCACAATTTTTAACTTTTCAAATTAAATGTTTAGATGGTTAAATCAAATTTCTTTTTTTAGAATGTCTGCATCCTACATGCGATGTCGGTACAAGTGTTCGAAATTGTACTTTCAAAAGGTTCGAAAATATTGGCAGAATCGAAAACACAAATTGCATTCAAATGAGGTTAAAGAAATTGACAACTTTATTCAATTAATGACTCCAATGCTTGATCAGGAAGAAATAGATACCGAATTATTCATTTTGTATTATTTTTATTTAATGAAGTTGATGGAAACAGCAAACAATAAAATGAATTCATAAATAAAATTTATTTTTTTATTTCAAAAATAGTCGATTTAAAAAAGTGCCCCATTTTTTGTTTTGCGCGCGCAAAGTTAAACGACAATCAATTGCCCTTCGAAACCCTGATCTTTGTTGTCGGGGTTGTTTTCTTTTTTACTGGTCTCTTCGGGTTCCGAATCAGTCTCGGACTCGGATTCCGTTTCGTACTCTGTGGTCAGGTGGCACTCCAGGGCCACCAAGTGGTTCAAGAATGCCCTGCCACCGTCGTTAGGGTACGTGCGTTCAATCCGAGCAAGGTGATGCCAAAAATATTCGTCCCTATAAACGGCTTCAAAGTCAACCCTTTTTGCCTTTTTCTTCATTTTTTTTAGTTTCTTTGAAACGTTACTTAAATAATGCCTGTCGCAGTAAAGTTCACTGTAAAAAGCGTCTCTTCTTGGAGTAGAAACAGCAGCCAGCATGTTTAAAAGGAGTGCGTGAATGTGGGGCGTCCTCGGAGGAGTCGAAATTGGAGCCTCCGGATCTTCGTCCTCGCTCGTGGGCGGGGTTTCAATGTCCGTAAAAACGTCTTGGAGCTCCATTAGCAAATGCCTTGGTATCTCATTGGGTTCATATAGATTGAGATATTCCACGAGTTGTTGTAACTGTAAAATTTATGCGAAAAGATAAAAGTTACTCTAATCTTTTTTGTTACTAATAAAAAGATGCAATTCCTTTTATTAAATCTTACTTCAAATCTTTTAGTAATTTTTCGACGGAGAGGCATCTGGAGTTTTTGATCAAAACCTTTAGCTCAAATGTAAGTGTGCTCACTGAAAAAAACGCAATTAAAAACTCGTTCAATTCATTAGACCTCAACTTATAAATACAATTCTTTTTCTTTTCATTTGGGTATTCAATTTTTAAGTCTTGCCTGGCACTAAACAAGATAATGTCATGCGTTACATTGGATAATTTAAAACTATTTTAATTTTCCCGCGAATTTGTTTTTTAAAATTCAGAATCAACGTAAAAGGAAAAACAATTCATTTTCAGTATTTCCATTCAAAAATGCTATTTTTATGACATTAATTGACATGAAACAAAAGATTTAAAAGTAAAGTTTCTTGTCGAAACGCCGGTATTTAAGATAATAGTTTCTTTGTGCATTCCTTTCAAACTGGTTTACTTTTTTACTTGTTAGTTTGGGTTTATTTAGTTTCTTTCAAACTTTGGTCATGAATGTCGCATTGGAATGGAGTCGTTGTTATCGTATTTTGGAAGTGACAAAATTACAGTGGAACGAAAATATACTACCGAGAGCGAGGGCAGCGAACCTGGTCAATTTTGGCGAGACCATGATGGTCAATTTATTATTCGGCATAATCAAGGAATACCTCGACACCAAGGAGCCCTCGATCGCCAACGTGATTGAAGTTCACACAGCACTTCAACGACTCAACAATTTCGGCGCAATGATTGCTTCCCGATTGGGAATGAATATTTTGACAACTTCTTCTAGCAACGTTTAAAAGATTCAATAAAAAATGAAACATTTCTCTGCCCTTATTTTTACACTGTCTGCTAAAATTGACTAGGTAGACACTATTTAATGATTAGTTGCATTTTTAAACTGTAGAGAGACACAACAAAAATGGACATCATGCCTGTAAGTATAGGATTTCACTTTGTTGACAAACTTGAATGTAATTTTATTGAGCCCACATTAAGCCCAAACACTTTTTACTACGTTAAAGGTCACAAATTGGCTAAAGCTTTTGGCAAATGCCGTCCACATCTCGTGGTTCATGGGTCGATATCGCCACCTTATCGTTGATTCGGATCGAGAAGCGATTGAAGAAATGCTTCTCGATCTGGAAAGCAGCTGCATGAACGAAGAGTTTGAGGACTCTGGGGAAGGCTACTGCAAGGCCATGAGAAGGTTTTGGCGTCTCGCCTTCAAAATTGAAAATGCAAGATTGCTACCCTGAAGTGGAAATGAAATTCTATTTAAAGTATTGTCAAAAAATTTGTTTGAAAATGTGATAATAAATGCACTGCTGGTTCATCCCAAAGATAATTTCCTTATTGTCAAATACTTCCAAGAAAATACTAACGAGCGTTTAAACACTTTTGCGCAAAGTTTAGGGTGCAGTTTTCAAAAATAATGGAGTCGTAAAAAGTGTGTCCCTTAAGTAGCCATAAAACAAAACGCTCTTTTGCAAAGGGGCAAAAATGCAATTTATGAACTTGTAGATGCTCTATTTATGTTTCTAAGCAGGCATTCCAAACAAGATAAAAATTTATTTCACATAAAAATCTTATTAAACGATACAATCGTTTTACACGTAAAAATTTTAAAAATAGGTGTCCTACTTGTAGGACTCGGTCGATTCGTTCAAAAGCTTCTTTCATGCGATTCATAAATAGCGTGCTCGGGTGTCGGAATTACTGAAAGAAAAAATAACGTTGTCTGAAACTTTCTTTTTTAACTTACAAACGTAAAGCTAAAGACCATCTTTAAAGTAGTCACCTTTTTACAGAGGGTTTCTGACTTTTCGACTTGCTCGGGCCTTCAACGGTCACCTGCAAAGAAATGTAATCTTTTGAGTAAAAGTGTACACTCGCGTCAAGTTTGTTGGGAGGTCGAGAGATGCTTCATTTACCTGTCGTAAACAAATTTGTCGCTTGTCGACTAAAAGAGGTGGACCGCTTGACGACAAAAATAGGTGTCCTACTTGTAGGACTCGGTCGATTCGTTCAAAAGCTTCTTTCGTGAGATTCATAAATAGTGTGCTCGGGTGTCGGAATTACTGAAAGAAAAAATAACGTTGTCTGCAACTTTCTTTTTTAACTTACAAATGTAAAGTTAATAGAGATTCATAAATAGAGTGCTCGGGTGTCGGAATTACTGAAAGAAAAAATAACGTTGTCTGCAACTTTCATTTTTAACTTACAAATGTAAAGTTAAAGACCATCTTTAAAGTAGTCACCTTTATACAGGGGGTTTCGGACTTTTCGACGTGCTCGGGCCTTCAACGGTCACCTGCAAAGAAATGTAATCTTTTGAGTAAAAGTGTACACTCGCGTCAAGTTTGTTGG
>JAIYDG010000575.1 GCA_027487625.1 Bacteroidota bacterium
ATTTTACAATCAAAAGTAAGTTTTGGGAGTCCTAGTTAGTGATTTTAGTGCTTTTTTTTTTTTTTTTGATGTCCGAAATTGATGAAGTTAGCAGTTACCCTTAAAGTTAAGGGTGCCGGTAACGTAATTCCGCTTAATGACTAAACTCCCGCTTGTCATTTCGACTTAATCCAAGAAAACAAAAAGGCACTAAAATCACTTACTAGGACCTACAAAACTTATTTTTGATTGTCAAATTGAAATCCAGGATTAAAACATTGAAGAAACACTTTTTTCTAAGCGTTATACTTAACTATCCGCAATCTTGTCGAAATCTCGTCAACTTTCCTTAGTAGCACCGATCTTGAAGCGTGCTGGAAAACCAAAATAATCCTTGTCTTTTTTTCAGATCTCCATCTCTGACAAGGACCATTCCGGTTTCCCGACACGCGTCAAGATCGGTGCCACCAAGGAATACGAGATTGACGAAATCTTCGACAAGATTGCCGACACGGCCTGCTCCGTCGGACGGAAACAGGGAGCGTCCGAAAACGCTATCAAGTGGACGGCGCCGGACGGATCTACCGTTGTAATTTAAAAATATTATGTCATAAAGTAAAGAATGTATTACTTTGCGAAAAAAAATTGATTTGTTTTTTACGCAAAATAATACATTTTTTAAATTACGACATAATAATTCTAAATTGCAAGGAGGTTAATGTTACCCTGTCGGTTTTCACCGGCCTCTTCGCCATCGGCCTTCTCGTCCTCGGAGGTCTCCTCGCCTACAAATGGCGCAACGCCAGGAGCCTCCTCAAAGAAAACCGACGGCTGGAAGAGGAAATCGGCAAAATGAAAGGTAAAAAATACACCCTTTTCTATATAAAATAACGATTTCATTTGTTTTCATTGTAAAATTTCCCTATGTCGTGACTTCGCTTAATGGCTTAACTTTCGATTTAACAAAAAATTTACCAAAATTACAAACTGAAATTTAGCTATTCTACAAATATCTAACTAAATCACTATTTTCCAGATACGATTGAGAAAAAGGCGGAAGTCGCCTCCGCGTCCACAACGGAGACGCCCGTCGCCGCCACCGCCGAGAACGCCGACACGGTGGTCAACATGGAACCAAGTAAATATTTTCATAAAAAATAGATCGAGTGAAATATAGTTAAAATTACTTGCAAATTATTCAAAGATTCATTTCAATTTTTAAAAATAGCGATAATATTACAACAAAATTTAATTATTTTTCAGAAACCGAAATCGACCCGGGCACCGTTCCGGACCCTCCGAGGAGTCTCTTCGGTCTCCTCAACTTTTTCAGTCGCAATTAGGTAATATTTAAAAATAAACACAACTGACAAGTTCTTAAAACTATATCAACACTTGATTACTTGAAAATTAAATTGCCGTTTTTAAAAGAAATTTACTTTTTTATTTCTCTTTATATTATCTCGCAAACAAAATTACATCCACCCTTAATTGAAATAAATATAGATAAAAACTTTACCCTACCGAGAGTTGAACTCGGATCTCTCGCTCCACAGGCGAGTGTGTTAACCGTTACACTATAGGATACTAGAGACTTAAATTCATTTTTTTTATTACAGTTAATCTACGTCGTCGTTTTGTGTCTGTCGGTCAGTCGTCGGTCGTCGTCGTCTTGTCGTTCGTCAAGTTGTCGTCGATTTCGTCAAAAATTATTAGTTGTCCCCTAACTTAAATATATATTCATGTAATTTTTAATAATATTTAATAGGCTCACATGTCAAATTTATTATTCTTAAACTATTAATTTTTAAAAAACTAATAGTTTAAGAATAATAAATTTGGTATTTGTGTCTACGAATTATTATTAAAAAATCTTCATAGTATTTTTACAATTAAATAAAAATCAAATTTATTTCATTCAAATTATTTGCTTTCAAGCAAATAATTTGAATGAAAAAAGTTAATTTTATTTGATTGTAATAAATACTATTTTTATATTATTGGAAAATAAATTTCTGTGTGTTATTGTCTCTCTCGTCATTAATAAGATAGACGAAACAAAATGGGATGAAAAAAATTTATTTAGTTCAAGCATAATTCGTAGTTAAACAAACATATCAAAAATTAGATTAACTTCAATACTTTTATTTAGTTTACACATAATTCAAAGTTAAAAACCAACATATCAAAAATTAGATTAAGATAAAATTTCATGCTTTTTGCAAATCTCAATAGCCTTGAAAAGAAGTGGTTTAATTTTTCAATCTCATTTTATAGATTAAATTCAAATGTCTGTTACTGCAAAAACTATTTTTGTGTAGAGAAAAGTAATAATTTAGCTTTCAAATTATTATGTTAGACTTCTTGCCAAATTTCATGACCGTTTTTTTGAAAATTAAGTTCTGTTGTTTTCTCTTCTTAATTCCAAAATTAGTTCGTGAAATTCGGCAAGAAATCTTTCAATAACATAATAGTTTGAAACGTGTCCTGCGACAATTGAATCGCAAAGAGTAGTTACTCTTTCGTGAATTTGTCTAGCTCTTTCAACCAACTCAGGCTTAAAAACTGTAAAGACAACATAGGCATTTATCGCAGAAAATTTACGTCCCAAAACAAAAAAATCAATTTCTCTTGAAGACATTTTTTAAAAAAAACTCGCTTTTGCACTATTTACAATAACTTTACTTTAAATCAAACATCAATTTCTTTTCTAAATTTAGAATTTCCTTATGAATTGCAAAAAACATAGAATAAGCTCTACCATAGTCTAAAACTTTTTTACTTTTGACTCTATTGGAAAGCCAATTTAAGCGGTCTTCTAATTTACAAATGTCCTCACATAATTTTGAATTTCGAACACGAATATTAAACAACAATTGTTCGGCTGTAAAAATTGAATAGCCAAACCAAAAAAATCGCAAACTATCGTCCATTTAGCGTCCAAAAAAACTCAATCTTTTCACAACATTTCCTCAATTTGAATGTTTAAAAGTTCCTGTTGTTCAATCAGATACTCTTGAATTTTCTGAATAAACAAATGCACTTTTTCTAAAAAATTCTCGATAGACTCAATGGTCCAAAGTTCCATTTGATTTCCGGCAGAATTTCTAGCGAACAAACTTGAAATAGCGTTAAATTCTTCAGCTAATTCGCTTCTTTGATATTCAAGTTCATCTTGAAAAAGACTATTTTCAAGAATAAAATTGTGATAGTATCTTTCCGCTGTTATTTGAGAACGACCAACTAAAGACAGCAAATAAGCAAAGAGGCGTCCTCGAAGCACTTAAAATATTTGCAATAAAATATTTTTATTTTTTGCTAATTAATTATAATTTTTAAAAAACAATAAAAATTATAATTAAGCTCAAAAATAAATATATTTTTAAATCCAACTTGTTAAAATCTCTTCAAGTCAATATACGTCTCTGTGAATAAAAAAATTAAGGTTCATTTTGCGAACGCATCTCCTGAAGTTCACGAAAACTTCGTAAAATTGTCAAAATAACTTCGTCTCGGTCAACAATATTTCTTGATTTGATATTTTCTTTTAATTCATCGAATCTTTTCTCGAATTGTAATAATTCTGCTGAAATTAAAGGTCTTGTGGCAATGTCATATTGAATTGACCGCAAAATTTCAGCTAACATAAATCCAATGTCAAAAGATGCAATATCAACCAAAGCCATTTTACTAAAAGAAAAAATCACTGTTCATTTTCCAACGAATTTTTTAGGTCCTCAAGTTTGCGAAAACTTTCATCAATTATCAATATTGCTTCGTCGGAATGCACAGCAACGTTGTTTGAACAAATGTCTTCTTTTAATTGTTTGAGTCTTTGCTCGATTTGTAATAGTTCAACTGAAATTGATGGTTGGTTAACTAAAACAAATGCAATTGCTCTCAATATTTGAGCTAACACAAATCCAGTTTCAAATGATCCAGCGTCGATAAAACCCATTATATTTTCTTTATTCTAAATGAAAAACGTCTGATCCTTACAAAGATCAAAAAGAAACTAACTTTATTTTTCAAATTAACTAAATTTCCGTCTCACAAAAGAAATAGCGGCATTATCAAAGCTCGATGATGGAACTCAAAAACATCCTCTCTC
>JAIYDG010000233.1 GCA_027487625.1 Bacteroidota bacterium
AGTTGTAGGAATAATTTGTGAAGCCTGGTTAAGTATGAATAAAGGATGGATTACACAGAGTGAACTTGAAAATATTAAGCAGTTTTTTAATAATCGTTTTCCGATTTATAAACATCAATTTAACATGGATTTGCTTTTGCAATACATGCGAAACGATAAAAAGAATCAAAATGGACAAATCAATTTTAGCCTGCTTAAAAAAATTGGAAAATCTAAAATTGATGTTACTTGTACCGACCAAACTATCATAGATTCAATTCAATATTACCTATCCTAAACAATGAGTACTTGGCAAGTAAATGCATCAGAAAAGGAATTTGATTCCATAATAAATTTACCTGCCTCAAAAAGTATCAGTAACAGAGCTTTAATCATTCAAGCATTATTGCGGAATTTCAATAATAACTTCAATGTTAAAATTGAAAATCTATCAAATGCTGATGATACCCTCATCATGTTAGATTCAATTTCATCAGAAAATGAATTGATTTATGTTAAAAATGCAGGAACTTGTATGCGTTTTTTAACGGCTTATTTTTCATGTTTACCTGGTGTTTTTAAAATTCTGGATGGTGATGAAAGAATGAAAAATCGACCGATTTCAGCTTTGGTTAATGCATTACGAGGATTAGGTGCGGATATTGAATATCTTGAAAATGAGGGATTTCCTCCACTAAAAATTCAAGGTAAAAAGTTAAATCCAGCTCAAAATTTAATTATTGATGATTCTCAAAGTAGTCAGTTTTTAAGTGCGGTACTACTTGTTTCCCCTTTTTTAGGACACAATAGTAGCTTCATTTGGAATCCAAGTTCTGATTCTGCATCCTATAATAAGATGACTATTGATGTATTGAATAGTTTTGGGATTAAAACTGAACTTTCTGAAAACCAAATTGTAGTTTATCCTGTTTCAACAAATTTTACTTACAATCCTAATTATACAATAGAGTCAGATTGGAGTTCAGCGGCATTTTTTTATGAAGCAATGGCTCTGCAAAAAAAAGGAAAACTCTTCTTGAATAAGCTTTTTTCAAAAAGTATTCAAGGAGATTCAGCTTTAATTGGTTTAATGGAAATATTTGGGGTTCAAACTGAATTTCATGAAAAAGGGATTGAAATTAGTTTTAATCCTACATTAATCCAACCAAATTCGAAACTAGATTGTAGGCAAAATCCTGATTTAGTGCCTGCTTTGGTTTGTATTGCAGCTTGTCAGAATTTCTCTACTGAATTCATTGGTTTATCAAAATTAAACTATAAAGAAAGTAGACGTTTGGATGAATTAGTTATTCATTTAAAAAAACTAAACTGGGAAATTTTATCTGATTCAGAAAGTATCAGTTTAATTTCAAATTCTGGGTATCAAACTGAATTCATCTTTAATACAGCTAAAGACCATAGAATGGTTATGGCTTATGCGATGTTAGCATTTCAATTCAAAAATATATCTTTGAATGAGGTTAATTGGGTTGATAAGTCTTTTCCAAATTTTTGGGAAGAGGCTTTAAATATCGGTTTAACTAAACTCGAATTAGTTTAATATGGCAGGAAGTATTTTTGGAGATATATTTAGAATCAGCACTTTTGGCGAAAGTCATGGTGCAGCTATTGGCGTTGTAATTGATGGATGTCCTGCAGGTTTAAAAATCGATTTTTCATTAATAAAAAGGGATTTAGAGCGCAGAAAACCTGGTCAATCTAGCATCTCAACTCAAAGAAATGAAACTGAAGAATTCGAGATTTTAAGTGGAGTTTTTGATGGCATTTCTTTGGGAACACCAATAGCTATTTTAGTCAGAAATAAAGACCAGCGTTCATCTGATTATAATGATTTAAAAAATGTATTTCGTCCTTCTCATGCAGATTTTACTTATCAAGAAAAATATGGTTTTAGAGACCATAGGGGAGGAGGCCGACAATCAGCAAGAGAAACAGTTGCAAGAGTGCTAGCTGGTTCAATTGCGAAAATGATTTTAAGTGAATTTGGAATTAAAATTGATGCTGCTGTAAGTGGAATTGGCGGAGTTGAAAAATCAAATTTTAATGAACTGAATTTTGAATTTGCTGAAATCAATATATTAAGGTGCGGTTACCTTGATTTATATGAATCAATGTTAGCAAAAGTGGAATTAGCAAAATCAGAAGGTGATTCGGTTGGAGGTATTATAAGTTGTATTTGTTCTTCGGTCCCTGTGGGTTTAGGAGAACCAGTTTTTGATAAATTACATGCCGATTTAGCTAAAGCCATGTTAAGTATAAATGCAGTAAAAGGCTTTGAAATTGGTTCAGGATTTGAAGGAACAAAGCATTTTGGCTCAACACAAAATGATGAATTTATGTCAAATTCCGGACAAATTTCAACCAAAACCAACCACAGTGGAGGTATTCAAGGCGGAATTTCAAATGGTCAGAATATTGAATTTAGAGTAGCATTTAAACCGGTGGCGAGTATTTCAAAATCGCAAAAAACGGTAAATTCTGATTTGGAAGAGGTTGATTTGCAGGTAAATGGCCGTCATGATTCATGTGTTGTGCCAAGAGCTGTTCCTATTGTTGAAGCAATGGCATCTATTTGTTTGGTTAATCATATCTTAAACCGACCCTCAAATCGGATGGAACATTTGAAACGTTTTTTTGATATATATTAATGACTATATTTCACCCAATGAAGAAATTTATATTAGGGACTCTTTTGAGTCTTTTTATTATTCAGGCTGATGCCCAAAAAAAAGCACCATGTTTAACTGATGAGCATTATGCAGAAATGGTTTCAAAAAATCCTGAACTAAAATCATTTGAAGATTTGAGCAATTATCAAATTAGAAATGCTCAAAATAACCTTAGAAAAGCAGGTGTGGTTAGATATATACCAGTTGTATTTCATGTAATCCATAAATGGGGATTTGAAAACATTTCTCAACAACAAATACAAGATGCCATTCGTGTTTTGAACGAAGATTTTAGGAAAAAAGCTGGTACTAATGGCGGATCTAGCACAGATGCAAAAGCTGTAGATATGGAATATGAATTCAGACTTGCACAATACGATCCTAACGGAAATCCTACCTCTGGTGTAAATAGATTATATAGCCCTGCTACCGATAATGCCAGAGATAATACAAAATCATTATCTATTTGGGATGCTAAAAAATACTTAAATGTATGGATTGTAAATACGATTCAAAACACAACCGGAGACCCTAATTCAATCGTTTTGGGTTATGCTCAGTTTCCATTTATGTTGAATACAAGTGCAAATACCGATGGTGTTGTTTTAAGGTCTGATCAAGCTGGTTTGATAGAAATCGGAAAACCAGATCAGGCTGGAAGAACATTGACACATGAAGTTGGACATTGGGTTGGTTTGTATCATCCGTTTCAAGGTGGATGTGTTGGTAATACAAGCGCTAGTTGCGCAAGTCAAGGCGATCAGGTATGTGATACTCCTCCAGTGGAAAGCTCAACTTCAGGTTGTCCTTCTAGCAGAAATTCTTGTACAAACGATATTCCTGAGTTACCTGATTTGGTTAAAAACTACATGGATTATGCAGATGGTACTTGCATGAATATGTATACTAGTGGTCAAAAAGCTAGGGCAGATGCATCAATGACAGCATTTAGAGCTTTGTCGTACAGCAGTTCTAATTTAGCTGCAGCGGGATTAAATACAGATGGTACTTATAAAACATTAACTGCATCAACTAAAAAAGCACCTTATACTTTTGGTTTTAATTCAAATGAAGTAAATGGTTCAGGTTGGACAACAGAAAATTATACTAGCCCAGGTGATAGCGGTTGGAACATAGCAGCAACAGCTACTTTTTCTGGAAATGGTGCAATGAGAGCCAGAAATTTATTAAACAATAGATTAGGTGGATTAAGAAATGCATTTTGTTCTCCAAGTATTGATATTTCTGGATTAAGTTCACCAAGTTTGAGTTTTTATATAGCTTATGCCAAAAGAATTTCTGCAAGCAATGATAGATTAAGGATTTATATTTCTGATAATTTTGGAAGAACAGAAGAATTGGTAAAAACCTATTCAACTGCAGAGATGGAAACTGGAACTTTGTCTACATCTGAATTTGTTCCAAGTGGACCTTCACAATGGAAAAGGTTAACATTAGATTTATCAGCTTATAAAACTTATAAAAATTGCAGAATCAGATTTGAGTTAAGTTCTTTAAGAGGAAATAATATTTATGTTGATGAATTTTCAATTGCAGAACCAACTGGAATTTCAGATGAATTAAAGAATAGTTTAGGATTTAATTTTTATCCAAATCCAAGTAATGATAAATCAACCTTGATTTTTAGGAATACCCAAAATCAGGATATTCAGTTAGAATTTTTTGATATCGATGGAAAAATTATTTTTTCTGAAAATAAATTCATGAATATTGGTAATCAAGAAATAGAGATAAATACTCAAAATTGGGCGCCTGGGATTTATTTGCTTCAAATGAAAACCAGCGAAGGCATTATAAATCATAGGGTAATAAAAAATTAATACTACAAAAAAGGCTACTTCTAAAAAAAGTAGCCTTTTTTGCAAATTGACAGTAAAACTGTCTTTTTTAATAGAATTTTAGGTGTATAATTACCTTTCTTTTCATAAGTAAAGGATAATAAATAACGACATAAATTTTGATTTTTCAGAACTTGCTGTTGTTTTGCAGATAGAAGAAACGTGTTAGAATAGAAAAAAAAGAGAAAGATGGCGAAGAATTTAGTAATAGTTGAGTCACCGGCAAAAGCAAAAACAATCGAAAAGTTTTTGGGTTCGGATTATACGGTGAAATCGTGTTTTGGTCATATCAGAGATTTGGCCAAAGGTGATGAAGCCATTGATGTGAAAAACAATTTTACTCCTTCTTATGAAGTGAGTGATGATAAAAAAGCGATAGTTGCAGAGTTAAAAAAATTATCTAAGGAGGCTGAAATAGTTTGGTTAGCATCCGACGAAGACCGCGAAGGAGAAGCCATTAGCTGGCATCTTAGTGAGGTGTTAAAATTAGATGATGCAAAAACTAGAAGAATCGTTTTTCATGAAATTACCAAACCGGCAATCGTTAAAGCAATAGCAAATCCAAGAGGAATTGATAGAAATTTGGTTGATGCACAACAAGCACGTCGTGTTTTAGATAGATTGGTGGGTTTCGAACTATCACCAGTTTTATGGAAAAAGGTTAAAGCAAATCTTTCTGCAGGTAGGGTACAATCTGTTGCTGTAAAACTTATTGTTGATAGAGAAAGAGAAATTAATTCATTTAATACAACATCAGCTTTTAGAGTAATTGCCAGATTTAATGTTGGTGGCAAACAAATGGATGCTGAATTAGCTAAACGTTTTGAAACAGAAGCAGAAGCACAAGCTTTTCTTGAGAAATGTACTGGAGCAAAATTCAATATTTCTAATTTAGAGGTTAAACCTGCAGAAAAAACACCTGCTCCCCCTTTTACAACTTCAACCTTACAACAAGAAGCAAGTAGAAAACTTGGTTATGGCGTAAGTACTACCATGAGTATTGCTCAGAAGTTATACGAAAACGGATTGATTACATACATGCGTACTGATAGTGTGAATTTGTCGGAATTAGCAATTGGTGCAGCTAAAAAACATATCACAGAAACATTTGGGGAAAGATACAGTCGCCCAATGCGCTATACAACCAAAAACGATAGTGCACAAGAAGCTCACGAAGCAATTCGTCCCACCTATTTCGAAAATGTAGAGATAGATGGCACTAACCAAGAAAAACGTTTATACGACCTAATTTATAAAAGAGCGATTGCTTCTCAAATGGCAAAAGCACAAATTGAAAGAACTTTAGCAACAGTTTCAATTTCAGGATTACCCGAAACATTATTGGCAACAGGTGAAGTTCTTAAGTTTGATGGATTCTTAAAGGTTTATCTTGAAAGTACAGATGAGGAAGGCGATGATGAAAATAGCAAAATGCTCCCTCCTTTAAATAAAGGTGAAGAATTGTTGTTGAAGAATATGGAAGCCAGTCAACGTTATACTCGTCCTGCTGCCAGATATACTGAAGCTAGTTTAGTTAAAAAAATGGAAGAATTAGGAATTGGTCGACCTTCCACTTATGCGCCAACCATTTCAACAATTCAAAAAAGAGGATATGTTATAAAAGAGGATAGAGAAGGTAAAGATCGTCCTTTTGTAGTGTTAACTTTAGAAAAAGAGAAAATCAACAGAGAAGAAAAGTCGGAAAAATTTGGAAGTGAAAAATCCAAATTATTCCCTAGTGATATTGGAATGTTGGTTACTGATTTTTTAAGTAAACATTTCGAGCAAATTATGGATTATGGCTTTACCGCCAGTGTTGAAGAAGAGTTTGATAAAATTGCTTCAGGCCAATTGGTTTGGAATAAAATGATTGAAAAATTTTATGGTCCATTTCATATCGGAGTAACTAAAACCAGTGAAACTGCTGAACGTCAAAATGCAGAACGTTTATTAGGAAATGATCCAGAATCGGGATTGCCAGTATATGTTAAAGTTGGACGATTTGGCCCTTTTGCACAAATTGGAGAAAATAGCGAAGAAGGCAAAGAAAAGCCTAGATATGCTAGCTTAAGATCGGGTCAATTAATCGAAACTATTACATTGGTTGAAGCCATGGATTTGTTTAAATTACCTCGTGTAATTGGCAATTTTGAAGGCAAAGATATGAAAGCTGCAATAGGAAGATTTGGTCCTTATATCATGCATGATAGCAAGTTTATTTCTATCCCTAAAACTGATGATGTATTTGCAATAACTTCTGAAAGAGCAATTGAATTAATTGAATCAAAAAGAATAAGTGATGCAAATAAACTGATTAAGATTTTTGCTGAAGATGAAAATGTTAAAATCTTAAACGGGCGTTGGGGGCCATATATTTCAAGAGGTAAGGATAATTTTAAAATTCCAAAAACTCAAAAGGCTGATGAATTAAAGTATTCAGATGTTTTAGAAATTATTAAAGCTGAAGGAAAATCTGAGACAAGTTCTAAAGCAGCAAATAAAACAGCACCTAAAAAGGTAGCAGTTAAAAAAACTGCGGCTAAGAAAACCGCAGCCAAAAAATCAGCAGCAAAAAAGGCAAAATAATATGCTTTCTGAATCTGAAATTAAATCTTTAATAACACTTCTTGAGGATGATGATCCGGAGGTTGCCAGTATTATAGAAAGTAGAATTCTATCAATTGGCGCTGAAATGATTCCTCATCTCGAATCTGAATGGCCTTTAATTAGAGATATTGAACATCAACAAAAAGTAGAAAACATCATTCATAAAATTCAATTTCATGAATTGTTGAATGAGTTTAAAGTTTGGTTGAATACAGAAAAACAAGATTTGTTTGATGCCTGTTATTTGGTAGCAAAATATAAATTTCCGGAACTTCAAAAGGAAACATTAAGTGTCCAAATTGAAAAAATCAGAATGGATGCATGGTTAGAAATGCATTATGATTTGAGTCCTTATGAAAGAGTGAAAATCTTAAATTACGTTTTTTACCAGATTCACGGATTTAAAGGCAATACGGAGAATTATCATGACCCTAAAAATTCGTTTTTAAACCAGGTTTTAGAAAGCAAAAAGGGTAACCCTATTATGCTTGCCATTGTTTATATTCTTGTTGCGCAAAAGCTGAATATTCCAATTTTTGGTGTCAATTTGCCTCAGCATTTTGTAATGGCATACATGGATAGTGTAGTTTCTGGAAATTTAGATGCCTTATATAAAACTGAACCAATGGAGAACAAGAAGGAAGGGCAGGTTTTGTTTTATATCAATGCGTTTAATCTAGGTGCAGTATTTTCTAAAGCCAATCTTGAGCAATTTTTAAAGCAAGTTGGAATTGAACCTAAGTTCGAATTTTTTCAACCTTGCAGCAATTTAGATATTGTAAAAAGAATTTTAAGAAACTTGAGTGCTGCCTACGAAAAATCGAATAAAATCTATAAACAAAAAGAAATTCAAGAGATTTTATTGTTATTGGGTGAACCTAATTTGAATATTTATTCTGAGTTTTCTACAGAAGATCCGGAACCTGAAGAGTAATTTTTAAAACAATGTAATTTGTTTTTTTATTACATAATTTTCTTATCATTGTTTCACCAAACCACTTTGCTTTAATGTTCCACCATTTCCAGTTAAATAAATTAATTGAAAATGAAAAGTATTCTTATCAATGGAACCGGAAGTTTTATTCCTGAAAAAATTGTTTCTAATGAGCAGTTTTTAAACAATCATTTTTTTAATGCTGATGGAACTAAAATTCCAAA
The DNA here is from genome assembly GCA_027487625.1 of Bacteroidota bacterium. Classification (GTDB taxonomy): domain Bacteria; phylum Bacteroidota; class Bacteroidia; order UKL13-3; family UKL13-3; genus CAISCU01. Next base: position 8,294 of record JAIYDG010000233.1, read on the forward strand.
TTCTAATGAAGTAATCATTAGGAAATTCAAGGATATTACCGGAATTGAAAACAGACGTTATGCTTCTGATAACGAACTATCATCTGATCTGGCATTAAAAGCTTCTATAATTGCCATTGAAGAATCCGGTATTGATAAGGAAATTTTGGATGGCATTATTATGGCTCATAATTTTGGTGATATTCCTTTAAATAGCATTCAAACAGATGTATTACCAAGTTTAGCTTCAAGAGTAAAGCATCATCTTGGAATAAAAAATCCCGAATGTTTTGCTTTTGATATTTTGTTTGGTTGTCCGGGTTGGGTGCAAGGTGTAATATTAGCCAAACAATACATTTTAGCAGGTGGTGGTAAGAATTATTTAGTGATAGGTTCTGAGACTTTATCAAGGGTTGTAGATCCATTTGACAGAGATTCTATGATATTTGCTGACGGAGCTGCTGCCGCTGTAATAAGCGAAATTGAAACATCAGATAAAAAAGGTATTTTAGCTACTGCTTGCAGAAGTTTTACTGAAGATGAGGCCTTTTACCTTCATTATGATGAATCGAATAACAAAGATTTAAATACTGGAACCAAGTATATAAAAATGGAAGGCAGAAAGATTTATGAATTTGCTTTGATTCAGGTTCCAGCTGCTATGAAGGCTTGTTTAGATAAATCAGGAATTGATATATCAGATTTAAAGAAGGTTTTTATTTTTTTTTCCAA
>JAIYDG010000440.1 GCA_027487625.1 Bacteroidota bacterium
AGTGACAAATTTTCATCACGAAATAATGATCTGATTCAAGGAATCAGATACATTATAAAATAAAAAATTACGCTGTTCTTTTCATGTGCGAAAATCAAATCAAAGCAACTCATTTTCAAAACTCCCTCGTCACTCGACGACGGAGTTTGTGACGGGCGTCGTGACGTGTATCTCTACCCCTCTCACTTTCCGAACGTCTTTATAAGTTCAATGACTGTACCTTAACTAAATACTACTCTCTCAATTTTTCTTTGAAAATAAAATGAGTCTTTTGGAAATGATGCCATGCAGTTAAACCTTTGAAAACATCATTGGCGTAGCCCTAAATGCATGTATCGTGCATGTTTGTTTTTGTTTCTTTTCTGCTTGTTCTTGTCACATTTTTAAACAAGATAATTTTGAACAATTACGTTTCGTTTACAATAAACGTGTTAAAAAAAGAAAAAGATGGCATCAAATGAAACGTTTGTTACGTGTCCTTACAACGAGCACCACTCCGTCAGGCTTGATCGAATGCAATATCATCTCACGAAATGCCAAAAGAATTATCCTGATGCTGACTTTGCCATTTGCCCCTTCAACGCGAGACATCACATTCCAAGAATCAATCTGGAGTCACACATTAAAGAATGTCCACATCAGCCAATCATCCGATTTTCCAACCGAAACCCTCATGAGGACGAGAAAATTATTGTCTATGGATCATCATTTGTTCCTTATGAATGTGATCCAGATTTTCCAGAATCTTTTTCTCAAAATCCCATGAATCACATCTCAAAAGTGAACCCACGGGGTCTTGGAAGGGGTTCTTTACTGACAAGCCAGGACTGGTCCCGCAAAAAAGTAACGTTTGGTGAAACAAAATTTGAGTTTCAGCAAGAAGGTTCGTCTGCTCGATTAGTTGGACTTGGTCGAGCTCAATTGATTCGAATATATCAAGAAAACAGAAAGAAATCTTCAAACTAATGGTTTTCAAAAAAATCTTTTGTTATTTTTTGTCTTAAATCTGGAAATAAATTGACTAATTCAAATATTAAGATTTTTCTTTCACGAGATTAAATATATTGAATGCACCTTTTATCTTCCAACCCTACCTTATTGGCAATGCCATGCAGTGGTGAAGAAATCATCCTTGATAAACTTAATTACTAAATTCGTGATTTAAAATTGGAATTTTGGACTAAAAAATATAAAATAGGAACTGAATTGATTATTTTTCATTTCTTACGTCAAAGACGTAGAATAACTTTTTTAGTTTCAAACATATTTCTAAAATTAGCTTTATTTTATATTTTATCTGTCCCCAACACAGTCACTCTCCAAAAACATAACAGACGTGTGCGCAAGGTTTGCATTTTTTACGCACGTTTCGACGGCCGAGGAGGCGCGCAAAGTTTATGACCTGTAATTGACCATTAGTTTGCGCATTGAGAACGAGCGAAAACAAGCTGAAAAAAGAAGAGGGCCCTCGCCGCCTGCCTTGCCAGACTGGAAAAGAGATTGCCACAGTATTGTTGAGGTAAACGTCTTCAAGTGTTTCCGTCGAGCAACCCAAAAGTTAGAAATGGCTAACATTGAAGAACAATGGCATATTTTGAAGTTGAGGGTCGACGCAGACTATCACGAATGGAGACATGTAGTTCTTCCGAGAAACATGGTTGACGACGTACTGAAAACCTACTTACAGAGATCGTTCATAGAACTCAACATTGCTCTTGCAAGAGACGCCAAAACGCCCGAAAATCTTCGTTTTTTGGAGGAACAGCATAACGAATTAAAACACTATCTTTGTTTGGCTTTGCTTGCATCTGGTTTTGACCTTAACATTTCACATTATTAAAAAACAGTCATGTGTGTTTTGAAAAATAAAAATCATGTCATTTCATGTGTTTTATGTTTTCTGTTTTTATACAAACGCGAAGTTACACGAAAGTAGGCACTAGACATGTTAAATTAAGATTTTTAAACACATTAAGAAAAAACAAGCCGAAAACAACAAAGTTACCAGTTTCACACAAAATCGTCACGAGAATGCTAGGTTTTCCCCGAGGGCCCACCCCAAGACACGTCAAAGAGCGGAATAAATAATTTGAAGTCGCTTAACCTCAACGGCAAATACGACAAGGTTACAAGTTTGTTATTGACTTGTAGCGTCACGCCGAATGAATGTATTGTCGAAGGCAATTAAAATAAACCTATTTCGCACGCGAAAAAATCCAAAAATGTAACTCACATAAAATGTTTGTCCTCAAAACCGAAAAAATTGACTTACCTAAAATTGAAATGAAATTAGATTAGATTGATTTGATTTTTTAGATATAAAAGTGCCTTATTTCTTTCTCATTCACTTTCTCTGGCCATAAATAATGTGCAAAAATTCATTTTTATTCTTTTCCAAAACCAAAACATTATTATGTCCGGGACAAGACGTAATTGCACGTTTCCCTTTTTTCCTGACAAAATGGTCTTTTAAAAATAAAGTCTTGGCAGACTTCGAAATAAAATGCGATGACGAAACACAAAGTTTGAAAAAGAAGGAAAACAAATTTTTACTTATTATCTTGACTACTTTAAATATTTATTTTTGAACCGCACAGACGGAAGCGTCACTTAATTCATATCTAAGTTTTATTATTTTTCGAAAACAAAAGTTTTTTTGAAAGCGCCACCTCTTTTTTAAATCAGAGTTAAAGTTTGATTTTTGCAAAAGTATAAAAATTTAATATTTAGTTTCCTAACTATTTTGTTTTAAAAGACATGGAATAGAATAGTAAATATTATTTTTAAAGAAGCATAAAAAGGTAAACTATCAAGAATACTAAAGACCGAAGTCCAAATCCTACTCAGACCTCGCCACGGTCAAACGACAGAGGCCCCGTTTGACCAGGCCTCTCACTTGTTATCATTGCCACATTTAAATTGGTAATAAGTTTGTGTTAGATAAGTTGACCATAGGTTGATAGGTTGATAGGTTGATAGGTTAGCTATTTTATAAAATCAAATCAATGGCGTAATAAAATTCTTCACCAAAAATGTTTTTATGTTTTTTAACATTTAAATTGGTAATAAGTTTCTGTTAGATAGGTTGACCATAGGTTGATAGGTTGATAGGTTAGCTATTTTATAAAATCAAATTAATGGCATAATAAAATTCTTCACCAAAAATGTGTTTATGTTTTTTAACAAGGTCAAAGTTATGTTTTGCGATATGTTGTATTTGGAACTTTAGACGTAAAAAGGAAAAACGGAAAAGGGGAAAACTAAAACTTGTTATTGTTGCCCCACTTAAATTGGCAACAAGTGTGTGTGTGTGTGTGAGACGAAT
>JAIYDG010000293.1 GCA_027487625.1 Bacteroidota bacterium
ACCTTGTCATAGATGAACTTGAGGACTGGAGCTAGTTGTTCTGCACAGTCCTTGATGTAGGTCATTTAATTCTTGTAGTGATAGCTAAAAATGCTTCCACATTTTGGCATTTTGGCTTCCACGTTTGTGCCTGCAGTCAAAAATTTTTTTTTCAAATTAAGCACTCAGATGGTCAGAATGAGCAGGAAATTCTGGTCAGGGTGGTTTTAATCACTAGGCCCTAGGGCCACCCTGGGCTGAGCTGTGAGGGGGGGCTTCCACGCCGGAAATTCGTCTGCCGAGCGCACATTTTTCACCGCAGAGCTAATATCCCGAAACCACGACGTAGATCTCGTCGAGCTCTACGTCACAGCGTGAAGATCAAAATAATTAGTCCAGTGGCACCTTCCCCAGATAGGTTTAAAAAAATTTTAAAAAGATGGAGTAAAGTATATGCAAGTATTACCTCAGACATTGTTGAAGTTTGAAATTTTTGAAATTTTTGAAAGTTGTAAAATTTTTTTTTGACCAATTGAAATAATGGTTTTAGAGAGTTGTGTATTCATAATAAAAGCTCAGGCTTGGTCTCCCATTTCCAAAATGGTGCGGAACTCTCCGATCGGACCGCGGGGGGCCGAGCTGCGGGCCCAAAACTCGCAAGGGGTCAGTAAGTATCCGCAGAGGGGGCACATTGCAATAAAAAATTTTCTACTGGCCCTAGCACTTTGCAAATTGAATGGAAAGGTGCCCCAGGTCGTGGGCTTCCTCCAGTTAAATCCTGGGCCCCCTAGTGCCAAAACTCTGGGAGCTATTCCCAAATATGTGTCAACTTTTGGCCTCCACAAATCACTGCAGATAGCAAAAAAAATTTGACCAATAGAAATAATGCTCTGAGAGCTTAGTGTATTAATGAAAAAAGCTCACATTTGATCTCCCATTTCCAAAATGGTCCAGTTTCCCAAAATCTGACCACTTTTGGCTGAGCTGTGGTCCCAACATTTTTTTTCATTTTCCGATGGAAGCCACTGCGGAAACTCCCGAGATGCCCTGTGGCTTCCATGTGGGGTTCAGGTCCTCTTTCCCTGCAGCTAGAGAGGCCCCCTTACACAGTTCTGTTCAGAATTGAAAGGGCTACCATTATCTGTAGTCAGCTTGGCTCTATCCCAACTTTTTTTTCACCCCTGATGTTGGATTCTCCCAAGTCCTTTTCCGGCTTCCACACTGCATACTGGTATCCCCAGTTGGCATTCATATGGAAGCACCGCGGAAAACTAATTTCCATTGTGGATGCCCAAAAAGGACTTTGACTGTATGTGAGTGCTGGTTTCCGCGGCAGCATCCATATGGATGCCACGTGGATGCCAAATTGGATACCTGTATCCGCAAGGGCATCCACATGTATAAGTAAATTTGTCAAAGTATATTGTATATAACTTTTGTGATTCTTCCCAACTACAAGCTTTTTGACAAAAATAAGTCATATATTGCCAACTACAAGCTTTTAGAATACAATAATACCAATCTTGCCCAACTACGATCTTTTTGAAGCCAATATTGCCAATGTTGCCAGATCAGGCTTCCATGACAAAAAAAATGTTGGGCCCACAGCTTGGCCAAAAGTGGTCAGATTTTGGGAAACTGCACCATTTTGGAAATGGGAGAGCACATGTGAACTTTTTTCATTAATACACAACTCTCTGAAACCATTATTTCAATTGGTCAAAAATAGTTGGGTATCTGCTGTGAATTGTGGAAGCCAAAAATGGCCACATATTTGGGAATAGCTACCAGAGTTTTGGCTCTAGAGGGGACAGGATTTAACTGGAGGAGGCCCACGACCTGGGGCACCTTTCCATTCAATTTGTAAAGAGCTAGGGCCAGTAGAAAATTTTTTATTGCAATGTGCCACCTCTGCGGATACTCACTGACCCCTTGCGAGTTTTGGGCCCGCAGCTCGGCCCCCCGCGGTCAGATCAGAGAAATCTGCACCATTTTGGAAATGGGAGACCAAGCCTGAGCTTTTATCTTGAATACACATCTCTCTAAAACCATTATTTCAATTGGTCAAAAAAAAATTTTACAACTTTCAAAATTTTCCAAAAAATCTTACTTCCAGTGCATCTGAGCATGTCCCACTCTGGACTTTCACAGTCCGAACATTTTTTTTTTGCTCCTGGGGTTGAGATCAGAGGTTGGAGATGGTAAAATAGGTAAAATAGGAGTGTTGTAGTTGGGCAGGATTGGTATTATTGCTTTAAAAAAGCTTGTACTTGGGCAGATTTTGAAGTCTGGCCACCTGAGATGGAGGCCAACCACAGAAACATGTGGACGCCAAACACAGAAATAGCCTGGATGTGGATGCCAACTGGGGATAATCTTGCCTTCTACTGCTACTTTCTGGCTGCCAACCACAGAAACAGGTGTCCTACTTTCTGCAGTTGGCTGCCGTGTATTTGGTAATATTGGCTTCAAAGAGCTCGTAGTTGGGAAACATTGCTATAGTAACAGTGAATCGCTCAGTGTAACGCGGTTTGGCTTTTAGAGGTGTTGTAATTTTTCAGTACTCAACCTTCCTGGACTTAGTCGTTTTTCGCCCAATTTGAAAATGGCAACAGGTTAACAGACACTTAGAAAATTTTCAAAAAAAAATTTTAACCAAAATTTTTTTGCTC
>JAIYDG010000479.1 GCA_027487625.1 Bacteroidota bacterium
CTGAAATCTTTGGTTTGCAATGACATGATTTCTTCCATGTATTGAGTCAGCTTATTTACGTCTTGCTTCAATCATAGAAACCAAGGACTTTGGTCCCTACCGCAGCTATATTTTGGACGTCGCTTGCAGCATTCTTGAGTGCATGTCCTATGTACTTTCAAAATATAAAACACTCAGTGCCGACGCAACATGCACAAAGTTTGGTGAATACACGCAAGCGTACATCGTCAATGCGTTAAAGTCTCCGGAGGTTGGTCATTCTCTTGCACATGACCGATGAAAATCTCGTTCTTCTGCTTTATCTAGTTCCAAATCATGGCATATTTCTTTCTTTTTCTTTTTCAATCCTATCATTCAAACATTTAAAGTTGCAACCCTCCATACAAATCAATCACTTCAAAGAAACCAAAAAAATAGCCTTGCTTCTTGATTGCAACATGAATTCATCTTTTCCTTTTTGCCTGTGATATAATGCATAAGATTGGCTATCATTAAAAAAAACATACGTTTTATCTAGGAGGGAGCCGTGAAGTCTATCATTATGAATGTATTTCAGTTGCCTCATGTGAAATGCCAAGCGTCTCTTCTCCGCCTTTTGTTTGCTGCTGGTTGTGTGTACGACTTGAAATATTGGGTGTCGTTGCAAAACCCAGATGATACCAGGTAAGTTATTCGACAATCATTTACGCTTTGACATTGTTCGCCATACACTCCTTTCCATACGATTCTATGTGAGCGTTTGATGACGTATGCGAAATGAGTGCTTCAATCATGCTATCCGTCAAATAGCTTCACCGGCAAAGTGCTGCACCATGCATCCTTTTTGGCTTTATCTGCCATTGCAAAGCGTGTTTACGAAACCAGGATTGACCTCGCACAAGCAAAGAACCTCATCGTAAGTCTGGAAAGTCACTCGTTCATCGCACTGCTGGCAACACTATACCTATCTCCATATTATTTTTTGAAAGCATAACTGAATTCTCTGTTTCGTTTCTAGGACTCTTTGACCGCTCTATCCCCCCTTACCAAGCATGTCCTCCACAATATCAAAGATCTCAACGTCGTTTCCCTGGTAAAGTATTTAAAGGGTGTTCGAGGACAGGAAGCAAACTTCCTTATCAACTTGGATCAGTATTTAGCATCTCTCGGAACATGCAGGTTAGATACTTTACCTGAACATATTTTCAGCAAACGCTGTCGAATGCATCTAGGTCCTCGAGTTTACTAAGCACCTTGGAAATAGACCCCAATTGGTGCCATCCGTGTCGGCGTTGCTGCAAGTGCTGACTCCCTCCATGGAGCTTCTGGATGTAAGATATTTGGGTCATTCAACACTTTTCTCATCAATACATTTTGGAATTTAATCCTCCTTCTTTATGTGTATTCTCTTATGCGTATTTGACCCTTACTATATTGCCATGAAGTCCTTTACAAAATAAAAATAAAAGCAATAGTTGAACACTTATTCCAACTAGGTTGTAATACTCATCTCTCACTTTAGGTTGCTGCAAGACATCTTCTGAAGAACCCGGTGGCGAGGTCCTTATCCATTCCGCTCGTTGTTGAGCTCGTAGGGCAGCTTGCTTCAGCGAAGGAATCTATCGATTTCACAACCCTTTCAGTGGAATCAAGGCGCTTGCTTGCGAAACTAAGCTCAACAATTCCACCGTCAAAGTCCTTCGAAGCCTCCAAATCATTATTGGCCGACCTTGCACAACTTGAACTTCCAACAAGCCAAGCTGATTTGAATGGGCAAGGGAAACCGCTTTCATGTGACTTTTCGTTGGACAATCGTGAGGGATTTGTAAACTTGTTGACTATCAAGTGTGCCCAAGATGAACAAAGGCCATTTTCTGGACTAAATAATGTATTCAAGCACCTGACTGTTGAAGAAATCAAAAGCGTGGTTTCACATCCGAATTTCAACCGAGGGCTTGTTGGGAAATCGTTTTCTTTTATCACAAGCTCTCATGCACACCAAATGCTGTTCTTGGAGTCGATTGCGCGGGATGTAAGATCCATCAAGAAGACTCCTCCTCAAACATTGAAAGAAATTCAGTCCACTGTGACGTCCTTGAGAGAAGCATTAGCAACCTTGAAATTAGAGCCAACTGTAATTGCCAGGTATCACAATCATGAGAATGTGTTTTGAAAATGGAGATTTCATCTAGATGTTTCCTTTTCTCCCAATTACACGTCAATTAATTCATCTCTGTTCGCTATTATGATAGGGTTGATGGAGTTCTTCTTTTGGAATGCTGTGCTTCGCTGGGCATTCATTTTGCACAGATCGCTTATCTGCAACTTCTACAAGGCGATATTGCTCCGAGTGTCATTAAGCTAATCGTTGAGGTGAGGATTAACAACTACATATGATTTTATCATGGTCTCGCTGAGCAGACATTTATTTGACTATTAGCGAATATTATGAATTCAAAACAACATTTTCAATTAAAAATGTGGGTACAATAGTACGGCAGTGACATGGCTGATCATTACATCGACCGAGCGGATTCCTTTGCAGAAGATGATGTGCAATCGTTGCGTAAAAGTTTTCTATCGCTGCTGGAATCCTATGTTCGATTGTACGAACTTTTGTTCCCATCGGTTCGGCAGTATAGGTAACCATAATCTTGCCTTATCAAAGCGCACCTATATGTTTCCCTTCCCCTTCCTCACAAAGAATGCAGCTACTCTTTTCTCGCACAGCGCCATACGTTTCTTTCAGTTGAAGGTTTCTGTGAATTCGATTTCATATTGGATGAGCGCACAACATCACAGTTTTTTCGCAGTTACTGTCCATCAATCACTGCACCTGGGTGAGTCATCGCCAAATTATCTCCCAGCTAAATTTGCGAAATGTTGTTTTAGGCGATCAACCAGTGCCCTGCAAATCGTCTCAAAGTTACTTGTCCAGAAGGGTCATGTTTGGAGGTATACATTTTCACATTCGTTACAATCCTATCCGCTTGGTTTTAGGTCATGCTTATCAGTTATGCCCTTTTTAGTTCAAAAAACGAACAATGTTGGACAGATTAATACGCCTGCAATTGCTTTAATTACTCACCACACCTTATTCGTCCAGTGAGTCAAGGCATAGCTTCGGAAGCACATCGATAGAAATAGCGTTTAGAGTAATGTTTGCGAAAATTGGTCGAGTA
>JAIYDG010000014.1 GCA_027487625.1 Bacteroidota bacterium
AGAGCTAGTGTTCATATTGACATAACCTTACAAGGATTTCATGCTATGATATTATCTCCGGAAGGTTCTGTATTTGTTGACCCTTACGCAAAATCAACCACTGAATATTACATCAGTTATTTCAAAAAAGATTTAAAAGCAAAAAATAAATTTAATGAAATTGAAGTTGTAAATGGAAACAAAGCTAACCCTGTAACTCCTATTAAAAACAAAACAAACTTAAATAAATCAGGCTCTTCAATTGCACAAAGGTCAAATGGAACTCAATTAAAAACATACCGCTTGGCCTTAGCTGCTACTTTTGAATATACAACATTTCATGGAGGAACTGTTGCTTTGGCATTATCAGCAATGACTACTACTGTTAACCGAGTTGTAGGCGTTTATAGAAAAGAATTTGGTATAAGTTTAACATTGATTTCAAATACCAATTTATTAATTTATACAACAAGTGCAGATCCTTATACCAATTCAAATGGTTCAACATTATTGGGTGAAAATCAAACAAACATTACCAATATAATTGGTTCTGCTAATTACGATATTGGACATGTATTTAGCACTGGAGGTGGTGGAGTTGCATTTCTAGGATCAGTTTGTGTTGCTTCAAACAAAGCACGAGGCGTTACTGGCTCTGCTGCACCTGTAAATGATGCATTTGATATTGATTATGTAGCTCATGAAATGGGTCATCAGTTTGGTGGAAACCACTCTTTTAATGGCAATACTGGCTCATGTTCTGGTGGCAACAGAAATTCTTCTACTGCTTATGAACCAGGAAGTGGAAGTACTATTATGGCTTATGCTGGAATTTGTTCTCCACAAAATCTTCAATCAAACAGTGATGCCTATTTTCACACCATCAACTTTGATGAAATCATAACAAATATTACCACTGGTGCTGCAACTTGTGGAACTATTGTTTCTTCTGGAAATAGTTTACCAGTTGCTAATGTGGGCACAACTGCTCATGCAATTCCGTTTGGCACACCATTCTTTTTAACGGGATCTGGAACCGACCCTGATGGTGATTCATTGACCTATTGTTGGGAACAAATGAACCTAGGCTCGTCTTCAGCTCCAAATACGCCATCTGCAACAGGACCTAGATTTAGAAGTTATAATCCAAGTACAAGTCCAACTAGATTTATTCCAAATTACAATGCCGTTCTAAACAATACTGTTCCAGTTGGTGAAGTATTGTCGACTGCTGCTCAAACTTTAAATTTTAGATTAACTGTTAGAGATGGACAAGCATTATGTGGAGGCGTTGATTATGATGTAAATAATAAAGTAATTACGGTAACGAATACTGGTCCATTTGCAATTACAAATGCACCAAGTTTATGGGCTGTTGGTAGTTCACAAACACTTACTTGGAGTTTAGGTGGTAGTAATGCTGCACCTATAAATGTAGCCAATGTTAAAATATCACTTTCAACTGATGGAGGATTAACATTTCCTCACGTTCTTGCTGCTTCAACACCAAATGATGGCTCTCAGTTAATTACATTACCAGCTGCTCTTACTAGTCAAAATGCCCGACTAAAAATTGAACCAATAGGAAATATTTTTTATACAATTTCACCTGTTTTTGCAATTGATGATCCAAGTGCAGGTAGTTTTATAACAATTGGAACTGGAACAGGCTCAAATACTTCAACAGCATTTCCTGCACCTTATGGTAATTACTTTGGTGGTGTAAAGCATCAATTTATATATAGAGCATCTGAATTAAGCGCTAGAGGAGTTACTGCTGGTATGTTAACAGAATTTGGCTTTAATGTAAGTTCATTGGTAAGTGGTAATTTAAATGGGTTCTCTATTTCAATGAAAAATTCAACTGTTAACGACTTAACTCCAGGTTGGCAAACTGGTTTGACAACAGTTTTTTCTAGTGCTGTTTATAATGCAAATATTGGTTGGAATTTACATCCTCTTTCACCTGGTTTTTATTGGGATGGAACTTCAAATATTATTGTAGAAGTTTGCTTTAATAACAATAATACTGGTACTACTGGAAATTCTTTAACGGCCTTAACAGCGGGACTTCCTGCAGGTACTTCTAGGTGGTTTAGGGCTGACAATACCGCTTCATTGTGCTCTGGAACTGCGGTAACAACAACTGGAAATACATCTAGACCAAATGCAAGAATGTTTGTGATTACTGCTCCAACAGTTTCAGCATCAAGTTTATCGTTTTCAAATATTACCAATACATCAGTAACCTTAAATTGGACAAAAGGAAATGGTGGCAAACGAATAGTAATAGCTCGTTTAACTTCAAATCCTGCAATAGTGCCAACACATTTAAATGATTATTTATCATCAAATTTTTTCGGAATGGGTCAACAAACAGGGAATAATAATTTTTGTGTTTATAATGATTCAGGCAATACCGTAACTGTGACTGGCTTGAGTATGGTAAGCAATTATAGTTTTGATGTGTATGAATACAATGGTATCAATGGAAATCATGTATATAGAATTACCTCACCATTAACTGGAAACATCACTACATTACCTGTAAAACTATTGTCGTTTGATGCACAAAAAGAAGAATCAAAAGTTATTTTAAATTGGATTACTTCAAGTGAAATCAATAGTGAAATTTTTGAAATTGAAAGACAGCAAAACACTGAAGACTTTAACAAAATCGGACAAGTTCAGGCAGCAGGTAATTCGAGCAACAAAAGATTTTATCAATTTAATGATTACAATTATGAGAATGAATCTGAAATTTTTTATCGATTAAAAATGATTGATAAGGATGGTAGTTTTGAATATTCACCTATCGTTTCTATTCAATTGTCTGATATAAATAACGAGGTGAAAGTTTCACCAAATCCATCCAATGGTTTAATTGAAATGCACTGGCTAAACAAAACAAGCAGATTTTCTTATGAGCTAAAAGATTTAAATGGTGAGGTTTTGTTAAAAGGCAATGCAAATAAAAATCCAGAACAAATTCAAATATCAGAAAAACACAAAGGCCTTTTTATTTTAGAATTTAAATCGGAAGATCAAATAATAAGAAAGAAAATCATTCTTGAATAATTCATAATTCAGTTTGTATAAAACCAAAAAGGGCTTAAATCGATTATGATTCAAGCCCTTTTTAGCTAGTTATTATTTATTCAAAAAAACCAATTACCACTTAACTGGTTCGTTTTTTCTTAATGAAAATTTATCTTCAAATGAATGAAGATTAGTAATGGCTATATACTTTTTGTTTAGTTCCAATAAATTCTCAGACTCCCAAAGGTGCAATAATCTAACCACAGTTTCGGTAGCTAATCCTGCGAAATTTGCTAAGTCTTCTCTTGTTAACAACACATTGATTGCACCATCTTCTCTTGTGCCAAAATTATTTCTAATCCAGTACAAAGTTTCAGCCAATCTTTCAGGAGCCGTTTTTGTGAACATTGCATTTCCTTTTTGAACAGAATCATCTAAATCAATAGCTAACATTTTTAATATACTTAATGTAAGTTCATGATTGCTATGTAATATTTGGAAAAAAATTTGAGAGGGTATAAAAAACAAAACTGAATCCATCAAGGTTTCTGCTGCACCTTTATAAGGTTGTCCGGCTAATAAAGCTCTATAACCAAGCAATTCACCTTGGCGAGCTAACCTAATAATTTGAACTTGCCCTTCATCGTTTGAATGAAAAAGTTTAATTGCACCTTCCTTGATTAAATAGATTCCTCGGGGTTGCGAATTTTCCGAAAATATCACCATCCCTTTTTTATACACTTTTTGTGTTCTTTGTTCCTCAATCAAAGAAATTTCCTCTGGCTTAAGGCATTTGAACATTGGGAAATCAATAACACCATTGATTTCTGTGGCTAAATCCGACCTCAATTCGTTTTGCATAATTTGATTCATATTCAGATACAAAAAACATAATCAGCAGCAAGTTTTGAAATGACAATAATCAGAATAAAGTGGGATTTAAATCAGTGAATAGAGCATGAAATTGAGCATTTAAACTCTCAGTAATTCATTTTCAGTAATTACATATTAAAAGTAAGTTTTTTAATAATTAATAAGGTTCATGTATGTAAGTTTAAAGGAATTAAATTCAAGTCCAAACAGAAATTGGATTTTAGGGCTAAACTTAAGCTATTGATTTACACCTTTCATCTGAACTTTTCAACCTTTATGTAAAGCGTGCAGTTTTCATTGAATTAAATGAATATTATTGCATAATCAATGAAACAAGTTTTTATCATAATTAATCAGATTTTAGAAAGCGGTGCTTTTGCTTTAGAGGCTTTAAAAGCTAATAGAGTCAGGACTTTCCTTTCAACTTTGGGAATCACGATTGGTATTTTTTGTATCATCATGGTTTTAAGTATTGTTGATTCTCTTGAGAAAAACTTACAAGAAAGTGTTGAATCATTAGGTAAAGATGTGGCTTTTGTAGAAAAATGGCCTTGGGAGTTTGGTCCTGACTACAAATGGTGGAAATACATGAATCGCCCTAATCCAAATTTATCTGAATTAAAAAAAATTAGTGAACAAACAACATTAAGTGCTGCAGCAGCTTTAACAATAGATTTACCAACTTTCACAGTAAAATCAGGAAACAGGTCAGCAGAAAATGTTAGAGGTATTGCGGCTAGTTATAATTTTTCTGTCATAAGAGCTTTAGATTTTTCTTATGGCAGATTTTTTACTGAATCAGAATCAAATAACGGTGACCCAGTTGCAATCATTGGTTGGGCCATGTACGAAAATCTTTTTCCTGGAGGCATTTACCCTATTGATAAACTTGTGAAAATTAATGGTAAGCAATTCAGAGTTTGTGGTGTAGTGAAAAAAGAAGGTGAAAGTCTAATAAACAATAGCATGGACAATGTCTTTGTTATTCCAGTTAAAGCTTCAAATTCTTATATCAGAGTTAATAGTAACATGACAAACAGTAGAATTCATGTAAAAGCAAAACCTGGTGTTCCAGTTGATATGCTTGAAGATGAATTAAAAGGTGTGATGAGAAGTATTCGTAAACTCAGACCCATGGAAGATGCCGATTTTGCTGTGAACAAAACCACTATGTTATCTGAACCTCTTAAACAATTGTTTTCAGTTGTGAGTATTGCCGGATGGGTTATTGGCGGATTTGCAATGTTGGTTGGTGGATTTGGAATTGCTAATATAATGTTTGTTAGTGTGAAAGAAAGAACCCAGCAAATTGGTATTCAAAAATCATTGGGTGCTAAAAACTACTTCATATTAATTGAGTTTTTAGTTGAATCTGTTTTGTTATGTATTGTAGGTGGAACAATAGGATTGCTCTTGGTTTACCTTTTAGCTTTAGGAGTAAAAGAGTTTTTTGATTTGAATTTATTCTTAAGTTATTCAAATATAATTTTAGGCTTGATGGTATCTGTTGCAATAGGAATTATCTCAGGTTTTATTCCTGCTTGGTCTGCTGCTAAACTCGATCCTGTTGAAGCAATTAGAGCAAAATAATCATGTTTGTCAGCGGTTTTACTATCATAAGAAATGCTTCTAAATACGATTATCCTGTTTTAGAGTCTATTCAATCAATACTTCCCATATGTGATGAAGTAATTGTTTTAGTTGGTAAATCAGAAGACAATACGCTTGAGTTAATCCAATCTATTCAATCCGATAAAATTAAAATTCATCATTCAGTTTGGGATGATTCTCTGCGTGAAGGTGGTAAAGTTTTAGCAGTTGAAACAGATAAAGCAATGGACTTAATCAATCCAAAAGCAGATTGGTGTTTTTATATTCAAGCTGATGAAGTTTTTCCTGAAAAGGATATTTTAATACTGAAATTAGCTATGGAAACTCACTTAAATAATAAATCACTTGAAGGATTATTATTTGAGTATGTCCATTTCTTTGGAAGTTATAATTTTATAGCTAGTTCAAGAGATTTTTATAGAAACGAAATTCGTGTTATTCGAAACAATAAAAACATTCGCTCATACAAAGATGCCCAAGGATTTAGGATTTTAGGCAAAAAGCTAAAAGTTAAAAAATCAGGTGCTTCAATTTACCATTATGGTTGGGTAAGGCATCCTGAGATGATGTCGAATAAAATAAAAAACTTTCACCAATTGTGGCATAGCGACCAATGGATTCAGTCGCAACAACAACTAAATGAGTCATTTGATTACAATGGAATAGATGCGGTGGATATGTACAAAGGAACTCATCCACAGTTGATGTTAAAAAGAATCAGTGAAAAAAATTGGGATTTTCAACCTGCTTTGAATAAAAAAAATATACCTTTCAGAAAAAAAGTACTTTACTTCATCGAAAAACTAAGTGGTTTTAGATTGGGTGAGTATAAAAATTATCAAATTCTGAATGAATAGTTTCCATAGCTGGAGCACCAAATTATTTTATATTTCATGCTTGCTAATTGTAGCAGGTATGATGCTCATTGATGTTGCCAGAGCAATTGCTAGTATAGGTATGATTCTAATGGCAGTAAGTGGAATTATCTATACATCAATTAATTGGAAAGCTTGTAAAAGTAAATTCGGTATAGAATATTTTGCTTTAATCGGAATTTTTATTATGCTACTTCCCTCCTTTTTCTATTCAGAAAATAAAGACTATTTATTTGAACGATGGCAAATTGCACTTCCATTTTTAATTCTGCCAATAATTTGGATGAAAGGCCCTTTTCTTCAGTTAAAAGAAACTTTTTCTATCTATGCTTTTTTTATTGTTTGTGTAAGTTTAGTTGCTGTTCATGCTTTTGTCTTTTACCTATTACATCTCGATGCAGTTAATGAATTATACTTACATAGTCAGGTAATGCCAACTTTAGTTACTCATCACCCTACTTTTAGTTTAATGACTGCTTTTGGGACTTTTATTGGCTGGACACTTTTCAATGTATCATTTCATTTTAAATACCCAAAAACTGAAAAATACTTATGGGCTATTTTAGCTCTTTTTCTATTTATATTCACACACGTTTTTTCTGTAAGAATTGGGTTATTAGCACTATATGGTTTGATTTTCCTACAGGTATTTATTTTTATAATCAGAAAAAAACAAGTTTTAAATGGACTAATTGCCTTGATTATAATATTGGGTACTGGAGCAGGAATTTTGTTTTTATCACCAACGTTTAGCAATAAAATCATCAATACAAATGAAGATTTAGAAGCAATGAAATCTGATGGTTCTGCCAATAATAAATCATTGGCAAGTAGAATGATTTCTTACAAAAACGCTTTTGAAATAACTAAACAGACTTCATGGTTGATTGGATGTGGCTTAGGTGATATTCGTGATTTAAACACTCAAATATTCAGAGAAAAATATCCAGACGTAACAAAACCAATTATTCCTCATAACCAATTTTTGTTTTTATTAGCTGCAACAGGAATTTTAGGATTTTTAATGTTTCTTATTTTATGGATTTATCCGCTTTGGAAGTTTAAAAAGATTGCACACCCGTTTCTTTGGGGGATTTATACCTTGATGTTATTGGCATTTCAGGTGGAGGCTGTACTAGAAACCCAGTTAGGTGTTGCCTTTTGTATATTTTTTATTCTCTTAGGAATTCAAACAACCATTGCCAGTCAAAAACAGACTTCTATAAGTTAGACATTTGTTTTTTGAACAATTTTCCTATATTTCACTTTTAATCACAAAGCATGAGAAAAATTTTTACTGCGTTTTCCATGTTGTTTATAGCTTTATCAGCTATATCTCAACAAGTTCAAATCACCCCTGAAGCCCTTATTAAAAAGGAACTTCAAAAAAGCGGTTTCAAAAATCCGGAGCAAATTAGTATTGCTGTTAGTAGCAGTTATGTTGATGCACAAACCGGAATCAAACACATCTATTTTACCCAAACAGTTGAAGGTTTAGAAATTTTTAATTCAGCTTCAGCTATTCATTTGACCAAAAACGGACAAATCTTAAAATTTGACAATGAGTTAATTGATAATGTTTCAAATTTAATTTCAGATAAAATCCCTGCTATCCAAGCTGAAAAAGCTCTTGAAGTTTCAATCCGTAACCAAGGAATGGAATTTAATGCTGCATTAAACAAATCTGCAAACCTTGAAAATGGTAAATTGGTTTGGGAGGGAAATTCAATCACAAGTGAAAAAATATATAGTAAACTAGGTTATTTCAATTCAAATGGTTCTATTAAATTGGTTTATAGTGTTGAATTCTATCAAGATGAAACAAATGATTGGTGGAATGTATTTGTTGATGCTAATTCATCACAGATTTTAAATCAAGTTACCTATACCGCTCATTGTAACCCAATTGAATTGTCTAGAATCAGTACTTTAAAAAATGATGATTTTATTTTTACAGGTGATGAAGAATCAAAACCAAGCCTAGGTAAAAAAGCAAGTGGTGAATCGTATAATATTTTTGCTTTGCCTCTAGAAAGTCCAGCAAAAGGCGCTCAAAAATTACTTTCTAATTTATATGATAAAGATGCTTCTCCATTCGGATGGCATGATACAAATGCAGTTGAAGGCCCTGAATTTACTATAACCAGAGGAAACAATGTATGGGCTAAAGATGATACCTTAGGAAGTAATGGAACAACTGGATTTGCTCCAGATGGTGGAAACGATTTAGAATTTGATTTCACTTTTGACCAAACTCAAAATCCTCGTAAGAGTCTTGCAGCATCTGTAACCAATTTGTTCTACATGAACAATGCATTACATGATATTTTTTACCATTATGGATTTAATGAAGTAAGCGGAAATTTTCAACAAAAAAATTATACCGGTTTAGGTAAAGCTAACGATTATGTTCAAGGTGATGCACAAGATGGAAGTGGAACTTCAAATGCAAATTTTGCTACACCTGTTGATGGAACTAGACCTAGAATGCAAATGTATTTGTGGCCTAGCGATAATAGTGCAGCTCAAAACAATTTCTTGTATTTGAATAGTCCAAACTTTTTAGCTAGTGTATACAACGCTCCTCAGGCTTCATTTACTCCTCCATTAACAAAAACTCCAATAACTGCTGATATCGTTTTGGTAAGAGATAGTAATGCTACAACTAGCACAGGTTGTGCTTTAATTGCAAATGCTTCTGAAATTTCAGGAAAAATTGCATTAATCGATAGAGGTTCATGTACCAATTCGGTTAAAATTACTGCTATGCAAAATTTAGGAGCAATTGCTGTTATCGTAGCTCAAACCTCAACAGCTTCTCCAACAATTATGACTGGAGTTGGAACAGGTATAAATATCCCTGCTGTTCAAATTAGTAAAACTCATGGTGATTTAATTAAAGGTGCTTTAAAAAATGGGGCTGTTAACGCAACATTAGCTGATTCGTCTGAAGCTAGCACTGCACCTGTTTATGATAGTGATTTTGATAATGGTGTAATTGCTCATGAATATGGACATGGTATTTCTACTAGATTAACAGGTGGACCTAATAATTCGTCTTGTTTAACAAATGCAGAACAAGCAGGTGAAGGTTGGAGTGATTTCTTTGCATTAGCTCTTACCACAAGAGTATGGGAAGCAAATTCTGTAAGTAGAGGAATTGGAACTTATGTATTTAACCAAGATTCAACAGGATTAGGTATCAGACCTTATAAATATAGCCGTAGCATGACTATTAATCCGGTTACTTATAATAGCATTAAAACATTAAGTCAGCCGCACGGTATTGGTTTTGTGTTCTGCTCAATGTTGTATGATATTTATTGGGATATGATTGATATTTATGGATTTGATCCTGATTGGTATAATGGTAACGGTGGTAATAACAAAGCAATGCAATTAGTAATTGATGGATTAAAATTACAAAAATGTAATCCTGGTTTTGTTGATGCGAGAAATGCTATTCTAATGGCTGATTCAATTAATAATGGTTATGCACATAAAGAATTATTATGGAGAAACTTTGCAAGAAGAGGATTAGGTTTTAGTGCCGATCAAAAATTAAATACTTCTAGAAGTGATGGTGTTCAAGCTTTTGATTTACCAGGTGGAATGACTGGTACAACTGAAATATTAAATGAAAACGATTTAAGAGTTTATCCAAATCCTTCTAGTGATTACTTTTTAGTTGATATTTATGGTGGTGGATTCATTGAAAAATTAGAAGTATTTGATATCAACGGAAAATCAATTTTATCTAAGAATTGTGAAAACAAAGAATGTTTAGGTACACAAATTGATTTAAGTAATGCTCAAACTGGAGTTTATTTCTTAAAAGTAAGTTCAAGCAAAGGAACGATTACTAAAAAGCTAATCGTTAATTAATTTAACTCTTTCGATATATCAACAAAGGCCAAAACAACTCAAGTTTTGGCCTTTATTATTTTATGATTTCCATGAAGCTATCTTTAGTTAAGTTCAATAGGAAATGCTTTTAAAAGAATCCTTAATTTCGGCATTATTATTGAAATCATTTTAAAAAAAAAGATTACCATGATACAAAAATTACTACTTCTATTTATTCTAACAATTCCTTTTCTGGCTACAGCTCAAGAAAACAACGACTGTATGGAAAAAAAGGACTTTTTAATTATACATTCTAGTAAGGATTATAAATCAGCATTACTTGTAGCTCAAAAGGCTTCAAAATCACTCAATATTAATCTAGATTTAAGAGAATTAAGTCCTGTATCTGATACAGCAATTGGACTCTCCTTTCCTTATATATCTTGTAAATCAATTTATGAAGATTTAAAATCACCCGATACATGTTGTTATATTGCTAGAGGTCGCTCAGATGATGGAGATTATATAAGTATAGAATATTCATCAGCCTATTCGAGTTTTGCTAGAGGTTATTATATTGTGGTTGTATCAAGCGGTTTAAAAGCAAATAATAGCATGAAAAGCTTATTAACAAAAGTTAAAACTAAATTTAAAGATGCATATATAAAGAGTAGCGTGATTTATGTTTGTTGTATGTTTTAATATTCTGATAATATTAAGAAATCGAAACCATAATTTCCCGACATAAAAAAATGTTTATGTACAAATCTATTATAATCATCTTTGCTGTTTTGTTGTTAAGCGCTTGTTTTACTAAAAAAGCTGCAACAACTACATCTGTTGAAACCAAACCGGAACCTGAAGCCAAGCCTAAAGTCGAAGCAAAACAGGAAGTAAAAAAACAACCAGAAGTTTCATCTGCTCTAACAGAGAATGGTTATACTATATATAATCAAAAGTGTAGCACCTGCCATAAAGCTTATAACCCCGGTGATTTTACAGAAAATGATTGGAAAATTATAGTTCCTGAAATGGTTAAAAAAGCCAATCAAAATGAACTTACGATTGGCCCCGGTCAGCAAGAATTAATTTTAAAATACCTTATAGATTTCGCTAAAAAATAATTCTATTTAAGAATTGTGATATTGTTGTTTTTGTTTTTAAGAAAAAATTTTTCAATACAATTAAATCTTTTTATCAAGCTGAAAACAAATAAAATGACGAAGTGGTAATTGCATTAATTCTTCAAAAAGTTTAATTTTAACAAAATTTTAATGAAGTGATTAGCGAAACGGCAAAAGCAGCAATTAATGCTTATGGTGGCACAGAATTATGGCAACAAGCAGAATCAATTAGTGCAGTAGTAAGTGTAAAAGGATTGGCTTTTACATTAAAACAAAGACCATTTTTTAAATCAGTTTCAATTGATTTAAAAATAAAAGAACCGTATGTTAAAATTTGTCCAGTAGGAAGAAACCATGAAATCTGCGGAGTTTTAGATGGTGATGATGTTAGATTAGAAGATTTGAAAGGAAATGTTCTTCAAGAAAGAAAAAATGCCCGCTCCTACTTTCCAAATGGAAGAAGATTGTTTTATTGGGATGATTTGGATATGACTTATTTTGCCTGTTATGCTTTTTGGAATTACTTTAGTTTTCCTTATTTATTGATGCGAAAAGATATTAAGTGGACAGAGAAAAAAGCAAATATTCTGGAAGCAGAATTTCCTGAAAACTTACCTACCCATTCAAAAAAACAAGAATTCCAATTCGACCCTGAAACTGGATTATTAAAACAACACAATTATACAGCAGAAGTAATAAGCAAATTAGCAACTGCTTCGCATGTAATTCATGAACACAAAACTTTTAATGTTTTAAATATTCCAATAAAAAGAGTGGTAAGTCCAATGAAAAAATCGGGCAAAGCATTGGGTTACCCAAATTTAATTGATATAAGTGTGGAAGATTTTGCGATTAAGATTGAGAAGAAGTGAGGGGATTTTAAATTCAGATTTGTTTTAATAAACCATTTTGAAAATTAAAGGGATGAAAATTAATAAGTTTTACCTATTTACCTTTTTAATTGCAATTCTATTGTATTGTAATCCATCATATTCATCTGGTGGACGTGGTCAATACTTAATTAATTGTATAGCATTTGATACCGATAGTCTTCCAATAAAAAACGCTATTGTTTTTATCGAATTTGGACAAGAAATAATTTCAGATACTACAGATGAAAATGGAAATTTTGAAATTATTATTACATGGTCAACACCTTGTCCAACAGGAACTTCAAAACGAAGAATGAAAAAATTGATAAAGGAAAGAAATCCTGAATTTATTTATATTTACTATAAAGACAAAAAAGTCCGAATTAAAAATGATTGGCAAAGCCAAGGTAAACAAGAAAAAGATGGTTCTCCTAAAAAATTGCGAAAAGAGTATTTGTATTTTTGTTAAAAAAATTAAAAGCAAAGACCTGCCAAGACATTGATTTTAGTAGTTTTTTAGAAAATATAACATTAAGAAATATAATAGAATTAAGAAGGAAATTAATACATTGTGCAATAGTTTTAAGTTAAGTAAAATCAGCATTGTTGATCAAAGTAAAATATAACATTATAAAAATATGTTTACCATACTTAATGTGGCGAAAAACAATGAATTTAATTTTTATTATCTTATTCATTTCCTTTTTTAGCTCTTCTTTATATGGGCAACTTAACGATACGTGTCATTGTAGACTCGTTTATGGAAATGGGTTATTCCCTACTCTAGTAACATATCATCATGATTCATTGGTAACTTATACGAATGCTTTAATTCCAAATGATACTTTGATTAAACTAGGTAAAAGATACCAATTCAAAGACACCATTTTTGGACTTGAAATATATAATTGGGATAAAAAAGGTATTTCCTATTTCATCAAAGATGGAAACATTGGTCGTTATTTAAATGAAGAATTTTACTCTGAATTCCCTAAAGAAATAAAGGACTCAGGTACTACAATAAATACTTTTTGGATAGGTCAATTTTATTTGATGCCTAATGTTGATTTTTTGTATGGTCGAAAAACATTTTTTGAAACACCTATAATAATAAATAACCAAACTTGTAATTGCTTTAATACTTTGGATTATTTCTACAAAAACTCACAAATTACCAACCTGAACTATAAGGAATTAGACTCAATAAAATTTACCGATTCAGATTCTACTGAAGATTCCAACATATTCATTCCAACAGATTCAAGATGTTGGATTGGAGTAGAGAAAAGTAAAACTTGCTATCTTAAAGGTATAGGAACAATTAACTTATCAGAACCATATCCTGAAGAAATAAAGTTAAAAATATATTACATTGATAAACAATGTGATAAATTCCTAAAAAGTAAATTTAATAACGAATAATTACAATTAGCTTCAACCAATTTATAAATGAAATTATAATTCTATTTATCTTTCTTTAGAATTTGAAATGTCAATAAAAGCAAATTTAAAATGACTTCGGAGCAAGAATTACTTTGGAATAAAATTCATTCATTTGAGTTAGACGACCCATCAAATTCATTGACATTTACCGACAGACTAGCTAGAGAAAATGGCTGGACAATTGAATATTCTTTGCGAACAATTGAAGAATACAAAAAATTCATGTTTTTACTTTGTATTGCTAATCATCCTTTAACTCCATCAGATCAGGTAGATCAGGTATGGCATCTCCATTTGCTATATACTCATTCATATTGGATAGAGTTTTGCAAAGACACATTAAACAAACAAATCCATCATGGACCTACAAAAGGCGGAAGTAATGAAAATAGTAAATTTACAGACTGGTATGAGAAAACCAAACAACTTTACAAAACTATTTTTGTCCAAACCCCTCCAGTCGATATTTGGTTACCAAGTGAAATTCGTTTTTCAGAAACAAATTTTCAAAGAGTTAATCTCGACAGAAATTGGATAATTAAAAAGCCATTAATTAGAAAAAAGTGAAATTATTATCGAAACTATCTCCTGCAGAAACGCTACTATTGATTCATAAGAAAAACAATTCTATTAAGGAGTTATTAAAAGTAACTTTTATGGACTTGTTATTAAAACAGGTTTTAAGAAAAATAGAAGTAGAAAGACAACCTAGTTTTAGAGATGGAATTCGTGTTTACGATTATATAATTCCAGGCAAAAACTTCAATTCTTATCAAGCACTTCCGCATGAGTTTGTATTTTTAGCACCATTTCAAAAAAGTGATGAAGTTCAAATACTTTTCCGACATATGGTTAAGATGGGCTATCAAAATGCTAAGTCAGATATTCATATTCAAAACTTAATTAGAAAATGTCCTAATATAAAAAGCTGTTTTCGACAAAATTTAATTCAATTATTGTATGATGGATTTAGCTTAACTAAAGAAGGATTGGAAATGAGTAAATTGGTTTCAAATGAAATTTCCGAACTTGAAAAGGAACTTCCTAATTTAATTTTAAAAGACCATCAAAAAGCACTTGCTGTATTACGAAATATCAAGGGTAATATTTTTTTATTATCAAATATTGAATTTGAATTATTGAAAGAACTTGACAA
Organism: Bacteroidota bacterium; assembly: GCA_027487625.1. Classification (GTDB taxonomy): domain Bacteria; phylum Bacteroidota; class Bacteroidia; order UKL13-3; family UKL13-3; genus CAISCU01. The sequence continues at coordinate 14,819 of JAIYDG010000014.1, forward strand.
AGAACTTCTGCTTGAAATGAATAAGGTGGATGATAAAAACTATGATAGTGGATGTTCTGGTTGCACTTGGGATAGCTTTGATTCATTTTCAGATAGTTTTGATAATAGTTGCAGTGGTGATAGTGGCGGATGTGGAAGTGGTGATTCCGGTTGTAGTGGATGCGGAGGCTGCGGTGGTGGTGATTAGGAAATATAACAAATTTTAAATACTCAATTTCAAATCAGTAAATTATTAATATTTAACTAAGGATTAAATAGTCTAACTTAGTTGTTGTAATTATTGATTAATTTGAATTCATTTCAAATACGGTTTTAAATAATAAACATATGAAAGCCTATACCCTATTCCTTTACCTGCTTTTAATTACTTCAATTTGCAAAGCTCAATTTGCCCCTATAAATGCTAGCTGGCACATTGGATTACCTGATGGAAACGGAATTGGTGGTGAATCATTTTTTAAGTATATAAATTTAAAAGATACACTTATAAATGGAGACAATTATTCTCTAATAAAAGCATTTGATCACACAAATTCAATTATGTCTAAGAATACTGCAATCCTTACTAAAGATAGTAATTTGGTATATTATTTCTTAAAAGGTAGAAAAAACAAACTGTTCGACCTTCATGTGAAATTAGGTGATACGGTTAATCTTGACTTGTATTATTCTCTCGCTGACTCAATTGTTTCAACTTCAGTTAAAATAAATAGTATAAATTGGTTTAAGAATAATTCGATGAAAAATGATAGTTTAAAAAAATTCTATTTTGAAGTTTTAGAGCCAACCCTATCAATAAATTATGGTTTTTATACTGATAAAATTATTCTTTCAAATAATTCACCGAATCCTAAACTATATGAATTATTAAGTTTTCCTATGATACCAGAAGGAATTCCATATCTTCGGTGTTATAGCGACTCAGGATATCAATACAAATTCAGCTATTTTAACAAACCTTGCGATTCCTACAATGTTGGTTTGAATAACATTGAAGGCTCTAATCCGGTTTTAATTCATCCTAACCCCAATAATGGTTCATTTGATATTCAATTCAATGATACCCAATTAAAGTTGATTAGAATTTATGATATCATGGGAAAACAGGTTTATACAAACTATACATCAGAACAAAACACAAAAATTGAAATTCCAAATGCAAAAATTGGATTGTACTCAATGCTTATTGAATCTGGTAATTCGTTTAGTCAATTCAAAATTGTTGTAGAATAGAGTGATTTTTTGACATTAAGCACAAAATAAATTTCGCTCAAAGAATTACACCCTTTCAGGGCTTGGGGAAATTTCGTATCAACATGCCTAACGAATTTCGCCCTTTCAGGGCTAGGAAATTACGCCTTTTCAGGGTTTGGGAAAATTTCCAATCTATCTTCCTGACTTGTCCTATAATAGGTTTACACTAAAAAGTGTAAAATATGGACAAGAATTTCAGCCTTTCAGGGCTAGGAAATTTTGTATAATTAGTTATTTGGGTCAACATAATTTAGGCTTTTACATTGATGCCAATTGCCAATAGCTAAAAGCCAAAGTTACAAATGCTGCATTCACAAAAATCAAAGTAACAAGCTATTTAGACCAATACCATTCCTTCTCTTCTCTTTGCTTCCAGTAATCCATGCTTAAAACTTTACCATCTTTGGTTTTTAATTCGCGGTTGATGATAGTTTTTACTGGACTAAAACTTGTATCTGTTACACCAACTGTAAAGGTTTCAGGCAATGCAGCAGGCACTTCATCTGGATTAGTAGTTTTTGAAGCCTTTGGAGGTGGAGAATTGACGATTATAACCTCATAATTATTGAATTCTAAAATATCTTTCAAAAAAGCTACCCTTTCAGCACTGCAATTTTTCTCTACAATTGCACATTTTACTTCATTCAAATCTTCGAATAAATGAGTTCCGTTTAATGCCATAATCCTTATAATAATTGATGAATAAAATTGTACAACCAGTTGCTTACTCCAAAGCTAATCACACCAAACATACTAATTATTAAAGTTAGTTTTAATGAAAGTGGGATTGGCTTCACTTCAACAACTTCAAGTGGTGCATCCATAAACATGTACTTAACTATTTTTAAATAATAATAAAGTGATACAACCATGTTTAAAACCACAAATAAAATTAGATAAAAATTACTAATGTTTATTCCTGAACCAATCAAAAAGAATTTCCCAAAAAATCCAGCTGTTGGTGGAATTCCAGCCAATGAAAATAAACAAATAGCCATAACCCAACTCAAGAATTTGTGTTCATGGTAAAAGCCTTTAAATACAGAAAGATTCGATTTTGCACCACTGCTTTCTAACCAGCTTGCAACACCAAATATTCCTAAACTTGAAAACAAATAAATAATAACAAAATAGATAATTGATACAATAGATTGTTCTGATGGCATGATTAAAGCCAATAAAATAAATCCTACTTGAGCAATAGAGCTGAATGCCAAAAATCGTTTAATGGAGCTTTGTTTTAACGCAAATAAATTACCTATAAAAATAGTTAATGCAACTGTAATACTTACCAAAGCAATCCAAACTTGTGGTAATTGAATAAACAATGGTGCCAATATTGAAATAAATACAAATGCCATTGCTGCTTTAGATACCATAGCCAAATAAGCTGTAACACTCAATGGTGAACCTTGATATACATCTGCTGTCCAAAAGTGAAATGGCACCGCAGAAATCTTAAAAGCAAATCCACTAAAAACTAAAATCAGTCCCCAGATTTCTGCCATTGAAGAAAACTTAGAATCAGCCATTCCCATCGAAATTGTCTGGATATCTAATGAACCTGTGCTTCCATACAACCAACTAATTCCAAATAACATCATTCCAGAAGCAAATGCTGAAGATAGAATTAGTTTTACACCAGCCTCTCCCGATTCTTGTTTTTGTAAATCGAATGTTGCCAATGCTGCTACTGGAATTGAAGCCATTTCTAAACCTAGATAGAATATCAGCATATTTCCAGCTGATAACATCAAACACATTCCTATTAAAGATACTATAATTAGAATAGCAAATTCAGCAGCATGATTTTGTTTACTCAACCAATCATTTGCCTGAATTGATATCAATGCTGTAGCAAAAACTAAAATCATTTTTTCGAAAAAATTAATGGAATTAGCTTGAACCATATTTCCGAAAAGATTTCCATTTGAAGCAAAAATAAAGGCTATTGGAAGAATAATAAATAATCCTAATGCCATAATATTTCCATAAGAATTATTATGGGTTTTATCATTTATTTTTAATCCAAGTATTAGTAAAACCAATAAAAACAAAAGAGATTCTATTGGTAAATATTGAAATAATTGTACAAACATACTACGGTAAAATAATTTGGTGAGTAAATTGATCCATAATGATTTGAGCATCTTTGCTTACCAAACCGATAAACCAAAATGGTGCTAAC